>JBILDR010000213.1:0-5727 GCA_044352515.1 Polaromonas sp.
CACAGGCAGTCGGCTTTGCTCATGGCTGGCGGCGGCAGGGAGGTGTGGGAGCCGCGCCCTCGCGGCGATGCGGCGCCTGATCGCCGGCCCCATCGCGCCGAGGGCGACGCTCCCACAGGCTATGGTCTTTGCTCATGGCTGGCGGCGGCAGGGTGGTGTGGGAGCCGCGCCCTCGCGGCGATGCGGCGCTTGATCGCCGGCCCCATCGCGCCGAGGGCGGCGCTCCCACAGGCAGTGGGCTTTGCTCATGGCTGGCGGCGGCAGGGTGGTGTGGGAGCCGCGCCCTCGCGGCGATGCGGCGCTTGATCGCCGGCCCCATCGCGCCGAGGGCGGCGCTCCCACAGGCTATGGTCTTTGCTCGTGTCTAAGGCAGGCACAGCCGGGCGGGCGCCCCCTGTCGCGGCGAAGCGGCTCATGATGTGGTGTGGGAGCCGCGCCCTCGCGGCGATGCGGCGTCTGATCGCTGGCCCCATCGCGCCGAGGGCGACGCTCCCACAAGGCAGCGCCGGCTCAGGCCAGGGCTTTGACCACCGCCTCGCCCATCTCGCGCGTTCCCACCCGGGTGGTGCCTTCGCTGTAGATGTCGGGCGTGCGCAGACCTTGGGTCAGCACCTTTTTCACTGCCGCCTCGATGCGGTCTGCCGCTTCAGGCTGGTTGAGCGAAAAGCGCAGCATCATGGCGGCGCTGAGGATGGTGGCCAGCGGGTTGGCCACGCCCTTGCCGGCGATGTCAGGAGCACTGCCGTGGCTGGGCTCGTACAGGCCTTGGTTGGCGCTGTTGAGTGAGGCCGAGGGCAGCATGCCGATCGAGCCGGTCAGCATCGATGCTTCGTCGGACAGGATGTCGCCGAACATATTGCCGGTGACGATCACATCAAAGCTTTTCGGCGCCTTGACCAGCTGCATGGCCGCGTTGTCCACATACATGTGCTGCAGTTCGACATCGGGGTATTGGGCGTGCACTTCGATGACGATGTCCTTCCAGAACTGAAAGGTCTCAAGCACGTTGGCCTTGTCCACGCTGGTGAGTTTTTTGCCGCGTTTGCGCGCGGCCTGGAAGGCGACATGGGCAATGCGCTCGATCTCGGGCCGGGTGTAGCGCATGGTGTCGAAGGCCTCGTCGGCGCCGGCAAAGCTGCCGTCGGGCGAGCTGCGGCGCCCGCGCGGCTGGCCAAAGTAAATATCGCCGGTGAGCTCGCGGATGATCAGAATGTCCAGGCCCGAGACCAGCTCGGGCTTGAGGCTCGACGCTCCCACCAGCTGCTCGTAGCAGATGGCCGGGCGGAAATTGGCAAACAGGCCCAGGTTCTTGCGCAGACCGAGGATGGCCTGCTCAGGCCGCAAGGCCCGCTCGAGCTTGTCGTATTTCCAGTCGCCGACCGCGCCGAACAAGATGGCGTCGGCCTGCTTGGCCAGGTTGAGCGTTGATTCGGGCAGCGGGTGGCCGTGGGCCTCGTAGGCGGCCCCGCCCACCAGGGCCTGCTCCATTTCAAACTTCAGGCCCAGGGCCTGCAGCACCTTGACCGCTTCAGCGACGATTTCGGTACCGATGCCATCACCAGGAAGAACTGCGATTTTCATGAGGTGTTTCCGTGCGTGAGGTGTTCAGTTGAAGCTGCGGGCCAACCAGGGTTTGGCGGCCAGGCGATGCGCTTCAAAGGCCGCAATCTTGTCCTTGTGGCGCAGGGTCAGGCCGATGTCGTCCAGACCGTTGAGCAGGCAGTATTTGCGGAAAGCATTGACCTCGAAGGCGATCTCTTCGCCCTGGCCCTTGATGATGCGCTGGCGCTCCAGATCGATGGTCAGCTTGTAGCCAGGGAAGGCCGAGACCTCATTGAACAGCTGATCGATTTGCGTCTCGCTGAGCACCAGGGGCAGCAGCCCGCTCTTGAAGCAGTTGTTGAAGAAGATGTCGGCATAGCTGGGCGCCAGGATGACGCGAAAGCCGTATTGGCCGATGGCCCAGGGCGCATGTTCGCGCGAAGAGCCGCAGCCAAAGTTCTTGCGCGCCAGCAGCACGCTGGCGCCCTGATAACGGGGCTGGTTGAGCACAAAGTCAGGGTTGGGCTGGCGCTCGGCAGCAGGCTTGCCGTAGTAGCCCGGGTCCTTGTAGCGCCACTCGTCGAAGAGGTGCGGGCCAAAGCCGGTCTTGTGGATGGACTTGAGGAATTGCTTGGGCATGATGGCGTCGGTGTCGACGTTGGCGCGGTCGATCGGCGCAACGATGCCGGTGTGGGTAGAAAATTTTTGCATGATGCTTACTTCTTGGCAGCGCCTTCAATGGTTGAGCCCAGTTTTCCGATGTCTTGCCCCAGTCCGCGCACGGTGTTGCAGCCAGTGAGGGCCAGCAGTGCGACGACGAGGCCGATGAATGTTTTCATGGCGGTCTCCGGTGATTCAGCTGAATTTGCGGACGTCGACAAAATGGCCGTGGATGGCCGCAGCGGCCGCCATGGCCGGGCTGACCAGGTGGGTGCGGCCACCCTGACCTTGCCGGCCTTCGAAGTTGCGGTTGCTGGTGGAGGCGCAGCGCTCGCCGGGCTCAAGCCGGTCGGCGTTCATGCCCAGGCACATGGAGCAACCGGGCTGGCGCCACTGAAAGCCGGCAGCGGTGAAAATTTTGTCCAGGCCTTCAGCTTCCGCTTGCGCCTTGACCAGGCCAGAGCCCGGTACGGCCAGGGCCAGCTTGATGTTGGGCGCCACCCGGCGGCCGATCTTCTTGATGATGGCCGCCGCCTCGCGCATGTCTTCAATGCGGCTGTTGGTGCAAGAGCCAATGAAGACCTTGTCGACCATGATGTCGTTGATGGCCTTGCCTGGTTGCAGCCCCATATAGCCGAGGGCACGCTCGATGGCGTCGCGCTTGACCGGATCTTTTTCTTTGTCAGGATCGGGCACCCGGTCTTCGATGGACAGCACCATTTCGGGCGAGGTACCCCAGGTGACCTGGGGCCGGATCTGGCTGGCGTCGATCTCGACCACCGCGTCAAATTTGGCATCGGCGTCGGACTGCAGGGTCTTCCAAAATTGCACGGCCAGCTCCCATTCCGGGCCGCCTTCGAAGCGGCCGGTCTTGGGGTCGGTGCCCGGGGCCATGGCGCGCCCTTTCACGTAATCAATGGTCTTGGCATCGACAGCCACCAGGCCGGCGCGGGCGCCGGCTTCAATGGCCATATTGCAGACCGTCATGCGACCTTCCATACTCAGATCGCGGATGGTCGAGCCAGCAAATTCAATGGTGTATCCCGTGCCGCCGGCGGTGCCGATCTTGCCGATGATGGCCAGCACGATGTCCTTGCCGGTCAGGCCAGCGGCCAGCTTGCCTTCGACCTTGATGAGCATGTTCTTGGCTTTTTTGGCCAGCAGCGTTTGCGTGGCCAGCACATGCTCAACCTCACTGGTGCCGATGCCGTGGGCCAGCGCGCCGAAGGCGCCGTGCGTGGCGGTGTGTGAGTCGCCGCAGACCACCGTCATGCCTGGCAGGGTGGCGCCGTTTTCCGGGCCAATCACGTGCACGATGCCCTGGCGCTTGGACAGGAAGGGGAAGTAGGCCGCAGCGCCGAATTCGGCTATGTTCTTGTCCAGCGTGACGATCTGCTCCTTGCTGATCGGGTCGGTCAGGCCGTCGTAGCCGTTTTCCCAGCCGTCGGTGGGCGTGTTGTGGTCGGCGGTGGCCACCACCGAGCTGACCCGCCAGACCTTGCGGCCAGCTTCGCGCAGACCTTCGTAGGCCTGCGGGCTGGTGACCTCATGGGTCAGGTGGCGGTCGATGTAAAGGATGGTGGTGCCATCGTCCTCGGTGTGAACGACATGATCGTCCCAGAGCTTGTCGTAGAGTGTGCGTCCCATGGTGGCCTTTCTTTTGGTCGTTGAAACAGTACTTGGATTTTCAGGGTTCTAGGCCGCCAACCGTTCGGTCTGGCTGGTGCCTTGTTGCAGGTGCTCGACCAGCAGGCGAGCGGTAACCGGCAGGCTGGAGAAATCGCGCGCGATCATGCGCAGCTCGCGTTGAGCCCAGGTATCGGTCAGTGGCACCGATTCGAGCTCGCCCACGCCGTGTATCAGCTCGAAGGCACGTGCCGGCATCACGCCCACGCCCAGACCGTTGTGGATCATCCGGCACATGGCGTCCAGGCTGGTGACATGAATGCGCAGCCGAATGGTGCGCCCGGCCGCTTCAGCCGCCTGGCGCAGGGCCACGTAAATGGAACTGGTTGAATGCAGGCCGACTTGATCGTAGTCCAGCGTGTCGGCATAGCCCACCGCAGGGCTGCCACTGAGCGCATGGCCCTTCGGGACGATCAGCACCAGCTGGTCGCGCCGGTAGGGCAGGCTCTGCAAATCTCCGAAGCCGCCGGCCGTGTTGCAAATGCCCAGATCCGCCGCGCCTTCCTGCACCGCCCGGATCACTTCCGAGCTCAGGTGTTCTTCCAGATCGACCTTGACCTGATCATGCGCCCGAATGAAGGCGCCCAGGTCTTCGGGCAGGAACTGCACAATGGCCGAGATGCTGGCATGCACCCGCACATGGCCGCGCACCCCGTCGGCGTATTCGCTGAGCTCGCCCTGCATCTTCTCTAGGCTGAACAGCACCGAGCGGGCATGGTGCAGCAGGCTCTCGCCCGCGGGCGTGAGGTTGACGCCGCGCGCATGGCGGTAAAGCAACTGGGTGCCCACCGTGGCCTCGAGCTCGGACAGACGCTTGCTGATGGCCGAGGCCGCAATGAACTCCCGCTCAGCCGCCCGGCCAATGCTGCCGAGCTCGCACACCGCCACGAACAGCTGCAGCGATGTCAGGTCCATGCGTCGGGCAAAGTTGCGTTCAGAGCTTTTCATGCAGGGTGAGGCATCGCGTCTGGCGATGAATCTTCCATTGTGCCTTTGCTTTTCGAGCTTCGCCTTCTCTGAACGAGATGGGAGGCATCTGCGCACAGACCTCAAAAAGCCCGCTGAAGCGGGCTGAGGGGTTCGCTGGACTTGGACTGTTCTCGGAGTAAGTTGTCAGCCCATGGACGCGAGGGGCCGAGCAAACTGCCCCAAGCGCTGCGCATTGCCGGCGCGGTCTTTGAAACGCAAGAATCTCAAAAATAGTTATTAAATACTATTTTTTGCAATATTTCGATGCCATCCGGTCAAAATCATGGCTGGCTCTGCGCCTTCTTACAAGCCATCCATCTGGAACACTTTATAACGCACACAACGACAGAAGATCGTGTAAAAATGTTACCCATGAAGCGCGGTCGCAAGATGGTCATGATGCCTGTTCGCCGGGAAGTGGTCAGCCCGGCTGAGTACAAGCGCATTATTTCTGAGTCTCCCAGTTTGGTGGAGCGCGCTCGTTTCATCGCTCCTGTCGTCGGGGAGCGAGACTATGGCGCTTTTGAGCTGCACTACAGCGTGCCGATGCTGCGCCGCCGCCTTGAAGCTGCATGAGCGGCAGAGGCAATTCTCCCAAGCTCCCTCCCGCTCAACTCAAAGACGAAACCGTCCAGCGAATGCTGGACGTGCAGCAGTCCAAGCTCGCCTTGGAGATGAAGCAGGCGGAAATCGCCCTGAGGGAGCTGGACCACAATCAAAGGATCGCCGACAAGTCGATTCAGGCGCAGGCTGAAGACCTCCGCGACGAGCGAGACGCTGAAAAGACGATGCACAAGCACCGTCTGATTTTTGCCAGCGCGATGGCGGCACTCTTGCTCAGTTTTGTACTGGCTGCGCTCTGGATGGACA
>JBILDR010000049.1:0-18670 GCA_044352515.1 Polaromonas sp.
GCCGGCAGCGCCTTGCCCCCTGGCTGGCAGGAGGCCATTGCGCTATTCATCTGCCCGGTCAGCGAGGAAAGCTGCCGCGTCTGGTTCCGCCTGGCGATGGCCGACTTTCAAAGCAGCGACGAATCGCTGCGCGCCTTTCAACACACCATCTTCACCCAGGACCAGCCGGTGCTTCAATCGCAGCGGCCGCGCCGCCTGCCCCTCGATGCGCGCAGCGAACTGCATGCCAGCGTCGATCGGCTGTCTCTGGCCTACCGGCGCCACCTGCGTCAGCTGGGCATCACGTATGGAGTTTGCTGATGAAACCGCTCACCCTTGCACCGATCGCCCCCGAGCGCCTGAGCGATGTGCTGCGGCGCATGCCCAAGGCCGAATTGCACATCCACATCGAAGGCTCGCTCGAGCCCGAGATGATCTTTGCGCTGGCCCGGCGCAACGGCGTCGAGCTGCCTTACGCCAGCGTCGAGGCCTTGCGCGCGGCCTATGCCTTCACCAACCTGCAGAGCTTTCTGGACATCTACTACGCCGGCGCCAGCGTGCTGCTCAAGGAGCAAGATTTCTACGACATGGCCTGGGCCTACCTGGAAAAAGCGGCGGCCGACCATGTGGTCCATGCCGAGCTGTTCTTTGATCCGCAGACCCACACCAGCCGCGGCGTGGACATGGACACCGTGATCCTGGGGCTGTCGCGGGCCTGCCGCGATGCGGGCCAAAAGCTGGGCGTGAGCGCCTCGCTGATTTTGTGCTTTCTGCGCCACCTGAGCGAAGACGACGCCTTTGCCACACTGGAGCAGGCCCTGCCGCTGCGCGAGCATTTCATCGGCGTGGGCCTGGACTCGAGCGAAGTTGGGCACCCGCCCGAAAAATTTGCCCGCATCTTCAAGCGCTGCGGCGAGTTGGGCCTGCACCGCGTGGCCCATGCGGGCGAAGAAGGCCCGCCGGCTTACATCCACACGGCACTCGATCTGCTGCAGGTCGAGCGCATTGACCACGGCGTGCAAGCCACCCGCGATCGGGCCCTGATGCAGCGCCTGGCGTCGCAAGGCATTGCACTGACCGTCTGCCCGCTGTCGAACCTCAAGCTGTGCGTCTACCCCGATCTGAGGTCGCACAGCCTCGGACAACTGCTGGAGGCGGGCATTGCCGCCACGGTCAATTCGGACGATCCGGCGTATTTCGGCGGCTATGTGAACCAGAACTTTTTGCAAACCTTCCAAGCCCTGGACCTGCAGGCCAGTCATGCCTACCGCCTGGCGCGCAACAGCCTGCAAGCGAGCTTTGCAGCCGAGGCAGCCAAAGCGGCATGGATTGAGCGCCTCGACGACTTTTTCGAGAGCGTGCGCGCTTGAACCCAGCCCAGACGGCTCAGCGCCAGGCCCTGCGCGTGGCCTTGACCGGGCTGGCCTGTCTGGCGGTGGCCATGGGCATGGGCCGCTTTGCCTTCACGCCGGTGTTGCCCATGATGCTGCAAGGCGGGCTGGTCGACCTGCAGCAGGCAAGCTGGCTGGCCAGCAGCAACTACCTGGGCTACCTCATCGGCGCATTGGCCTGCGCCCTGCAGCCCTGGCTATGGGCGCGCCTGGGCTGGCAGCTCGCGCCCAGCTTTGCGCAGCTGATCCGCCTGGGCCTGCTGTCGACCATCGCATTGACCTGGGCCATGCAAGCCCCCTTGAGCTGGAGCTGGGCCTGGCTGCGTTTTGGCGCTGGCTTGGCCAGCGCTCTGGTCTTTGTCTACACCTCAGGCTGGTGCTTGTCGCAACTGGGCCGCCTGGGACGGCCGCAATGGGCCGGCGCCGTTTACGCGGGCCCGGGAGCGGGCATTGTGATCAGCGGACTGGCCGTCAGCCCCATGGTGGCGCACGGTTGGCCGGCCAGCTGGGCCTGGCTGTCCATGGCCCTGCTGGCGGTGCTGGGCAGCGCGCTGGCCTGGGCGACCCTGGGCGGGCCGCAGGCCCATCTCGAGCGTCTGGCTCGGCTGCAGGCCGCCGGTCCATCAGCCACAGCCGACAGGCACCCCTTGAGCGAGCAGGCGCTAACGGTGCTGGGCTACGGGCTGGCCGGCTTTGGCTACATCATCAGTGCCACCTTCCTGCCGGTGATCGCCCGGCAGTTCCTGCCCGGCTCGGTCTGGCTCGATCTGTTCTGGCCAACGTTTGGCGCCGGCGTGTTCACCGGCGCGCTGCTGTCGACCCGACTGCCCGGCCATCTGGACAAGCGCATGCTGCTGTGGATGGGTTTCCTGATCCAGGCTGCGGGGCTGGGCCTGGGGCAACTGAGCCCCACCGTGGCCGGCTTTGTGTTGGGCAGCTTTGCCTTGGGTCTGCCCTTTACCGCGATGAGCTTTTTTGCGATGCAGGAGGCCAGACGCCTGCGCGGCGGCACCGCTGCGAGCTTCATGGGCTTGCTCACGGCCACCTACGGCCTGGGCCAGGTGCTAGGGCCGCTGCTGGTGGCCCAGTTGCTGCACCATACCGAGCCGGCGCGCGGCTTTGACCTGGCACTGTGGGTGGCCACCGCCGCCCTGCTGGTCGGAGCGCTGCTGTTTGCAGGCTTGCAAAGACGCTACCCACGCAAGGCAGTGGGTTAAGGCCCGCATGGCATGATGCCGTCATGAGTGCTGCTATGAACATCCTCGAGCTGCCCCTGTTTCCGCTGGACACGGTGCTGTTCCCGCAGGGGCTGCTGCCGCTGCGCATCTTCGAGGTGCGCTACCTGGACATGATCAAGCGCTGTCACCAGAGCAGCACGCCCTTTGGCGTGGTCAGCCTGACCGAAGGCTCGCAGGTGCAGCATCCCGGAAGCGGCGGCGAGCGATTTAACCGGGTCGGCACACTGGCGCGCATCATTGATCTGAGCTCGCCCCAGGCCGGCCTGCTGCTCATACGCTGCCAGGGTGAGCAGCGCTTTTCGGTGCAGCGCAGCGAAAAATTGCGCCACGGTCTGTGGGTAGCCGACGCCGAACTGCTGCCGGCCGACGCCGAGGTGCCCGTGCCGCCGGACCTGCAAAACAGCGTACAGATGCTGCGCAAGTTGCTGCAGCAACTGCAGGAGCAGCAGGTGCCGGCCGAGCAGATCCCACTGCTGGCACCCTACCAGTTTGAGGACTGCAGTTGGGTGGCCAATCGTTGGTGCGAGATGCTACCGGTGCCGATCGAGGTCAAGCAGCAGCTCATGGCGCTGGACAACCCTTTGGTCCGACTCGAACTGGTGGGCGACCTGCTCGAGCGCAGCGGCTGGTCCTGAGCCGTAAAATCGTCGGTTTGGCCTAGAACTCCTGCCCGCTGCTGCAGGGGCGACGGCCGCGACCTGCAACACCGCGCGCCCCGGGCGTGCCGACCGGCCCCATGTCCACCACTGAACACAGCCCCTCCGACGACAACCAGCTGATGGCCGAGCGCCGCGACAAGCTCGCCGCGCTGCGCCAGCAAGGCATCGCCTTTCCCAACGACGTCAAGCCCGAGCACCGTGCGGCCGAGCTGTTCGCCCAATACGACAGCTTGAGCAAAGAAGAGCTGCAGGAAAAAGTCATCGAGGTGAGCGTGGCCGGCCGCATGATGCTCAAGCGGGTCATGGGCAAGGCCAGCTTTGCCACTGTCCAAGACGCGTCGCTGGGCGCCTCGGGCGGACGCATTCAAATTTATGTGAGCAATGACGGCGTGGGCGAAGGCACACATGAAGCCTTCAAGCATTGGGACCTGGGCGACATCGTGGCCGCCAGCGGCACCCTGTTCAAGACCAAGACCGGCGAGCTGTCGGTCCACGCCAAAAGCATCAGGCTGGTGACCAAGAGCCTGCGCCCGCTGCCCGATAAATTCCACGGCGTGGCCGACCAAGAGCTCAAATACCGCCAGCGTTATGTGGACCTGATCACCGATGAGAAGGCCCGCCAGCGCTTTGTGGCACGCAGCCGCGCCGTCAGCGGCATGCGCCAGTTCATGGTCGAGCACGGTTTTCTGGAAGTGGAAACACCGATGCTGCACCCCATCCCCGGCGGTGCCAACGCCAAACCCTTTATCACCCACCACAACGCGCTCGATCAGGAGATGTACCTGCGCATCGCGCCTGAGCTCTATTTGAAGCGCTTGATCGTGGGCGGTTTTGAAAAGGTCTTTGAGATCAACCGCAGCTACCGCAACGAGGGCATCAGCGTTCGGCACAACCCGGAATTCACCATGATGGAGTTCTACGCCGCTTGGTGGAACTACCGCGATCTGATGGACTTCACCGAGCAACTGATCCGCGATGCGGCGCAAAAGGCCTGCGGCAGCCTGCAGCTGAGCTATGCCGACAAAGCCGTGGACCTGTCCACACCTTTTGAGCGCCTGACCATCCGCGAGGCCATCGTCAAGCACACCGAAGCGGGAGCGAATGTCGATGACGCCGCCTGGCTGAAAAATCAACTCGAATTACTCGGAGTCATCAAGAAACTTGAAGGCGTGGGCTCTGATGTCCTCGCTCGAAGCAAGCCAGAAACCAGCCTAGCAAAGCTGCAGGTGATGTACTTCGAAGAGACGGTGGAAGAAAAGCTCTGGCAGCCCACCTTCATCATGGAGCACCCGACCGAAATCTCGCCGCTGGCCCGGGCCAACGACCAACGCCCCGAGGTGACCGAGCGCTTCGAGCTCTACATCACCGGCCGGGAATTCGGCAACGGTTTTTCAGAGCTCAACGACGCACAGGAGCAGGCGGCCCGCTTTCACGCCCAGGCCGAGGCCAAGGATGCGGGCGACGATGAGGCCATGTTCTATGACGCCGATTTTGTGCGTGCACTGGAGTACGGCATGCCGCCAACCGGCGGCTGCGGTGTGGGCATAGACCGCCTGATGATGCTGCTGACCGACAGCCCCAGCATCCGCGATGTGATCTTGTTCCCGGCGCTGCGGCGCGAGGCCTGAGCGCGAGGCCTGAGCGCGAGACGGTCACGAAGGCTTGGGCCTGAGCGGCAGCCAACTGCCCCGCTTTTGAGGCCGCCTCACAGTGCCAGAAAATCGGCTGGCGTCCAGATCGGGATGCCGTGGAAGGGATGCAAGGCCAGCAAATCTTTGTCGCCCGAGATGAGGGCATGCGCCTGACCGCACAAGGCCAGATCGAGGAACTTGTCGTCCTTGGGGTCGCGGCAGGCTTGCACCTGTTGCGTGATCACGGTCAGGCGCGACACGCCTGCCAAGAGGCTGAAGAAGCGCTGCCGGTCTTGTGCTGAAAGATAAGGGGCAAAGCGAGGCCGCGCCAGCACCTCGGCCAATTCAGTCAAGGTGGCCTGCGAGACCAGCAGCACCCCGCTGAGCAGGGCTTTGTCCACCGCGCGAGCAGCCACCCCGCCCGGCACCAAGAGGCGGCTCACCAGGACATTGGTGTCGACCACCCAACGGTCGGGTTCACGCATCGGCCAACAAAGCGGCCAGCTTTTCTTCGTTCAAACCGGCCTGCGCCGCGCGTTCGCCCACGGCGTCGCAAAACCGCTGGAACTCGGCCACATTCACGCGCGTCAGCCGCTCGTATTCCTGCACCGAGATGACCACGGCCACATCGCGCTTTTGACGCTGGATGACCACCGGCTCGCGCACGCAAGCCTCCAACACAGCGGCCAAACCCTGCTTGGCCTCGGTCGCGCTGACTGATTGCATGAGGAGCTCCTGGACAAAATAGATATTTTGTACATTTTAGACAAATATAAGCAGGCAGCGAAGCCCTAAAAGCTCAACCAGGGAAATAGCGAATGGCAAACGGCCAATGGCGCCAGGCTTTAGGGCACCAGCCCCACCGCATGCATGTAGGCGGGCTCCAGCATCAAATCGTCCCAAGCAAGAGAAGGCTTGCTGGGCAGCAGGGCCAGGCGCCGGTCTTCGCTGGCTTCCATGGGCTCCCAGTGCCCCTTGAGCTGGGCCTGGCTCATGCCGGCGATCAGCTCGTCCACCGCCGCGCCGCCGTCCAGGCTTTGATTGCACAGCAGCACCAGGTCGCAGCCGGCATTGAGGGCCGCCACCGCAGCTTCGGTGTAACTGACCTGGCGTCCGTCGATCAGGCGCGCGCCGGCCATGCTCAGGTCGTCGCTGAAAATGGCGCCGCCAAAACCCAAGCGGCCGCGCAGAATGTACTGCAGCCATTTCTCCGAAAAACCGGCAGGCCGGGCGTCGACCTTGGGATAGATCACATGCGCCGGCATCACGCTGCTCAGCACCGTATTGAGCCATTCATAGGGCATAGCGTCGTCAGCCAGGATGGCCTTGAGGCTGCGGCGGTCTACCGGGATGTCGACATGGGAGTCGGCCTTGACGAATCCGTGGCCGGGGAAGTGCTTGCCGCAATTGGCCATGCCCGCCTGCAGCAGGCCATGCATCAAGCTCTTGGCCAGGGCGGCGACGATGCGTGGGTCACGGTCGAAGGCGCGATCGCCAATAACCCCGCTACTGCCGTAATCCAAGTCCAACACCGGGGTAAAACTCATGTCGACGCCGCAGGCGCGCAGCTCAGCGCCGAGCACATAGCCGCAGGCCGTGGCCGCGTTGCTGGCCGCCAGGGCATTGGCGCCGGGCAGGCCCTCGTCGGGGCGCATCCACATCTGGCCCAGCACGCGCATGGGCGGCAGGTGGGTGAAGCCATCGGTCTTGAAGCGCTGCACCCGGCCGCCTTCATGATCGACCAGAATCAGGAGGTCCTGCCGCACAGCCTTGATGTGCCGGCACAAGGCGCCCAGCTGCTCCCGGTCCTGCCAATTGCGGGCGAACAGGATGACCCCGCCGACCAGTGGATGCTTCAGGCGTTTTTTGTCGACAGCGCTGAGCGAAAGGCCCGCGACGTCGATGATCAAAGGGCTGTGCGGAAAAATGGTGGCGCTCATGGCTGGTTTTGTTCGACGATGACAAAGCTGGTGGCGTAATCGGTTTCATCACTGACGCTGACATGGGCGTTCAGGCCTCGCTCTTCAAACCAGAGCTTGAGGGGGCCGTGCAAGACGATGAAGGGCTGGCCGCTGGCGGCCTTGGCCACCTCGCACAGGCGCCAGGTCATGGGCATGCGCATGCCCAAGCCTATGGCTTTGGAAAAAGCCTCCTTGGCCGAAAACCGGGTAGCCAGGTAACGCACGCCGCGTTCAGGCCAGCGCTGGCTGCGTTGGCGCCAGGTGGCCATCTCGGTCGGGCCCAGGATCTTGCCGGCAAATCGGTCGCCATGACGCTCCAGGCTGGCGCGTATGCGCCGGATGTCGCAGACGTCGGTGCCTATGCCGTAGATGCGAGCGTTCAAGGCCGGGCTCATGGGCTGTCGGAAGCCGCGTCCATGACCGCCAGATAGGCGTGCACCGTGGCGGCATAGCCGAGCTCGAGCGCATCGGCGATCAGGGCATGGCCTATCGAGACCTCCTGCACGCCGGGCACGGCGCGCAGGAAGGCGCCCAGGTTGTCACGGTTGAGGTCGTGGCCGGCGTTGATGCCCAGCCCGGCGTCCAGGGCAGCGCGGGCAGTTTGCACATAGGCCTGCAGCACCTGAGCCTGCTCGGGCCTGCCCCAAGCTCTGGCATAGCCCTCGGTGTAGAGCTCGACCCGGTCGGCCCCCAAAGCGCGAGCGGCAACCATGGCCTGCGGCAGCGGGTCCATGAACAAGCTCACCCTGACCCCCAAAGCATGCAGCTCGTCGATCACCGGCTGCAGGCGCTTTGCGTCCTGCGGCAGGCTCCAGCCGTGGTCGCTGGTGAACTGGTCCTGGCTGTCGGGAACCAGGGTGCACTGATGCGGACGCAACTGGCGCACCAGATCCATCAGGTTGTGAAAGGGGTTGCCCTCGATGTTGAATTCGCGCCCCGGCCACTGCTTCATCAGCGCGGCGATGTCATGGGCGTCCTGGGTCCGGATGTGGCGCTGATCCGGCCGCGGATGAATGGTGATGCCGGCCGCGCCGGCCTGCAGGCACAGCCGGGCGGCGGTCAGCGGGCTCGGAATATCGAGATGCCGGCTGTTGCGCAGCAAAGCCACCTTGTTGACATTGACCGACAGCGCGGTGCGCGAAGTGGGAGACTGAGACATGGGAAAAAAGTAAGCGCGGGCCCGCCCGCATCAAGCCCGATCCAGACCGGTCAAGGCCTGCAGATCGTGCAACATCTGGCGGGTCTTGAGCATTTTCACACCGCAATGGTAGTGCAGCAGCGCCCGCAGCTGGATCTTCAGGGGCGTGGCCACCTCGGCCACAGCCTGCAAGGTACTGGAAAAACTGGCGCCCTCCTGCAGGCTCAGATGCAAAGCCTGCCACTGGTCGCCACTGAGGCGGACGCGGTCATCGGCATGGGCCGGGCGCAGGCCCGCTTCGGGCACCAGCACATAGGCGGCCTGCGGTACCAAAGGCAGCAGGCTGGCTGATTCGCGGTCGAGCGCGGGCAGCAAGCCGATATCGCGCAGCAGCCACAGCTCGAAAGTGCGCAAGGCCCACTGCAAGGCATCGGCCTGAGGCGTGGCCAATAACCGTACCGCAGCGCCATAAGCGTCAAAAAGCCGGGGATGGGGGTCGTCGCGGGCCAGCAGCCGCATCAGCAGCTCGTTGAGGTAGTAGCCCGACAGCAGCGCCTCGCCGGTGGGCATGATGTGGCCGCCCTGCCATTCGGCGCTCTTGAGGTTACGGATTTCGGCATCGCCGCCAAAAGCCAGGCTCAGGCCCTGAAGGGGCAGCAGCACAGGCCTGAAGCCCGAGCTGGGCTTCTTGGCGCCGCGCGCCACCAGGGCGATACGCCCATGGTGACGGGTGAAGACTTCCAGAATCAGGCTGGACTCGCTCCAGTCGTAGCGGTGCAGCACAAAGCCTGGCTCGTCGCTGACTCTGGCAACCGGCGCCCCGCGCTTGCGGGCTTTGCTGAGCTCTGGTGTAGCTGGAATAGAGATCACCCTGTGGACTTCACTTGGCAGCAGACATCGCTGCGCAGGCGCGGCCCTGGCCGCCTTGCAGGCTCATGCTACTCGTAGCCGAAGGAGCGCACCCGGGCATCGTCGTCCGCCCAGCCTGAACGCACCTTGACCCAGATTTCGAGGAAGACTTTGTGCCCGGTCAGTGATTCCAGTTCTTGCCTGGCCTCGGTCCCGATGCGCTTGAGCTTTTCGCCCTTCTCACCGATCACCATGCCCTTGTGGTTGTCGCGCTCGACCACGATGGTGGCGGCGATACGGCGCAGCTCGCCCTCTTCCTCATATTTGTCGATGATGACGGTGGAGGTGTAGGGCAGCTCATCGCCGGTCAGGCGAAACAATTTTTCGCGCACGATCTCGGCGGCCATGAAACGGTCGCTGCGGTCGGTCAGTTCATCAGCGCCGTACATCCAGGGCTGCTCGGGCAGGTATTTCTGGCAGATGCCCAGCAGGCGCTCAATGTCCTTGGCGTTCCTGGCCGACATCGGCACGAATTCGGCAAAGTCATGGCGCTGCTGCATATCGCGCAGCCAGGGCGCAAGCTCGCTGCGCCTGTGCACCTGGTCGAGTTTGTTGGCCAGCAGGACCGCTGGTACCGAAGCGGGCAGCAGCGACAGCACCTGCGCGTCGGCCAGGTTGAACTGGCCTGCCTCCACCACCATCAAAATCAGGTCAACATCGCTGACCGCACCGACCACCGTCTTGTTGAGCGAGCGGTTCAGCGCGTTGCCGTGACGGGTCTGAAAGCCGGGCGTGTCGACAAACACGTATTGCACCGCTCCTTCGCTGCGCACCCCGGTGATACGGTGTCGGGTGGTCTGCGCCTTGCGCGAGGTGATGCTGATCTTCTGGCCGACCAGCGCGTTGAGCAAGGTGGACTTGCCCACATTGGGCTTTCCGACAATGGCGATCAGGCCGCAGCGCTGCCCCTGCACCGGCGCGGCGGCAGCCGCACCGGGACGGCTGCTCAGTGCCTGCGCGAGCATGGCCTCAAGATCCTGGGGGCTCTGGTCGGTGTCCTTGCTGGTCATGCGTTTAAAGAGTCCTGATATGCGCCAGCATGGCGGCAGCGGCGGCCTGCTCGCCGGCGCGGCGCGAGCCGCCGATGCCGCGCTCGGTCCGGCCGATTTCGGCAACCTCGCACTCCACATCGAAAACCTGCTGATGTGCGGCGCCCGAGGTGGCCACCACCTTGTACATGGGCAGGGCCATCTTGCGCCCTTGCAGCCATTCCTGCAACTCAGTCTTGGGGTCCTTGCCGATGGCGGCCATGCGGGGGGTAATTTCAACGTCGCCGAACAGGCGCCGGACCAGTTCCTGCGCACTTGAATAGCCAGCGTCGATGAAGACCGCTCCAATCAGCGCCTCCAGTGCGTCGGCCAGGATGGACGGGCGCTTGTGGCCGCCCGATCGGGCCTCGCCCTCGCCCAGCCGTATAAAGGCAGGCAGCCCCAGGCCGACCGCCAATTGATGCAGGGTCTCTTGCTTGACCAAATTGGCGCGCACCCGCGACAGATCACCTTCGGGCCTGCCGCCCAAGCGTTCATAGAGGAGGCTGGCCACCGCCAGGTTGAGCACCGAATCGCCCAAAAACTCCAGCCGCTCGTTGTGGTCGGCGCCGAAGCTGCGGTGGGTCAGGGCGAGCTGCAGCAGGCGCAGGTCGCTGAAGGTGTGCTGCAGCCGCTGCTGCAGACCGGTCAGGTCTTCAGGCGAGGCGGCCGGGCGCACGTCAGTCAAATGAGCCTATGCGCTTGAGGTTGCCGAAGTTCATCCAGACAAAGAAGGCCTTGCCCACGATGTTTTCCTCCGGAACGAAACCCCAGAAGCGCGAATCGAGCGAGTTGTCGCGGTTGTCGCCCATCATGAAATAGTGCCCTGCCGGCACCTTGCACACCACGCCCTCGGTGCTGTAGCGGCAGTTCTCGCGAAACTTGAATTGCTCGGCCGCCGGAATGAAGGCCGGCCGGTCTGCCTCGACCAGAATCCGGTATTTGCGCGTGCCGTCAGCGGTGCGCTCTTCCCACTGCTTGGAGTAACGCAGAGCATCGGCATCAAAAAAGTCGGGCAAAGCCTGCTGCACCAGCGGCTTACCGTTGACCGTCAGCTGCTTGTTCAGGTAGGCCACCTCGTCGCCAGGCAAGCCCACGACCCGCTTGATGTAATCCAGGCTGGGCTTGGGGGGATAGCGAAACACCATGACGTCGCCGCGCTCGGGACTGTGGTTGTCAATGATCTTGGCGTTGATGACCGGCAGGCGCACGCCGTAGTGGAATTTGTTGACCAAAATCAGGTCATTGATCAGCAGGGTCGGGATCATCGAGCCCGAGGGAATCTTGAACGGCTCGAACAGAAACGAGCGCAGGATGAAAACGATCGCGATCACCGGAAACAGGCCAGCGGTCCAGTCCAACCACCAGGGCTGCATCAGGAGCTTGACCTTGGTCTGCTCCAGGTCGACCTCGTCGGCGCGCACACCGAGCCGGTCGAGTTCAGCACGGCGCTGGGCCTGGCTGTCTTCAAAGGCCTGAACTGCAGCCTGCCGCTGCGGCAGAAAATAAAACCGCTCGGCCAGCCAGTAAATGCCCGAGACCAGCGTGGCCATGAACAGCAGCAGCGCGAAGTTGCCGTCGATATGGCCGAGGTACCAGGCACCACCGTAGCCTACAAAAGCGGCCAGTACAAAGGCGGTGAGGGTGCTCATTCTTCGACCTGCAAGATGGCCAGGAAGGCCTCCTGCGGGACCTCCACCGTTCCGATTTGTTTCATGCGCTTTTTGCCGGCTTTCTGCTTTTCCAAGAGCTTGCGTTTGCGGGTGATGTCGCCGCCGTAGCACTTGGCGATCACGTTTTTACGCAAGGCCTTGATTGTCTCACGGGCGATGATGTTGCCGCCGATAGCGGCCTGGATGATGACGTCAAACTGCTGGCGGCTGATGATCTCACGCATCTTGGCAGCCACCGCCCTGCCCCGGTACTGCGACTGGCTGCGGTGAACGATGATGGACAGGGCGTCGACCTTATCGCCGTTGAGCAGCATGTCGACCTTGACCACATCAGAGGCGCGGTACTCCTTGAACTCATAGTCCATCGATGCGTAGCCGCGGCTGACCGACTTGAGCTTGTCGAAAAAGTCCAGCACGATCTCGCCCAGCGGCATGTCATAGGTGAGCATCACCTGCTTACCATGGTAGGCCATATTGATCTGGCTGCCGCGCTTGAGGTTGGCCAGGGTCATGACCGGGCCCACATACTCCTGCGGCATGTAGAGATGGACAGTGACGATGGGCTCGCGGATCTCCTGGATGCGGCCGATGTCCGGCATCTTGGAAGGGTTTTCCACCTTCAGCACCTCGCCGTCACCGCGCACCACCTCGTAGACCACGCTGGGCGCGGTGGTGATCAGGTCCTGATCGAACTCACGCTCGAGCCGCTCCTGCACGATTTCCATGTGCAGTAGGCCGAGAAAGCCGCAGCGAAAACCAAAACCCAGCGCCTGGCTGACCTCGGGCTCGTAGCGCAAGGCTGAGTCATTGAGCTGCAGCTTTTCCAGCGCATCACGCAGCGCCTCGTACTCGCTGGCTTCTGACGGATACAGGCCGGCAAACACCTGCGGCTGCACCTCCTTGAAGCCGGGCAGTGGCTCGGTGGCCGAGGGCAGATTGGCGCCGCTGGAGGCCTTGATCACCGTCACCGTATCGCCCACCTTGGCCGCCTTGAGCTCCTTGATGCCGGCAATCACATAGCCCACCTGGCCTGCTTCGAGGCTGTCCATGGGCAGATTGGCTGGGGTGAAAACGCCGAGCTTTTCGGCGTTATAGGTGGCCTCGGTGGCCATCAGCTTGATGCGGTCTCCGCGCGCCAGGCGGCCGTCGACCACCCGCACCAGCATGACCACACCCACATAGGCGTCATACCAGCTGTCGATGATCATGGCGCGCAGCGGCGCATCCGGATTGCCGCGCGGGGCCGGCACCTTGGCCACCACCAACTCCAATATGTCATCAATACCCATGCCGGTCTTGGCCGAACAGGGCACTGCACCCGAAGCGTCGATGCCAATCACCTCTTCGATTTCCTGCATCGCGTTTTCAGGATCGGCCTGCGGCAGGTCCATCTTGTTGAGCACTGGCAGCACCTCGACCCCTAGATCGAGCGCCGTGTAGCAATTGGCCACGGTTTGTGCTTCGACGCCTTGAGAGGCATCGACCACCAGCAGCGCACCCTCACAGGCCGACAGTGAACGGCTCACCTCATAAGAGAAGTCGACATGGCCCGGGGTGTCGATCAGATTGAGGTTGTAGACCTGTCCATCGCGAGCGGTGTATTGCAGCGCCGCAGTCTGCGCCTTGATGGTTATCCCACGCTCTTTTTCCAGATCCATGGAGTCGAGCACCTGAGCGCTCATCTCACGGTCCTGCAATCCGCCGCAGCGCTGAATCAGACGGTCGGCCAGCGTGGATTTGCCGTGATCGATGTGCGCAATGATCGAGAAGTTTCTGATGTGCTTCATCAAGGGGAACGCCTAAGTGCTTGAAAGTATTGTGTGCAGCGCAGTGTCGCGAGGCTCAGACCATAAAAAAGGGCGCGTCGTGGTGCGACGCGCCCTGAACCAACAATCTATGGCAACTGCGATAGTTGGGACTTCATTGTAGGCAAAAAGCCGGTGGCGCATAGCCCGCGAAGGCCCGGTTTTGGCCCGTTGCCGGGCAGCAACAAGAATTTTATCAACAACTTATCCACAAAAATTTCCCAATTGCTCTGGACAACTTGTGGGCGATCTGTGGATGGACTGAGATTGCCGTCCATAACCCCAAAGAGTGTCAATTGGAGCGAGTTGCTTATGCCGCACGTCCCTGCAGTTGCGCCGCTATTCTACCAAAAGTCATGATGGGACATCAAAAAAGTAAGTGTGTGCAAACATTTAGCCAACCAAGGTCCAGAAAATATTTTCGCCCCGGTCGGAAAAAGGGTTTCTACCGAGGTACCGGAACGATCCGTCTTGACAGAAAGGGGCGCTGCCTTTAGCCCTGAGCCATCAGCGCCCCCACCACCCTTGGCAGGGGCGCCCTGCCCAACTGACACGGGCTCCCCCAAAGCTGCACCTTAGCGGGCGGGACGGATCAGCGCGTACTGGGCCAGCTCACCCCGACGCAGCTGCACCACCACCGGCTTGCTCTTGTCGGCACGGGTGACCGCCTGCTCGAACTCGCGCACCGTGTTCACGTCAACATTGCCGACCGCCACGATCACATCGCCTTCGCGCAGGCCGGCGCGCGCACCGACACCCTCGGCCGCATCGACCCGCACGCCACCGCGCAGTTTGAGATCGCGCTTTTGCGCCTCGCTCAGCTCGGAGACGGTCAAGCCCAGAGTCTGCACCTGGCTGCTGGCCGAGGGACGGGGCTCGGGCGCTTGAGCGCGCCGGCTGCTGCGTTCGGGCTCGAGCTCGGCCACGGTGACGCTCAGCTCGCGCTGGCTGCCCCGCCGAAAGACGGTCACAGAGGCGCGCGATCCCGGCTTGGTGTTGCCCACGAGGCGCGGCAAGTCACTGGACTTCTCGATGGCCTTGCCGTCAAACTTGAGGATGATGTCGCCGGCTTCGATGCCGGCCTTTTCAGCCGGCGCACCCGCCTCGACCCCACGCACCAGAGCGCCCTGTGGACGGCCCAGCCCGATGGCCTCAGCCACTTCCTTGTTGACCTGATCGATCTGTACCCCGATGCGGCCGCGGGTGACCCGCCCCGATGAACGCAGTTGGTCGGCCACCCGCACCGCCTCGTCGATCGGGATGGCGAAGGAGATGCCCTGAAAGCCGCCGGAGCGCGAGTAGATCTGGCTGTTGATGCCGATCACCTCGCCGCGCATATTGATGAGCGGGCCGCCCGAGTTACCTGGATTGATGGCCACATCGGTCTGGATGAAGGGCAGATAGTCGCCGGTATCGCGTTGCTTGGCACTGACGATGCCCGCGGTGACGGTGTTCTCAAGGCCGAAGGGCGAACCAATGGCCATCACCCATTCGCCCACCCGCACCCGAGTCGCATCGCCGAGCTTGACGGCCGGCAAGCCGGTAGCGTCAATCTTGACCACCGCCACATCGGTGCGACGGTCACTGCCGATAATGCGCGCCTTGAACTCGCGCTTGTCGGTGAGGGTGACGATCACATCGTCGGCACCTTCGACCACATGCGCGTTGGTCATGACGAAGCCATCGGCCGAGACGATGAAACCCGAACCCACGCCGCGCGGCGTCTCCTCCTCATTGCGATCTGGACGCTGACCGCGAGGCGCATTGGGCGGCAGGGGAATGCCGAAGCGGCGGAAGAACTCGAGCATCTGCTCGTCCTGCCCGCCTGAGCCCGAAGCGCCCCGGCTGCGCTCAACCGTGCGGATATTGACCACCGAAGGCCCGACCTGCTCGACCAACTCCGTGAAGTCGGGCAAACCTCTGACCTGGGCCAAGGCCGGGGGCACAGCGAACACCCAGGCCAAAAACAAGGCACCGAACACGGCCAGCGTGCGGGCGCGCAGTCCTTCAAATATGAACATCGTCAAGCTACTCCCTGATCAACAGCGCCAGATTGGACGCTGGCAAACCACAGCTATTGTGGAACGGGCCCTACCCTAAGGCAAACAGGCCAACCCAGTGCGACATGGGGACTTCAGGCTTGACTTCAAGATACCCGAGGAAAACATGGACTCAAGGATGCGGAGAACCGGACTCCGTGCCTAGCGCCCCAACCGAAGGCCGGCCGTGCAAGGCCAGGCGCAGCCCGTGCCAGGCCGTCGGGTTCGATCTTGCTTCCAGCCACAGGGTCCACCCGGCACCGGCCGAATTGCGGGTGCGCGCAATGACGACTCCTTGCAGATCAAGGACGATCTGTGGCCGCTTCAGATAGACGCCTGCTGGATAGGCACTGCTGGTCCACAGCCACTGCTCGCCGTCCCAGCTGAGCTCGCCGGCGGGTACGCGGCGCCAATACAGGAGCAAGCCGGGGGTGGCCAACGCCAGACAGCCCAGGCCCCACCAGGGCGCACTGTCGCCAGAGCCAGCCGCCTGCAGCCAGGCCAGGTTCAAGGCAGCTGCCAAGGCCCAGACCGTCGCCAGCAACACGGTCACAGCCGAGCCACGTTCGACCGGATAGCTGACAGAAGGAGCCCGACTCATGGACGCACAAGCAAAGCGTGCGTACGGCAGCCGGGTGCCGGCAAGATCACAGGCGCTTGAACACCAGCGAGCCGTTGGTGCCGCCGAAACCGAAGTTGTTCTTCAAGGCCACCGAAATCTTGGCATCGCGGGCAAGGTTGGCGCAGTAGTCCAGATCACACTCGGGATCCGGGTTGACCAGATTGATGGTCGGCGGGATCTGCTGGTGGTGCAAGGCCAGCACGGTAAACACCGACTCGATGCCACCTGCGCCACCGAGCAGGTGACCGGTCATGGACTTGGTCGAGCTGACAACGATGCGCCGAGCATGATCGCCCAGGGCCGCCTTGATGGCATTGGTTTCATTGACATCGCCCAGCGGTGTAGAGGTGCCGTGGGCATTGAGATAGTCGATCTGATCGGCCGCAACACCGGCGTTGCGCATGGCGCCCAGCATGGCCCGGCGCGGGCCGTCCATATTGGGAGCAGTCATGTGTCCAGCATCGGCGCTCATGCCGTAGCCGGCCAGTTCGGCGTAGATACGGGCGCCACGGGCTTTGGCGTGCTCGTACTCCTCGAGCACCATCACGCCTGCGCCCTCACCCAGCACAAAGCCGTCCCGGTCCTTGTCCCAGGGACGCGAGGCGGCCGCTGGATCGTCGTTGCGGGTGGACAGGGCGCGCATGGCAGCAAAACCACCCACGCCCAGCGGGGAGACGGTGGATTCGGCACCGCCAGCGACCACCACATCGGCGTCGCCGTATTCAATGATGCGCCCGGCCTCGCCTATGCTGTGCAAGCCGGTGGTGCAGGCGGTGACCACCGCCAGGTTGGGGCCCTTGAAGCCAAAGCGCATGGACACATGGCCCGAGATCATGTTGATGATCGAAGCAGGCACGAAAAACGGGGAGATGCGCCGCGGCCCCCGGTTGGTGTATTCGGTATGGGTTTCCTCGATCATCGGCAGCCCGCCGATGCCCGAGCCGATCACCACGCCTATGCGGGTCGCTGCCTCTTCGTCCAGGGCATCGCCGACGGCCAGGCCGGCATCGCGCACCGCCTGATCGGCGGCAGCTATACCGTAATGGATGAAGGTGTCCATGGTGCGCGCTTCTTTGGCGCTGATGTAGGACTCCAGGTCGAAGTTCTTGACCTCGCCGGCAATCTTGCAGGCCATGGCCGAAGCGTCAAACTTCGTAATGGCGGTGATGCCCGAGCGGCCGGCGAGCAAAGCCGACCAAGACTGGGCGACAGTGTTGCCCACCGGACTGATGCAACCCAAACCCGTGACAACAACGCGGCGACGGCTCATGCGCAAATCCTGAAAGAAAGCCCGGGCGGGCCGCCTGGCCTCGCGCGGGCTGAAGAAATCAAAAAGCCGCTCAGGCTTTTTGGTGGGTGGTGGCGTAGTCGATCGCGTTTTGCACCGTGGTGATCTTCTCGGCGTCCTCGTCGGGAATCTCGATGCCGAACTCGTCTTCGAGGGCCATCACCAGCTCCACGGTGTCAAGGGAGTCTGCGCCGAGGTCGGCCACAAACGCCTTCTCGCCGCTGACCTGGCTCTCTTCGACGCCAAGCTGCTCGGCGATGATTTTCTTAACACGTGCTTCGATGTCGCTCATAAATCCCTCGTAGGGTGGTGGAGTAAACCGTGATTTTAGCCATTGACGACGGGCTGCGCTCGAGCGACCCGGCGGGACCAGACTTTACATGTACATGCCGCCATTGACATGGATTTCCTGCCCGGTGACATAGCCGGCGTGCGCGCTGGCCAAATAGGCGACCGCATGGGCGATGTCGTCGGGCTTGCCCAGATGGCCCAGGGGGATCTGGCCGAGCAGGGCTTTTTGCTGTTCCTCGGGCAAGGCAGCGGTCATGTCAGTCTCGATGAAACCCGGCGCCACGCAGTTGACGGTGATGCCCCGGCTGCCCAACTCGCGCGCCAGCGCCCGGGTCATGCCGGCCAGGCCTGCCTTGGCGGCCGCATAGTTGGCCTGACCGGGATTGCCGGAGGCGCCCACCACGCTGGTGATGCTGATGATGCGACCGTGGCGCTGCTTCATCATGGGACGCATGACGGCACGGCTCATGCGAAACACCGCCTTGAGGTTGGTGTCGAGCACCGCATCCCAATCCTCGTCCTTCATGCGCATGGCCAGGGTGTCGCGGGTGATGCCTGCATTGTTGACAAGTACCTGAAGTCCGCCGTGGTCCTTGACAATGGCGTCGATCAAGGCGGCCCCCGCCTGGGCGTCGTTGACATCCAACATCGCACCGCGGCTGCCCGCAAAACCGGCCAGCGCCTGGCTGATCTTGGCCGCACCGGCCTCGGTGGTGGCGGTACCGATGACGATAAACCCGTCCTGCGCCAGTTGGCGTGCAATGGCCGCGCCTATGCCGCGCGAGGCACCGGTGACCAGGGCCACTTGCTTGTCGTTCATGATGCGAGGAGTCCTTTAACTTCTACCAAGGTAGCTGGATCGTAAAGCGCAACGCCGGTCAGCTCGGCGTCGATGCGGCGGGTCATGCCCGCCAGCACCTTGCCGGGACCGCATTCGACCAAGGTGCGCACGCCGCGCGCCTTGATGGCCTGCACGCACTGAACCCACCGGACCGGCCCGAAAGCCTGGCGATAAAGC
>JBILDR010000050.1:0-18562 GCA_044352515.1 Polaromonas sp.
CAGCTCCAGCAACAAACTGCGGCAGGCGTTCATATCGGCCTTGCCGCTGCCCAGCTTGGGCAGTTCATCGGTGAACGCAATGACGCGCGGAATCTTGTAGCCAGCCAAGGCGCTGCGACAGGCCTGCTCGATGGCAGCCGGTGCCAGCGCCGGGTCGCTGCGCACAATGAGCGCGCCCACGCGCTGGCCCATGCGTTCGTCGGGCACGCCCACCACCACCGCGTCGGCCACACCCGGCAGCTTGAGCAGCACCGCACTGACCTCCTCGGGGAAGACGTTTTCTCCGCCGCTCTTGATCATGTGGTCACCACGCCCGAGGAAGTGCAGACGCCCGTGCTCGTCCATAAAGCCGCTGTCGCCGGTGGGCATCCAGCCGCCTTCATAGGGCGGGGTCACGCGCAGATAGGGGCCGTCCCAGTAGCCCGGCGAGACGCCGTCGCCGCGAAAGCAAACCTCGCCCGTCACGCCTGTTGCACAAACCTGCTGGGTCGCCGGGTCGAGGATGGCGATGTCCGAGCTGTTGCGGTTGGGCAGGCCGTTGTCGCTGAAATTGCGGGCCGCACGGTCCAGCGGGTTGTAGGTCAAGCCCCCTTCGGTGCGGCTGTAGCCCAGCAAGAAGATGCCGCCGATGCGACGCTCGAAGACCTCGAATTTCTCGGCCGCAATTGCATGGCCGCCACCCCAGGTAAAGCGCATGCGCGAGCGCCCCCGCAATGGCTCGAACACCGACTCAGGCGCTGCTGCGATATCCACCAGCAAGGTGCCAATCAGGTGCATGAAGGTCACGCCTTCTTCGGCCACCAGCCGCACGAAGTCCTCCAGGTTCCACTTCTCTTGCAAGATCAGCGGGCAGCCCGCAAACAAGGCATTGGCGAACACACTGGTGCCGCTGGTATGAAAGAGCGGCGACAGGCACAGAGCCACATCACGGCTGGACAACTCAAAGCAGTCAGCCATCGCGCCAGCCACGGCCACGCGCATGCCGTGGGTGTGAATGGCGGCCTTGGGGCTGGAGGTGGTGCCCGAGGTGTAGAGCAAGCTGGCCACATCACCGGCCTGGCAGCCCACAGTGGCAAAGACGCCGGGGCAGTCCTGTAGCGCCTGCCAAAAGCTGCCACTGCCCGCCTTTTCGTCCACCGTGAGCACGCCTGCCCCTGCTGGCACCTGGAGCAGCGCTGCTTTCTCCTGTGTGGTGAGGATGCAAGCCGGTGCGCAATGGCCGAGCACCTTGTGCAGCTCCTGACCCGCCAGGCGCCAATTCAAGGGGGCGGCGATCACGCCGCTTTTCATGCAGCCGAGCAGTGCGATCACCACTTCGACCCGGTTAGGCAGGTAGATGGCCATGCGGTCGCCGCGCCGCAGGCCGCGGGCCTGCAGCAGATTGGCCAACTGCGAGGCGCGGTATTCGAGCTCGCGCCAGTTCAGGCGCAAGCGGTGATCAGCCACGGCCAGCCCTTGCGGGTCGCCCCGGGCCTTCATGTCCAGGAAAAGGGCGAAGTTCATAGGCTCAGGGCGTGTTCAGGCAGCCTGGCGACGCGGCAGCTCCACCGTGCCCTGCCCGCTCATGGTGACCTCACCGAGCTGGTTCTCTGTCCACAGCTCGAGCTCAACAATGCCCCGGCCGTCCTCCAGGCGCTTGTCCTTGACGCGGCCCTTGCAATAGGTGGTGTCGCCGAAGATCACCGGCAGCTTGATGCGTGTGCTGTAGGTGCGCAGCCAAGCATCATCACCCATCCAGTTGGTCACACAGGTGGCCAGCATGCCGCAGCGCTGCGGCCCGTTGTCATACGGGCCGGGCATGCCCAGCTGCTTGACGGCCACCGCCGCGTCCTGATGGCCAATACTGGGCAGCACCTTGGCACCGTAATAGCACTTGTCGTAGTTGTTGGGCAGCTTCTCGGGCGAGGTGCGGGCCCAGTGGGTGTACTTCCACTTAAGCTTGGTCGATTTATAGCCCGAGGTGCCGGGAGCACCGGCGTAGTAGGTGGTCATGTCCATCTGGTTGATGGGTCCGCGCACCGTGCCCGGCAGACTCTCGCCGACCTGGACATCGTCCCAATAGAGCGTGTTGGCACCACGCACAAACTCATGGAGCTGGGCGTCCATGATCTCGTCGAGCTGCGCCTGCGTGTATTCCTGCTTGGGGCGAGGCTCATAGTCCAGGCCACCCTCAGCGCCCGATCGTGGCACCCGAAAGGTGTGCGACAAGACCCGAGTGGCCAGCTCGCCATTTTGGTTGGTGTAGAGCACCTCACCGGTCTGTACCAGCATATTCTTGACGCGCTTACCCTGCAGCGGCCGGGCGTCGATGTATTCAGCCGTGGCCACGATCTCATCATTGCGGCGGATGGGCAGCAAGAATTGAGCTTCGATGCCCGAGTAATACCACTGGATGTCTTCCAGGCCGGGCGCGACCACGGCGTCGAAGACGCCGAAGAAAAAAGTGGGCGGGGCAATGATGCCGCCAAAGCGTGTGCCCTTGGCATATTCGGGGTCGCTCCACAAGGGGTTGTCGTCGCCTATGCCCCAAGCGTAATGCCGGATCACATCGCGACCGGCCTCATAGTTCCATTGCTCCACGCGGATCGGCATGCCGACCAGGGAGCGAGCCTCGGCCAGGGCCTCATCGCCGCCCATGCTGCGGGCGACCAGACCTTGTTCATCGTTCTGTGCGGCTTGCTTCGTTTGCGTGCTCATGGTGCTTTCGTTTTTAGGGTTTGAGTTCAGGCGTCGAGGAGAGTGCCGCAAGGGGTACCGCTGATGGTGGTACGGTACATCACGCGTGGCTGTAAATGATCGTTGTCAGGCACGGCCATGTGCAGCGCACAGCGGTTGTCCCACAGCACGATGTCATGGGGCTTCCAGGTGTGACGGTAGGTGAACTCCACCCGCGTCTGATGCTGAAACAAAAACTCCAGAAGGGCCGTGCTCTCTGCCCGGCTCATGCCCACGATATCGCTGCACAGGGCCTCGGACACATACAGCGCCTTGCGACCGGTCTCCGGGTGCGTGCGCACCACAGGTTGGGCGATGCGGGGATTGCCCCTTTTAAGGTCCTTGACCTGGCCCTGGTCCAAGTCCTTGAGGTTGGGCGTCTTAGAAAACAGTTCATGCACCGCCTCGAGCGGATCGAGCAGCGCTCGAAAAGTCGGCGACAGCCGCTCATACGCCATGTACTGGTTGGCAAAGCAGGTGGTGCCGCCATAGTCAGGGATCTGCTTGCAGCGCAGCATGGAGCCCATGGCCGGATAGGCTGTGAAAGACAAGTCCGAGTGCCAGTGGCGCCCAAGGTTGGCCATCTGCGCGCTGCCGAGTTGACCGTCATCACCCACATTGCTCAAGTGAAAAATTTCCGGATGGCCAGGCAGGCGATAGTGGTGCAAGGGGTATTCCTCGACCGGGCCCAAGTAGCGGCTAAAGCGGATCTGCTCGGCCGGGGAAATATCCTGGCCCGGAAAAACCAGGATCAGATGATCCAGCCAAGCCTGGCGAATGGCCGCCACTGTAGCCGTATCGAGCTCCTGGGACAGGTCCACATTGGTGACGGCGGCGCCTAGCGCGTAGGACAGCCGGGTAACGGTGATGCTCATCGCTTTAGGTCTCCTCAATTCAGGGGTCTGCAAACCAGCCCAAGGGCCATCTCACATGGCGTGCCAAAACAAAGCTCACTCACCGAATGAGTTTTCAACCGCCGTGCGGCTGTCTTCATCGAGCCCAGCATGGCGGCTTGCAGATCTTTGGCATTGAAAAAAGGCTCCAGGTGAGGGCGTGTCTGGGCCGAGCGCAGCAACATATAATGCCTCAAGGTTTCCTAGTAAGAAACTTTATTTCTCCCAGGGCAATATCCTCTCCCAGAGCGCCATGCCTGTCAAGCAGAGTACCCCGACCCATTGGCGAAGCTGCGTCCTCAGCAAGGGCAGCAGACCGCATGCCAGCCCCCATCAATTCCTGCTCCACCTGATGGACCGTCTGCCCTAGCATGACCAAGCCTTTGTTGCTCAATTTAGTGCATGAGTCGCCGCGGGCCCTGCTGCCCAGCGAGGGCATCTGCGATATCGTGCACGCCCACGAGCACGGCGGGCGCGAGGCGGCGATTGCCGCCTTCGCTCCCCATATTCAGGCTGTGGTAACCCATGGTGTGCATGGCCTGAGCGCCGCTGAGATGGAGCTGATGCCGCGGCTGTCCATCCTCGCCTGTATAGGCGCAGGCTTCGACAATGTGGACCTAGCCGCCGCCCGAGCCCGCGGCATTGCCCTGAGCTATGGCCCAGATACCAACGCCGCGACCACGGCAGATCATGCGGTGGCGCTGCTGCTGGGCATCGTCCGAAACCTCGGGGCGTTGGACCGTCGGATGCGCCTGGGCGGCTGGAAGCACCCCAGCGATGAGCCACCCGCCCTGAGCGGCAAGCGCCTAGGCCTTGCCGGCGTGGGCCGGATTGGCCAGGGCATAGGCCAGCGCTGCGAGGCGGGTTTCGGCATGGAGGTGGCTTATTTTTCACGCCGCCGGCGGCCAGAGTTGGCATGGACACACATGGGTGAGCTCGCCGCACTGGCCGCCTGGTGTGACTTCCTGGTCCTTGCCCTGCCAGGTGACGCTGACACCCATCACATTGTGAACAGCGCTGTGCTCAAGGCCCTGGGCCCCGCTGGCTACCTGGTCAATATTGGCCGTGGGGCCCTGGTCGACACCCAGGCCTTGACGGTGGCGCTGCGCGAACACCAGATTGCGGGTGCTGCGCTTGACGTCTTCGAAGACGAGCCGCGAGTGAGCGCCCAATTGCTGCTTCTAGACAATGTGCTGCTAAGCCCGCACCTGGCCGGACGCTCGCCCGAGGCGCAGGCTGCCATGGCCCGACTTCTGGCACAAAACCTGGCGGCCCACTTCGGAGGTCGCCCGCTATCTACGCCCATTCCAGCCTAAAAACCGCCCTGGTTCAAACCGCATCCGGCATGGGCCCCAAACCCGGCCCGCCCTGTCGACGCCGGCGTTCACGGGCCTGGTTATCGGCTCCCAGATGCGCCTGTCTGTCGTCCCGGCTTAAGGGCGTGCGCTTTCCCTGGTTCTTCTGTGTGGGTGGCTGCGCGCCGACCTTGTTGCTGTCATTGGCCGTCTTGCGTCCAGACCCCGGAGTCAGCGCCTTGCGCTGTGTGCTTCTATCGCCTGACATGATCAGCCCTCCTTCAACCTCCTGCATTGTCAGGAGGAGGGAACTTCAGCCGCGTCAGAAGAGACGCACGGCGAGCCTCAGACGAGGACAGTTTTGCGGCAGGGGCTCAAACGTCAATATTGGCAGCTCGCAAAGCGTTGGTCTCGATAAAGTCGCGCCGCGGCTCGACATCGTCGCCCATGAGCATGGAAAAAACGTGGTCAGCTTCGATGGCATCGTCAATTTGCACACGCAACAAGCGCCGAACCGCGGGATCCATGGTGGTCTCCCACAATTGCTCAGGGTTCATCTCACCCAAGCCCTTGTAACGCTGGCGGGCCGTCGCATGCTCGGCCTGAGCGACCAACCAGCGCATGGCCTGACGGAAGTCGCCAACACGCTCTTGCTTTTGCCGCTCGCCTTCGCCACGCATAACCACCGCCTTGTCGCTGAGCAAATGGCGAAACGTTTGAGCTGCTTCAGCCAGGGCTGCATAGTCAGCACCGTGGACGAAGTCCTGGGTAATGATGCTGCTTTTGATATTGCCATGGTGCTTACGGCTGATGCGCAAAATCGGCTTGTCAGTGCGGACATCAAACTCACCAGCCACCTGAGCGTCGGGCAGGTGCGCTTGCAAGGCAGCTGCGCTGACCTGTGCGGCCGGCAAAGTATCGAGGTCCAGTGACACGCCATCGGCCACTGCTCGCAATGCTTCCTGGTCCATAAAACCAGAGAGTCTGTTGATCACCGATTCGGCCACCTGGTGCTTGCGCGCCAGCTCAGCCAAAGTCTCGCCTGCCAAGACCGTGCCACTGCCGGTATCGATACTGGCTTCCTTGAGAGCGATACGAATAAGAAAGCCATCCAAGGCGGCGGCATCTTTCAGATAAAGCTCCTCCTTGCCGGCCTTGACCTTGTACAGCGGTGGCTGAGCAATGTAGATGTGGCCGCGCTCGACCAACTCGGGCATTTGCCGGTAGAAAAAGGTCAGCAGCAAGGTGCGAATGTGTGCGCCGTCCACATCGGCATCGGTCATGATGATGATGCGGTGATAGCGCAGCTTGGCCACATTGAAGTCATCGGCTCCGCTCTTACCATCGCCGCCACCACTGCCGGCATGGCCTATGCCCGTGCCTAAGGCGGTGATCAGCGTGAGGATCTCGTTGCTGGTCAACAGCTTTTCATAGCGGGCTTTTTCAACGTTCAAGATCTTGCCGCGCAAAGGCAAGATGGCCTGGAATTTACGATCCCGTCCTTGCTTGGCCGAGCCGCCGGCAGAATCACCCTCGACGATATAGATTTCGCACAGCGCAGGATCTTTTTCCTGGCAGTCGGCGAGTTTGCCGGGCAGGCCCATGCCATCGAGCACGCCTTTGCGCCGGGTCATTTCGCGCGCCTTGCGTGCCGCTTCCCGGGCACGCGCCGCCTCCACAATCTTGCCGCAAATGATTTTTGCGTCGTTGGGCCGCTCTTCGAGATAGTCCGTCAGTGTTTTGGCCACGATATCTTCGACCGGACCACGCACCTCACTGGAGACCAATTTGTCTTTGGTCTGGCTTGAAAATTTAGGCTCGGGTACCTTGACCGACAGCACGCAGCACAGGCCTTCGCGCATATCGTCGCCCGAAACTTCAACCTTGGCTTTCTTAGCCAGTTCATTGCTCTCGATGTACTTGCTGATAACCCGGGTCATGGCCGCCCGCAAGCCCGTCAAGTGGGTGCCGCCATCACGCTGAGGAATATTGTTGGTAAAGCAAAGGACGTTCTCGTTGTACCCACTGTTCCACTGCATGGATACCTCAACACCGATGGATGTGCCCTGATCGCTCTGGCGTTCACCGGTGGAATGAAAAGCATTGGGATGCAAGACCTGCTTGCCTTTGTTGATGAAATCCACAAAACCCTTAACACCCCCGGCGCCCGAAAAGTCGTCTTCCTTGCCAGTGCGCTCGTCCTTTAGCCTGATGCGAACGCCGTTGTTGAGAAAACTGAGTTCTCTTAAACGCTTGCTCAGGATCTCGTAGTGAAAATCATGGTTTTCCTTGAAGATCTCGCCGTCAGGCAGGAAGTGCACTTCTGTGCCCCGCTTGTCCGTCTCACCGATCACTCGCATGGGCGAAACTTCAATACCGTCTGTTTTATCGATGATGCGGTTTTGCACCACACCCCGGCTAAATTCCAAGGTGTGAACCTTGCCCTCACGGCGGATGATCAGCCGCAGCATTTTCGACAGCGCGTTGACGCAACTAACGCCGACACCATGTAAACCGCCTGAAACCTTGTAGCTGTTCTGGTTGAACTTGCCACCTGCGTGCAACTCGGTCAAGGCGATTTCAGCGGCCGAGCGCTTAGGCTCATGCTTGTCGTCCATCTTGATGCCGGTTGGAATGCCGCGGCCGTTGTCCACCACACTGATGGAGTTATCGCTATGGATGGTCACCACGATGTCATCACAGTGGCCCGCCAGGGCTTCATCAATGGAGTTGTCCACCACCTCAAACACCAGGTGATGCAAGCCCGTGCCATCAGACGTGTCGCCGATGTACATGCCAGGGCGCTTGCGCACAGCCTCCAAGCCCTCAAGGATCTGGATTGCGTTTTCTCCATACGCCTCTGATGCACCCGCTTGATGGGCATCGATCGGTGGCTGCGCCATGTCGCTGGGCTGATTTTCTTCGGTCATAACTGCTTTCTGGATCTCTTCCAATGAACAAACCCGCGCTGGTGCGCGGGCTGCTGGAGTATTGGCCTAAGGGGCTCAGATGCGCATCGGCATCACCACATATTTGAAAGCCTTGTCATCCGGGATGGTGAACAAGGCCGAGCTGTTGGAGTCAGCGAACTCGATCTTGACCATGTCCTGGTTCATATTGCCCAGCACATCAATCAGATAGGTCACGTTGAAACCGATCTCTATGCTGTCACCTTGGTAGTCCACATCGATCTCGTCGCTGGCCTCTTCCTGCTCCGCGTTATTGGATGCGACACGCAAGCTGCCCGGGTCCAGATTGAGCCTGACGCCCTTGAACTTCTCACTGGTCAAGATGGCGGTGCGCTGCAAGCTGGCCAACAAGGTCTGCCGTCCAAGCACCACGATGTTGGTGTGGTTCTTGGGAATCACCCGGTTGTAGTCGGGAAACTTTCCTTCAACCAGCTTAGTTACGAATTCCATGCCACCAAAACTGAACTTGGCCTGATTACCCGCAAAGCGCATCTCGATCGCACCATCTTGGTCGCTGAGCAGACGTTGCAATTCCAGCACCGTCTTGCGCGGCAGGATGACCTCCTGCCTTTGCTGAACATCCACATCGAGGTCGGCCGATGAAAAAGCAAGCCTATGTCCATCGGTTGCAACCAGACTCAGTTGCTTGCCCTCTGCAACGAACAAGATACCGTTGAGGTAGTAGCGAATGTCATGTAACGCCATGGCGAAAGACACCTGGGCCAGCAAGGCCTTGAGGGTTTTTTGCGGAACAGAAAAAGCCGGGCCATATTGGCTGGCTTCCTGTACCAGAGGAAAGTCTTCTGCTGGAAGCGTTTGCAGCATGAAGCGGCTCTTGCCGCCTTTGAGCAGCAACTTGTTCTGATTGGACTCCAGGCTGACCGTCTGATCGCTGGGCATAGAGCGCAGGATGTCGATCAGCTTGCGGGCGCCGACGGTACAGGTGAAATTGCCTTCATCACCCCCGAAACTGCCATGGGTTCGGATCTGAATCTCCAGATCGCTGCTGGTCAATTCGATACCTGTACCCATCTTGCGAATCAACACATTGGCCAATATCGGCAAGGTGTGACGGCGCTCAACGATGCCTGCTACGGATTGCAAGGCTGCCAACACCTGCTCTTGGGCTGCTTTGAGAACGATCATGGGCTGCGTCTTTCTTGTCTTCTTTATTTCTTCAATTTAAAGATAGTAGGAGTAGTAGAGGACAGCCCGCGCTGTGGATACCACCATTTTCCCCTTTTTAATCAATCACTTCGGACCCAGCTAAGGCTGTTGACGGGCCGGCGGATCCCTAGGGACCATTGTGGAACAACTTGGACCTTGCTCACTCTTCTGTGGATAAGACGGTCCTTGTCCAAATTTTGTCCCCAAGCTTGGCCACAGGGCCTTTGCCAGGATCTTCACCCCTGTCATCCTTTCAGTGTCTGTTCGAGCACATGGAGTTGCTGGTTCAACTCAACCAGTTTTTGACGCTCAGCGCTCATTTTTCGCACCGCATGCAAGACGGTGGTGTGGTCCCGCCCACCAAACAATTCGCCGATTTCAGGCAAGCTCTTTTGTGTCAGCTCTTTGGCCAGGTACATGGCGATCTGCCGGGGTCGGGCGATGCTGGCGGGCCTTTTCTTGGAGTACATGTCAGCGACCTTGATCTTGTAGAAGTCGGCCACGGTTTTCTGAATGTTTTCTACCGAGATCTGTCGGTTTTGGATGGACAGCAGGTCGCGAAGAGCCTCCCTGGCCAACTGTATAGAGATCTCCTTCTGATTGAAACGGGAGTAGGCCAGTATCTTGCGCAGCGCGCCTTCGAGTTCGCGCACGTTGGAGCGAACGTTCTTAGCAACGAAAAAAGCCACCTCTTCCGGCATGGCCGCGCCTTCGATTTCGGCCTTGCGGATCAGTATGGCTACACGCATCTCAAGCTCAGGAGGTTCAATGGCTACCGTCAAGCCTGAATCGAAGCGCGAGACCAAGCGCTCATGAATGTCGGTCAACCCTTTGGGGTAGGTATCGCTGGTCATCACAATGTGTGATTTTTTTGCCAGCAATGCTTCAAAGGCATTGAAGAATTCTTCCTGGGTTCGGTCCTTGTTGGCAAAGAACTGAACATCGTCAATCAGCAGCAGGTCGAGAGAGTGATAGTGCGCCTTGAACTCGTCAAAAGTTTTGCGTTGATAGGCTTTAACCACATCGGATACAAATTGCTCTGCATGGATGTAGAGAACTTTGGCGCTTGGATTGTCTGCCAGCAATTTGTTGCCGATGGCATGAACTAAATGTGTCTTGCCAAGTCCAACTCCTCCGTAAATGAATAAGGGGTTGTAAAGCTGTCCTAGGCTGCTGGCCACATGCATGGCAGCCGCCCTTCCCATGCGATTGGCGGTGCCTTCGATCAGCGTGTCAAAAGTCAGAGCGGTGTTGAGTCGATTTTTAAAACCAGGGCTGGGTTCATCCGCCGGCAACAGTCCCAAAGGCTCAGTCAGAGGGCCGAGGTCCTGATTGATAGGTCCAGTCCTTATGGGCCTTTCCTTAGGAGTGATCACTAACTCCAGTTGAATCGGCTGGTCACATAAGCGCTCGAGCAGACCCTGGATCTGTTGCCCATATTGCGCCCGTATCCAGTCCAATTTGAAGCGGTTGGCTACCATCAGAGTCAGCTTGGACAGGTCCGGGCTGAGCTGGGCGACCAAAGGACGTATCCAGGTGTTGAACTGCTGTTCAGGAAGATCACGGGCCAGTTGATCGAGACAACCGTGCCAAAGATCGGGTCGCTGCGGCGTTTCAAGGGCCTCGTTCATGAGCAGGAATTCAAGTTTGACTTTCAGAACCGGCCCATGGGCGGCTTGTGGATAGCATCGATCTTCTTAGCCCGGCAGTGTAGCCTGTCAAGCGACTTATCCACAAGCTTGACAGCGATCAAAATTTGAGTTTAGAGCGCTAGGCAGGGGCAACAGAGCCGGGCCACTTGCTGCGGAATAGCCGCAAGCGAAAGAGAGTAAGACCCAAGCGGGATTGAGCTCAAACCGTACAGTCTATGGCAGATTTCTTGTCGCGAGCCAAGCTTTGATTCATAATGGTAGGTTTCCCGTCTGCACGGACCGGCGGTTTTCAGGCTTACCCTAGGGTGAGCAGAGGACAGTGAGGTCATGGGCGTGCTGGCTCTTTAACCGGCCAACCTGGACACACCAACAGCTCAGCCCAGCCCAGTGCGGGCACCAAGGATTCATCATGAAACGCACTTATCAGCCTTCCAAAGTCAAACGCGCCCGTACCCACGGTTTTCTCGCGCGCATGCGCACCCGTGGTGGTCGCGCAGTGATCAACGCGCGTCGGGCCAAAGGCCGTAAGCGTCTGGCGGTCTGAGCTTTCTTGGCTTAGCGGGCAAGGCTTTGCAAAAGCTGCAATCCCGCGCGCAGTTTGAAGCTGTGCTTAAGGGCCCGGTTTTGGCGAGGACGGCCAACTTCGCCATCCATGTGCAGCCTATGCCGCTGACCTCCAGTGATGATCAGGGCTTGAATCCCCAACAGGCTGCCTTGGGCGCCATGGTTCCAAAGCGCTGGGCCAAACGGGCGGTAACGCGCAACCTGCTCAAGCGGCAGATCTATGCTCTGTCATCGCACTTGCTGGAAGCTTCAAGGCCTCGGGCATTCGTGGTTCGTCTGCGGCAAAAGTTTTCGACTCAGCAATATCCGGCTGCAGCCTCGCAAGCTCTCAAACAAATCGTTCAGACGCAGTTGCTCAGCTTGTATGCAAAGGCACGGGAGACCAAGGGATGATCAAACACCTTTTGGACTTGCCCCGCCAGGTTTTGTTGTTCCTGGTCCGCGCCTACCGGCTTTTGCTCAGCCCAAGCTTGGGCTCGGCCTGCCGTTTTGAACCTACCTGTTCGGCCTATGCGCTGCAATCTTTGGAGCGCCATGGTGCCATGGGTGGTAGTTACCTGACTCTGCGCCGCCTGGTCCGCTGCCACCCCTGGTGTGACGGTGGTAACGACCCGGTTCCTGACCATGTTTTTGGCGGCGCTGGCGCGCAGCCTCACTCTTCCCCAACCAAGCCGCTTCCATGAACGATATCCGTCGCACGATCCTTTGGGTCATATTTGGCTTTTCCATGGTGCTGTTGTGGGATCAATGGCAGATCCACAACGGACAAAAGCCCACCTTTTTTCCTCAGCCAGCGCCGCCAGCGGCCAAGGCGCCTGACAATTCCGTCAGCGCAGCCGCATCAGTGCCCGCGCCTTCTTCCACCGCACTTGCGACAGCCACTCCTTCTCAGGTACCGACCGCACAAGGTGCAACAGCTGCCAGCCCACGTCAGCGCATCGACATCAAGACGGATGTACTGCAGCTCAGTTTTGATACCGAAGGCGGCTCACTGGTGCGCTCGGTATTTGCCAAGTACGCCGACCTCAATGCGGCCGACAAGGGCTTTGTGCTTTTCGATGAAAGCAAGGATCGGGTCTACCTGGCACAGACGGGCCTGATTGGCGTGCCCGGCAGCAGCCTGCCCAATCACAAGACGCCCATGACTCTGGTGTCGACCGAGCGCCAATTCAAACCCGGTCAAGACAGTCTCGAATTGCGCTTCGAATCACCGGAAGTCGGTGGCATCAAACTGGCAAAAACCTATCTGATTAAGCGCTCTGCCTACGACTTGGGCGTGCGTCACGAGATCGTCAACACGGGTAGTGCGCCGGTTGCGGCGCAGCTCTATCTTCAACTGGTGCGTGACGGCAACAAGCCAGAGGGTGAGTCATCTTTCTACTACACCTTCACAGGCCCGGCCGTCTACACCGATGCCAAGAAGTACCAGAAGGTTGAATTTAGCGACATCGAGAAAAACAAGTTCGAGGCCGAAAAGCAGGCCAACAACGGCTATGTGGCCATGGTGCAGCACTACTTTGCCTCGGCCTGGTTGCTGGCCCAGGGCGTGCAGCGCGATATTTTTCTGCGCAAGGTCGACAACAACCTCTATGCCGTCGGCATGATCGCCGCTGCTGAAACCGTTGCCGGCGGCGCCAGCAAAACCGTGGAGTCGCGCTTGTTCATTGGGCCGCAAGAAGAAAAAATGTTGGAGGAAATATCGCCCGGCCTTGAACTGGTCAAGGACTATGGGTGGTTCACCATCCTGGCCAAACCTCTGTACTGGCTGCTCTATGAGCTGCACAAGGTGATCAACAACTGGGGCTGGGCCATTGTGGCGCTGGTGCTGCTGCTCAAGATCGCCTTTTATTGGCTCAACGCCAAGGCCTACGCCAGCATGGCCAAGATGAAGGCGATCAACCCAAAAATCATGGAAATGCGCGAGCGCCTGAAGGACAAGCCACAGGAAATGCAGATGGCCATGATGAAGATCTACAAAGAAGAAAAAGTCAATCCTATGGGCGGCTGCTTTCCCATCATGGTGCAGATCCCGGTCTTCATCGCCCTGTACTGGGTCTTGCTGTCGAGCGTGGAGATGCGCAATGCGCCCTGGATAGGCTGGATCAGCGACCTGTCAGCGCCCGACCCGTATTTCCTACTGCCTTTAGTGATGACGCTCACTACACTGCTGCAAACGGCGCTCAACCCACAGCCGCCAGACCCCCTGCAGGCCAAGCTAATGTGGTTCATGCCTTTGATTTTCTCGGTGATGTTCTTTTTCTTCCCTGCCGGCCTGGTGCTGTACTGGATCACGAACAACATCCTGTCGATCGCCCAGCAGTGGATGATCAACACCCGCATGGGCGTGCCGCCGCAGTTCAACCTGCCCAAGTTCAAGTAAGGCGCACGCCGCTGACCGGCTCCCTCTCCCTTTGGGAGAGGGTTGGGGTGAGGGCAGCGGCTGCAGCAACCAAGCCGGCGTTTGCACAAAGAGCCCGCAGCCATGTTCGCTCGCCAGCAAGACCCCATCGTTGCGATTGCCACCGCCCCCGGGCGCGGCGCGGTCGGTATGGTGCGTGTCTCGGGCCGCGGCCTGATGCCACTGGCGCGTGCCCTCACGCGCCGCACACTTGAGCCCCGCCTGGCAACGTACGGTCCTTTTCTGGACGCTCAAGGCCAAGCCATCGACCAAGGCCTGGCGCTTTTTTTTCCAGCACCGCACTCCTACACTGGCGAAGACGTGCTCGAACTCCAGGCCCACGGCGGGCCAGTGGTGCTGCAACTCTTGCTCCAGCGCTGTCTGCAGGCAGCAGCCGATGTACTTCCCGGCCTGCGCGCAGCCCAGCCGGGGGAGTTCACCCAGCGCGCCTTCCTCAACGACAAGATCGACCTGGCCCAGGCCGAGGCGATTGCCGACCTGATCGACGCCAGCACTGAAACCGCTGCGCGCTCGGCCGCACGCTCACTCTCGGGCGAGTTCTCAAAGCAAATTCAGGCCCTGCTCGAGCAGCTCACGCACCTGCGCATGTTGGTCGAGGCCACGCTAGACTTTCCCGAAGAAGACATCGACTTCATCGCGCAGGCCGATGCCAGGGGCCAGCTCCAGCGCCTGCAGGAGCGCCTTGCTGCCGTGATGCGGCGCGCCCGCCAGGGAGCCATCTTGCGCGAAGGCATCAAGGTGGTGATCGCCGGCCAGCCCAATGCGGGAAAAAGCTCGCTGCTCAACGCCCTGGCCGGGGCGGAGCTGGCCATCGTCACGCCGATTGCCGGCACCACCCGGGACAAGGTCTCGCAGCTGATCCAGATCGAGGGCGTGCCGCTGCATGTGGTCGACACCGCCGGTCTGCGCGAGCCGCAGCAGCCCGGTGTGGACGAGGTCGAGAAAATCGGCATCGCTCGCGCCTGGGACGAGATTAGCAGCGCCGACGCGGTGCTTTTTCTGCACGACCTGCCGCGCAGCCAGGACCCGGCCGATGCCGACTACCGCGCTGCCGATGAATCCATTGCCCAGCTGCTGGCGCGCCAGTTGCCGGCCGCGGTGCCGGTGCTGCAGGTGTGGAACAAGACCGACGCGGCTGCACAAACCTCGCGGCCTGAGGGCCTGCACATTTCGGCGCGCACCGGCCAGGGCCTGGACGGCTTGCGCCAGGCGCTGCTGGAGATCGCCGGCTGGCAGTCCGCGCCAGAAGGCCTGTTCATGGCCCGTGAGCGGCACGTGCAGGCCTTGCAGGCGGTGCAGCATCAACTCGACCAGGCGCAGGCCCAACTGGCCTGCCCCGCGCCCGCCCTCGACCTGCTGGCCGAAGACCTGCGCCAGGCGCAGCTGGCTCTGAGCCAGATCACCGGTGAATTCACGCCCGACGATTTGCTGGGCGAGATTTTTTCCAAGTTCTGCATCGGCAAGTAGAGCCGGTCGCGGGCCCTGGCCCTGCGCGCACTGGCTAAACTGGCCGTCCTTCTTCCCGGAGAATCTGCTCATGAAATCCCGCGCCGCCGTCGCCTTCGAGGCCGGCAAACCTCTGCAAATCATCGAGATCGATGTGGCCCCGCCCCTAAAAGGCGAGGTGCTGGTGCGCATCACGCACACCGGCGTTTGCCACACCGACGCCTTCACCCTCTCGGGCGAGGACCCTGAGGGCTTGTTTCCCGCCGTGCTCGGCCACGAGGGCGCGGGCATCGTGGTCGAAGTCGGCGAGGGCGTCACCAGCGTGCAGCCCGGCGACCATGTCATTCCGCTGTACACCGCCGAATGCGGCCAGTGCCTGTTTTGCAAGTCTGGCAAAACCAACCTGTGCGTGGCCGTGCGCGCCACCCAGGGCAAGGGCGTGATGCCTGACGGCACCACCCGCTTTTCCTACCAAGGCAAACCCATCTTCCACTACATGGGCTGCTCGACCTTCAGCGAGTACACCGTGGTCGCCGAGGTCTCGCTGGCCAAGATCCGGCCTGATGCCAACCCCGAGCAGGTCTGCCTCTTGGGCTGTGGCGTGACCACCGGTCTGGGCGCGGTCAAGAACACCGCCAAGGTCCAAGCTGGCGACACGGTGGCCGTGTTCGGCTTGGGCGGCATTGGCCTGGCGGTGGTGCAGGGCGCCAAGCTGGCCCAGGCCGGGCGCATCATTGCCATCGACACCAACCCCAGTAAGTTTGATCTGGCGCGCACCTTTGGCGCGACCGACTGCGTCAACCCCAAGGACTTCGACAAGCCCATCCAGCAGGTGATCGTGGAGATGACCGGCTGGGGCGTGGACCACAGCTTCGAGTGCATCGGCAACACGCAGGTGATGCGCGCGGCGCTCGAATGCGCGCACCGTGGCTGGGGCCAGAGCGTGATCATCGGCGTGGCCGGCGCGGGCCAGGAGATCTCGACACGGCCCTTCCAGCTGGTCACCGGCCGGCGCTGGCTGGGCACGGCCTTTGGCGGCGTCAAGGGCCGCAGCCAGTTGCCGGGTATGGTCGATGACGCCATGGCCGGCCGCATCCAGCTGGCGCCCTTCGTCACCCACACCATGGGCCTGACGGAGATCAACCATGCGTTTGATCTGATGCACGAGGGCAAGTCGATTCGCTCGGTCGTCCATTACTGAGCGCTGTTTCGCGTCCTACCCGACCCAGGCGCGGCACTGGCCCCCTGGGTTTTTTTGCGCCCCCGAGGAATCCTTGGTATTTCTACTAGTAGACATATCAACCATCTGGCGGCGACAGTCGCAAGGGTGCGCTCGGCTGGGATGTCTGGGCGCTTCCCGAATTTCAACGAGCAGGAGACACGCATGGGTAAGAAGATGAATTGGTTGGGCGCCGCCTTGCTGGCGGTGGGCATGGTCGGCGCTGCGCAGGCCCAGACCGTCAAGGTGGGCATCATTGCGCCCTTTTCAGGGCCTTTTGCCCACTACGGCACCTTGTTCAGGGCGGGCGCCGAGGCTTATGTGGCCAGCCAGGGCGGCAAGATCGCCGGCCAGAACATCGAGTTCGTCTGGCGCGACGAGGGTGGCCCTAACCCAGCCAACACCCGCACGCTGGCACAAGAGCTGGTGGTCAAGGACAAGGTCGACTACATCGGCGGCATCGTGTTTTCGCCCAATGCCTCGGCGGTGGCGCCGGTGATCCAGGAGTCCAAGACGCCCATGGTGATTTTCAATGCCGCCACCAGCGACATCACCACCAAGTCCGACTACTACATCCGCACCAGCTACACGCTCTGGCAGGTCACGGTGCCGGCGGCCCAGCACGCGGCCAAAAAAGGCTACAAGCGCGTGGTCACGGCCGTCTCGGACTACGCCCCCGGCATTGACGCGGAGACCGCTTTCAAGGCCGAGTTCAGCAAGCTCGGCGGCCAGGTCACCGAGTCCATCCGCATGCCGGTGCGCACCACCGACTTTGCGCCCTTTGCCCAGCGCATCAAGGCCAGCGGCGCGCAGGCCGTCTATGTGTTCCTGCCCGGTGGCCCGCCCAACCTGGGCTTTGTGAAGGCCTACCAGGAAAACGGTCTGCGCCAGGCCGGCATCGAGTTCTTGGGCACGGCCGAGACCGACGAGTTCGACCTGCAAAAGTTCGGCGACAGCGCGCTGGGCCTGACAACCCTGTTCCACTACTCCGGCGCACGCGACAGCGCCGCCAACAAGGCCTTCGTGGCGGCCGTGAACAAGCAGAACAAGGAGGCGGTCATCAACTACGCCACCGTGGGCGCCTGGGACGGCATGTACGTGATCCACAAGATGATCGAGGCCACCGGCGGCAAGCGCGACGGCGACAAGGCCATGGCCGCGGCCAAGACGCTCAAGTGGGAAAGCCCGCGCGGGCCGGTCGCCATCGATCCGAACACCCGCCACATCACGCAAAACGTCTATCTGCGCGTGGTTGAAAAAGGCGCAGGCGGCCTGCTGATCAACAAGGAAGTGCAGACCTTCCCAGCCCAGGTCGACCACGGCCTGGTCAAGTAAGCGCGCTTGAGACCCCGGGGGACTGCGTGACCTTGCTGGCCAATATCCTGATCGACGGCATCGCCTACGGCATGGTGCTGTTCATCATTGCGGTGGGTCTGTCGGTCACCCTGGGGCTGATGCGTTTCGTGAATCTGGCCCATGGCGCCTTTGCCATGACGGGCGGTTATCTGGCCGCCTGGCTGGTGGGCGAGCAGGGCTGGCCCTTTGCCTGGGGCCTGCTGGCGGCCGTGGTCCTCACCGGCTTGCTCGGCATGCTGCTCGAAGCCCTGGTGCTGCGCCGGCTCTACCGGCGCAGCGAACTCGAGCAGGTGCTGTTCACCATCGGCCTGACCTTCCTCTTCGTGGCCACCGCCAACTTGCTGGCCGGCCCCGAGGTGCAGCTCATCCCCCTGCCCGGCTGGCTCAAGACGCCGGTGGACTTAGGCATCCGCACGCTGCCTGCGCAGCGCTTGCTGGTCATCGCTGCCGGCCTGGCCGTGCTGCTGCTGAGCGCCTGGGTGCTGGGGCGTTCGCGCTTTGGCATTTGGCTGCGCGCCACGGTGGACAACACCGGCACCGCGGCCTCACTGGGCATTCCCGTGCAGTGGGTCTATGCCCTGACCTTTGGCGTGGGCGCGGCGCTGGCCGGGCTGGGCGGCATCCTGGGCGCAGAGCTCATGCCCCTGGAGCCTTACTACCCCATCAAGTACCTGGTGCTGGTGCTGGTGGTGGTGGCCGTGGGCGGTATGGGCAGTATCACCGGCTCGGCGGTGGCGGCCCTGGCGCTGGGCACCATAGAAACCGCCAGCAAGTACCTGGCCTCGGACTGGGGCAGCTTGTTTTTCTTTTTGTCCATGGCACTGTTCCTGGCCTGGCGCCCTCAGGGCCTGCTGGTGGCCAGGCGCG
>JBILDR010000214.1:0-5688 GCA_044352515.1 Polaromonas sp.
GGCATGCCCGCCAGGGGCAACTTGTCTAAGCCGACGTCCTGAGACGGATGGCTCAGTGCCCGCTCAAGCTCGGCTTGGGGCGAGAGCAGATAGGCGTGCCGGGCTGGCCGCTCAGTGCTCGCTTGCAGCGCCTGTTCGAGCAGATGCGACCGCTGGCTATAGCCGCTGGCCAGCGCCTGGCGCAACTGTTGCAGGTCTTGGATGGGGCCGGGCATGGTCGCTGCACTCCTGGGTTCGGGCCTGACCCTAGGGGCCGACCTTGAGGTGGTATACTCGAAAAGTTTTGTCGCTCTCGAATCCGTCTTTTTTTGGGCGCTTTGAAAGCGGACAAGACCAATCGCGAATCAGCCACTGATGAGGTGTCTTCAGGAGTTCCTGGAGGCGGGCGCTGATTTTAGACCCAACCTTAGGAGTAACTATGTCGACAAGCATGCGTGAAATGCTGGAAGCCGGCGTCCATTTCGGACACCAGACCCGCTTCTGGAACCCCAAGATGGCCCCCTTCATTTTTGGCCATCGCAACCGCATTCACATCATCAACCTGGAAAAATCGCTGCCCCTGTTTCAGGACGCATGCAAGTTTGCCCGTCAGCTGGCTGCCAACCGCGGCACGATCTTGATGGTGGGTACCAAGCGCCAGGCCCGTGAGATTCTCGCCACCGAAGCCCGCCGCGCCGGCGTGCCTTTCGTGGACCAGCGTTGGCTCGGCGGCATGCTGACCAACTTCAAAACCGTCAAGTCTTCGATCAAGCGCCTGAAGGAAATGAAGGCTCAGCAGGAAGCTGGCCTTGATGCGATCAGCAAGAAGGAGCAACTGACCTTCACGCGCGAGATCGAGAAGCTCGAGAAGGACATTGGCGGCATTCAGGACATGGTGAGTCTGCCCGATGCGATCTTCGTGATCGACGTCGGCTTTCACAAAATCGCAGTGGCGGAAGCCAAGAAGCTGGGCATACCGTTGATCGGCGTGGTCGACTCCAACCATTCGCCCGAAGGCATCGACTATGTGATCCCCGGCAATGACGACTCGGCCAAAGCCGTGGCGCTCTATGCCCGTGGTATCGCCGACGCAATCCTCGAAGGCCGCGCCAATGCAGTGACCGACATCGTCAAGGCCGCTGAGGGCGACGACGAGTTCGTCGAGGTTGAAAACGCAGCCTGACCAGGGCGAACGCCCGCTGAACACAGGGGCTCGCGTAGCCCCTTTTTTACAAGTTTTGGGTTTCTGCCCGGGTGGGCAAGAACCTGTGGAAATGCAAAGCCTTTAGGAGATCAGAACATGGCAATCACCGCAAGCATGGTCGCTGAACTGCGCGCCAAGACCGACGCACCCATGATGGAGTGCAAAAAAGCCCTGACCGAAGCCAATGGCGACATGCCCAAGGCCGAAGAACTGCTGCGCGTCAAGCTCGGCAGCAAGGCCGGCAAGGCCGCCTCGCGCGTCACCGCCGAGGGCGTGGTAGCGGTCCACATGGCTGACGGTGTCGGCGCTCTGGTGGAAGTCAACTGCGAGACCGATTTCGTCACCAAGAACGACAGCTTCTTGGCCCTGACCCAGGCGGTTGCCGAAGGCATTGCCAAGAGCAATCCGGCTGATGTGGCTGCGGTGGGCGCTTTGCCCTTCTCGCTCGACGGCTTCGGCCCCACCATTGAAGACGTGCGCAAGGGCCTGATCGGCAAGATCGGCGAGAACATGTCGGTCCGTCGCTTCAAGCGCTTTGCCTCTGGCAGCAAGCTGGCCGCCTACCTGCACGGCACCCGCATCGGCGTGGTGGTCGAGTTCGAAGGCGACGAGGCCGCCGCCAAAGACGTTGCCATGCATGTGGCCGCGATGAAGCCAGTCTCGCTGACCAGTGCCGATGTTCCCGCTGAGTTGATCGAGCGCGAGCGTTCGGTGGCCACGGCCAAGGCCGCCGAGTCGGGCAAGCCGGCTGAGATCGCCGCCAAGATGATCGAAGGCTCGGTGCAAAAATACCTCAAGGAGGTGTCTTTGTTCAACCAGCCCTTCGTCAAGAACGACAAGCAGACGGTCGAGCAGATGCTCAAGGAAAAGGCAACCAGCGTCAAAGGCTTCACCCTTTATGTGGTGGGCGAGGGCATCGAGAAGAAGGTTGACGACTTCGCCGCCGAGGTTGCAGCCCAGGTGGCCGCTGCCAAGGGCGCTTGATCGCTAGGAGTCAGGCGCTAAACTTCGTCAAAACTCGCGGGATATCCATGCCGGCCTACAAGCGCATCTTGCTCAAACTGTCTGGTGAGGCCCTGATGGGCGACGATGCCTTTGGCATCAACCGGGCCACCATCGTACGCATGGTCGAGGAGGTGGCTGAAGTCACCCGCCTGGGCGTGCAGGTGGCGGTTGTCATCGGTGGTGGCAATATTTTCCGAGGCGTAGCGGGCGGCTCGGTCGGCATGGACCGGGCAACCGCCGACTACATGGGCATGTTGGCGACGGTGATGAATTCACTGGCGCTGGCCGATACCATGGACAAGGCGGGTCTGACGGCGCGTGTCATGTCGGCCATCGCCATTGAGCAGGTGGTCGAGCCTTATGTGCGGCCCAAGGCCCTGCAGTACCTGGAAGAAGGCAAGGTGGTCATCTTCGCAGCGGGAACCGGCAACCCTTTCTTTACGACGGATACGGCTGCGGCCCTGCGCGGCGCCGAGATTGGCGCCGAGATCGTGCTCAAGGCGACCAAGGTCGACGGCGTCTATACCGCCGACCCCAAGAAAGATCCGACGGCCACCCGCTTTGCCTCCATCACCTTCGATGAGGCGATGGGGCGCAACCTCGAGGTCATGGACGCCACTGCTTTTGCGCTGTGCCGCGACCAAAAACTGCCGGTCAAGGTGTTTTCTATCTTCAAGAGCGGTGCGCTCAAGCGCGTGGTGCTCGGTGAGGATGAGGGCACCCTGGTCCACGTCTGATCCCGTTTTTCCTCTTTACCTAAGCTGAGACCATGAGCATTCAGGACATTAAGAAGAACGCTGAGCAAAAGATGCAGCAGTCCATCGAGGCCTTCAAGAACAGTCTGACCAAGGTGCGCACGGGCCGCGCCAACCCCGGCTTGCTCGATACCGTGCAGGTCGACTATTACGGTTCGATGCTGCCGATCAGCCAGGTGGCCAATGTCACTTTGCTCGATGCGCGCACCATAGGCGTGGCACCTTGGGAAAAAGGCATGGGTGCCAAGATTGAGAAGGCCATCCGTGACTCCGACCTGGGGCTCAATCCGGCCTCGCAGGGCGACCTGATCCGGGTGCCGATGCCGCCGATGACCGAAGAGCGCCGCAAGGAGCTCACCAAGGTGGTCAAGGGCGAGGGCGAGCATGCCAAGATTGCCATCCGCAATCTGCGCCGCGATGCCAACGACGGCGTCAAGAAGCTGGTCAAGGACAAGCTGGCTTCGGAGGACGACGAGCGGCGTGCCCAGGACGATATTCAAAAGTTTACCGACCGCTGTATTGCGGAAGTGGACAAGTTGGTGGCGTCCAAAGAGCAGGACATCATGGCGGTCTGAGGACCGCCTGAACATCACCCCATGTTACGGCAGCGCATCATCACTGCCGTGCTCATGCTGGCGCTCTTCCTGCCGGCTTTGTTCGCATCGAGCCCCTGGCCCTTCGCTGGCCTGAGCCTGGTGCTGCTGACCGCCGGTGCCTGGGAGTGGGGCCGGCTCAATGCACTCAAAGCGCCTGCCTCCTGGGCCCTGGGCTTGGCCTGTCTGTTGGCCGGCCTTGGGTCCTGGTGGTCCGGTTGGCTGGAGCTGGATCTGAGTCTGGCCTGGAGTCTGGCGGCGCTGATCTGGGTGCTGGGCGGTGTCTGGCTGCTGGCCCGAGGCGTTGCCGCCTGGCCCGCCTTGCCACGCTGGCTGCGCTGTCTGCTGGGCTTGCTGCTGCTGTGGACCGCCTGGCTGGCGGTGGCACAGGCGCGGATGCTGGGCATCAATTTCCTGCTGTCGGTGCTGACGCTGGTCTGGATGGCCGATGTGGCGGCTTATTTTGCGGGCAGGGCCTGGGGCGGGCGCTGGATTGCGCGCAAGTTGGCGCCGCAGGTCAGTCCGGGCAAGAGTTGGGAGGGGGCCATTGGCGGGGCAGTGGGCGTGCTGATTCTGGGCCTGGCCTGGTCGGCGGTCGAGGTGCGCCTGATGTTGCCAGTGCCCCAGCGCAGTTTGCAGGGCCAGTTGCTGGCCCAACATGGGCTGGCGGTGATGCTGCTGGCGCTGGTGTTTTTATCGGCGATGAGTGTGGTCGGCGACCTGTTGGAGTCGCTGCTCAAGCGCAGCGCAGGTGTCAAAGATTCGAGCGGCCTGCTGCCGGGGCACGGCGGTGTGCTTGATCGGGTCGATGCCCTGCTGCCGGTGGTGCCGCTGGCGATGATGTTGGTGGCTTTTTCAAGGTTCAGCGCATGAAGCAAAACATCACGGTGCTCGGCTCGACCGGATCGATTGGCGTCAACACCCTGGATGTGGTGGCTCGGCATCCCGATCGTTTTGAGGTGTTCGCCTTGAGCGCAGCCAGCCGGGTCGACCTGATGCTCGAGCAGTGCCGGCAATTTTCCCCGCAGTTTGCGGTCATGGCGCAGCCCCAGGCTGCCCAGGAATTGAGCGACAAGCTGGCGCAGGCCGGCTTGGCCACGCGGGTGCTGGCCAGTGCCGACGCGCTCGAGCGCATTGCCAGCGATGAGCGGGTGCAGGTGGTGATGGCGGCCATCGTGGGCGCGGCCGGGCTACCGGCTTGCCTGGCCGCTGCCCGCGCGGGCAAGCGCTTGCTGCTGGCCAACAAAGAAGCGCTGGTGGTCGGTGGCGAGGTTTTCCTGCGGGCGGTGCGCGAAGGCGGTGCCAAGCTCTTGCCCATCGACAGCGAGCATTCGGCGATCTTTCAGTCGCTGCCCGATGATCCGGCCACTTGGCCGTCGCGGGTGGAGAAAATTATTCTCACCGCCTCGGGCGGCCCTTTTCGCGAGCGTGATCCGGCCACCCTGAGCGAGGTCACGCCCGAGCAGGCCTGCAAGCATCCCAACTGGGTGATGGGACGCAAGATTTCGGTGGACTCGGCCACCATGATGAACAAGGCCCTGGAGGTGATTGAGGCGCGCTACCTGTTTGGCATGACGCCCGAGCAGATCGAGGTGGTGATTCACCCTCAAAGCATCATCCACTCGCTGGTGCAGTACCGTGATACCTCGGTGGTGGCCCAGTTGGGCACGCCCGACATGCGGGTGCCGATCGCCTATGGCCTGTCATGGCCAGAGCGCGTCGCCTCGGGCGCGCAGGCGCTGGACTTTCGGGCCCTGCCCACCATGACCTTTGAGGTACCTGATGCGCGGCGGTTTCCCGGTCTGCAATTGGCCTGGGAGGTGCTGGCAGGGCCGACCGGGAGCACGGCGGTGCTCAATGCGGCCAATGAGGTGGCGGTGCAGGCTTTCCTGGACGGACGGATCCGTTTTGACCAGATACATCAGGTCAACCGGGCCACGCTCGACGCCTGGTCGGCCCCTCAGGTCGACGAGTTGGCCGGCTTGCTGGCCATCGACAGCCAGGCGCGTGAGCGCGCAATGGCCCAGGTGCGCACGATGGGACCGGGATGACCACCGTCCTGGCCTTTTTGCTGGCCCTTGGGCTGCTGATCGCGATTCATGAATATGGCCACTATCGGGTAGCGGTCGCTTGCGGCATCCCGGTTCTGCGC
>JBILDR010000051.1:0-18499 GCA_044352515.1 Polaromonas sp.
TGGATCGTCGATCAGGCGCCGCATCGCCGCGAGGGCGCGGCTCCTACACCCTCTTGCTCAGGCTTCTGGCGGATTTTGTGGGAGCGCCGCCTCGGCGCGATGGACGGTCGATCAGGCGCTGCATCGCCGCGAGGGCGCGGCTCCTACACCCTCTTGCTCAGGCTTCTGGCGGATTTTGTGGGAGCGCCGCCTCGGCGCGATGGATCGTCGATCAGGCGCCGCATCGCCGAGAGGGCGCGGCTCCCACACCCTCTTGCACAGGCTTTTGGCGGATTTTGTGGGAGCTGCGCCCTCGCAGCGATGCGGCCTTAGCCCTGCCGCTGCTGCGCGTAGTCCACATAGAACTGCAGGCTGTGCGGGTTGCTCATGGCATCGGGGTTGGCGACCTTTTCAGGCAGGGCGCCCATGAGCAGCTTGCGCACCGGCAGTTCCATTTTCTTTCCTGAGAGCGTGCGCGGAATTTCTGGTGCGGCCAAGATCACATTGGGCACATGGCGCGGTGAGCAGGCTTGTCGGATGCTGGCGTTGATGCGGTCCATCAAGGCTGCATCGAGTGTGCAGCCCCGTGCCAGCACCACGAACAGGGGCATGAAAGATTCGCGGCCCAGGTATTCCAGATCGACCACCAGGCTGTCGAGCACCTCGGGCATGACCTCGACCGCGCGGTAGATTTCAGCGGTGCCCATGCGCACGCCGTGGCGGTTGATGGTGGTGTCCGAACGCCCGTAGATCACCGACTCGCCGGCCTCGTTGAATTCGATCCAGTCGCCGTGACGCCAGACGCCTGGGTACACATCGAAATAGCTCTCGTGGTAGCGCCGGCCGTCGGGTTCGCCCCAGAAGTACAGCGGCATCGAGGGCATGGGCTCGGTGATGACCAGCTCGCCCACCTGGTCGACCACCGTGCGGCCGGCGTCGTCATAGGCGCAGGCGGCCACGCCCAGGGCCGGGCACTGGATGCGGCCCGAATGCAGGGGCTGGGTTTCATTGGGGCCAACGAAGAAGCCGGCTACATCGGTACCGCCGCTGATGGAGGCGATCATCACCTCGGGCCCGAGCTGTTCGGCCAGCCAGTCGTGTGCTTCGGGCGACAGCGGCGAGCCGGTCGAGCCTATCCAGCGCAGCTTGAGATCGCCCCACTGCCGCAATTGGGTGCCGGCCTTCATGCAGTTGCCAAAGAAGGCCGCGCCTGCGCCCAAGGCAGTGAGTTCGAGCTCGTGCGACATGCGCCAGAGTTCGCCCAGGTCGGGGTGGCCGGGGTTGCCGTCGTAGATGGCAATCGTCGAGCCCACCAGCAAGCCGCCCACGCAGATGTTCCACATCACCCAGCCGGTGGTGGAAAACCAGCTGTAGCGGTCCTCGGGGCCCAGGCCCAGGTGCAGGCCCAGGGCCTTGAGGTGTTCGAGCACGATGCCGCCTTGCCCGTGCACCAGCGGCTTGGGCATGCCAGTGGTGCCCGAGGAGTACACCACCCACAGCGGGTGCTCAAAGCCCACAGGCTCGAATTGCGGCGCGGCGGGCTCGGCCAGCAAGGTCGACCAGGGCTGGGTATGAGGCAGCACCTGTCCGGGGTGCAGATAGTCCAGGCTGATGATGTGCTTGGCGCTGGGCAGGGCCAGGCGCAGTTGCTCGGCCGCCTCGGCGCGCTCGATCGCCTTGTCGCCATAGCGGTAGCCGTCGACCACCAGCAGCAGCTTGGGCTTGATTTGGCCAAAGCGATCGACCACGCTGGGTGTGCCCATATCGGGCGAGCAGCTGGACCAGACCGCACCGATGCTGGCGCAGGCCAGCAGGGCCACCGCTGCTTCGGGCACATTGGGCAGATAGGCGGCCACACAGTCGCCGGGCTGTATGCCCATGCGCTTCATGGCCGCAGCCACCGCGCCGACTTGGGCGCGCAGTTCATTCCAGCTGATCACCTGCTCGGGCCGGGTCTGCGAGCGCGCCACGATGGCCGGCCGCTCGCCCTCGTCCAGATGCCAGCGCAGGGCCTGCTGGGCATAGTTCAGCCGTGCACCGGGGAACCAGCCGCTGGCCGGCATGGTTCGCTGCGCCAGCACCTCGGTATAGGGCTGGCTGGCCTGCACATCGAAGTAGCGCCAGATCGAAATCCAGAAATCATCCAGGTGATCGACTGACCAGCGCCACAGCGCGTCGTAGTCGTCAAGCTGCAGGGCGTATTCAGCGTTCAGCCACTGCCTGTAGTGGGTCAGGCGGCTGCCTTGGATGCGCTGCGCGGAAGGGGTCCAGAGGGGGGTGCTCATGGGGGCAATGATGCCATCCCTGAGGACCCATGCTTCAGCCCGGCTCGCGCTTAGGTGACTTTAGGCTGGCGCAAAGCGGTAGAGCCGCGCCGACCCGGTCGGCCGCTCTGCTCAGCGGTAAAAGCTGGCCATCCACTGCCGGAAATTCAAGCGCGCAAGCTGGCCCTGGGCCAGGTGTTCGCGCAGCTCTACCACCGCATCGTGCAGGCCAGGCGCGCGCGACTGCGAGAGCTGCGCGATCTTGGCCAGCACCGGCTCGGTGTCCAGTGGCCGCGCCGGGCTGCCCAGGGCCGCCTCGCACAGCTGCTCGATGCGGCTGCCGTCCTCAAGTTCGAGGCTGACCTTGGCCGGCCGGTCATAGGGCCAGGGCTTGATGTCCGGCAGCTCAGCCAGTTCTATGCGCGGGCGCAGCGCGCTGATGCGCTCGTCCGACAGGCTGGCGTCGAAGAAGTTTTCAGGCTCGTCGGCGCCGTGAACCAAGGTGGCGGCCATGGCATGGGGAATGGAGAACTTGGCCGCCAGCGTGGTTTTGGGCAGGCTGTTGTTGAAGTTCATCGCCATCTTGGAGCAGTACACCGTCAGGCGCTTGACCGCGTCTCCGCCGCGCAATTGCGGGCGCTCTTGCAAGATGGCTTCGAGCGCTTCCATCGCGGCGTGCGAATGATGGCAGGCGCCGTAGAGCTTGTGGTAGCCGTCGGCCACCGTCCATTCGCTGCCCAGGCCGGCCGTCAATTCGCCAGCCAGGGTGATGGGCGCGCCCAGAATGATCTGGAACACATCGCGCGGGCCATCAGGCATACCGCCTATGCCCAGCTCGGCCATGTCGCAGGCAAAGGCACCGAGCCAAGCGCCGGCGGCCGGCCAGGCATTGCGGATCAGGGCGCCCTGGATCGGGTAGCTGTAGGGGCCGGGCGAGACCATGGTGGCGGCGGCCGTCAGCGCCGACAAGAAGGTCTCGGGCTGAAAGCGCCTGAGGCTGGCCATGCCGGCCGCGGCGCAGACCGCGTTGTAGGCGCCATGCGGGTGAATGCGCGGCAGCGTGCCGGGCCAGGCGCGGGCAAAGCGGGTTCCCACTTCGTAGGCAACCACGGTGGCCAGCATCACCTCTTCGAAGCTGTGATCGTTGGCCTGGCCAGCGGCCAGGATCAGCGGCTGGCTCAGTGCGCCCGGGTGCACGGCGGTGCGGGTGTAGCCGTCGTCGAGCTCGTTCCAGGTGGCGGCCAGGCCGTTGCCCAGCGCGGCATTGATCAGGGACAGGCCGGGCCCGCCCTGGCGCAGCAGGGTCGCGGGGCCGCCGCTGCCCTCGGCCATCAGCCGCTCATGGTAGGCTTTGACCTCGGGCTCGTCGGCCGCCGAGACGATGGCCGCGATGTTGTCGCCCAGCACCAGTGCCGCCTTGAGCAGGGCGGGCGTGGGGATGTCGCTGAGCTTGAGGCCGCTGGCCCAGCTGCACAGCTGGCGCATGTGCTGCTCGACCGCTTGCGCTTCACTGCTGGACTGCGGTGTGGTGTTGTTGCTCATGGGCTGACTTTCTCGCTGGGCAGGGGCAGGGGCGCAGCGCGCAGCGCCTCCCAGACCTTCATCGGGGTAAAGGGCATGTCGACGCCGCGCACGCCCACCGAACCGAGCGCGTCCATCATCGCGCTGGTCACGGCCGCCGGCGCGCCTATGGTGCCCGACTCGCCGCAGCCCTTGACGCCCGAGGGGTTGTGGGTGCAGGGCTGGGTTTCGTCGGTGGCGGTGATGAAGTCGGGCAGCAGGTCGGCCCGCGGCATGGCGTAGTCCATGAAGGAGCCGGTCAGCAACTGGCCGGTCTGGGGGTCGTAGCTGGCGGCTTCGAACAGCGCCTGGCCTATGCCTTGGGCAATACCGCCATGGGCCTGGCCCTCGACCACCATGGGGTTGATGACCACGCCGACATCGTCGACCGCAATGTAGGACAGCACCTGGGTGACGCCGGTGGCCGGATCGATCTCGACCTCGCAGGCCTGTGCGCCGTTGGACCAGGTCAGGTTGCTGGGGTCAAAGAAGGCAGTCTCGTGCAGCACGGGCTCCATGCCGACCGGCAGGGTGTGGCCGTAGGTGGCGGCGCGGGCCACCTCGGGCCAGCCGAGCTGGCGGCCGTCGGGTGCGACAAAGGCGCACACGCCGTCGGTGACCTTGTGCTCGACGCTTTCGGCGCCGAGCAGGTGGGCCGCAATGGTCTTGGCCTTGGCCAGGATTTTTTCAGCGGCTTTGAGGATGGCCGAGCCTGCGATCACCATCGAGCGCGAGCCGAAGGTACCGGTGCCATAGGGCACCCGGCCAGTATCGCCCTCGACCAGCTCGATGCTGGCCAGCGGCACACCCAGGGTGGAGGCGAGCAGCTGCGGGAAGGTGGTGGCATGGGCCTGGCCGTGGCTGTGCGTGCCGCACATGATGACGATGCTGCCGTCGGCGGCCACCCGCAGATCGGCCGAATCAAAAAAGCCGGCGCGCGCGCCAAAGGTACCGGCATAGCGCGAGGGCGCCACACCTGAGCTTTCCACAAAGTAGCAAATGCCAAAGCCGCGCAGCTTGCCACTTTGCTCAGACGCCCGCCGCCTTTCGGCAAAGCCGGCATGATCGGCCAGCTTCAAGGCCTGCTCGAACAGGCGTATGAAGTCGCCGCTGTCGTAGGTGGGCCCCAGCGGTGTGCTGTAAGGCATGTCCTGCTTGCTGATGAAGTTCTTGCGGCGCAGCTCAAAGCGGTCCATGCTAGTTTGCACTGCTGCCTCTTCGATCAGGCGCTCCAGCACAAAACAGGCTTCGGGCCGGCCGGCGCCGCGGTAGGCGTCGGTGGGCACGGTGTTGGTGAACATCGCATGGACCTCGGCAAAGATCGCCGGAATCTTGTAGGGGCCTGACATCACCGCGGTGTAGACCGTGGTCGGCACCGCCGCGCCCACGGTGGAGACATAAGCGCCTAGGGCGGCATGCGTCTTGACCCGCACCGCCAAAATGTGGCCTTGCGCGTCCAGCGCCATTTCCGCATGGGTGCTGTGGTCGCGTGCGTGGTAGTCGCTGACAAAGGCTTCGCTGCGGGTCGATACCCATTTGAGTGGCTTGGCCAGTTTGAGACTGGCCCAGGCCAAAATGGTTTCTTCCGGGTAGAGCTTGCCCTTGGTGCCAAAGCCGCCACCGACGTCGGGGGCGATCACCCGGATCGAGCTCTCGGTGATGCCCAGTTGTTCGGACACCAGCTTGCGGATATGGTGCGGCACCTGGGTGGCCGACCACAGGGTCAGGGCGTGGCCGTCCAGCCCGCGTGAGGCCGAGGGCTGCGTGACCACCGCGCGCGGCTCGAGTGCGGCGCAAATGATGCGGTGGTTGACCAGATTGACCGAGATCTTGTGCGCGGCGCGCTCAAAAGCTGCATCGACCGGCGGCTTGGAGCCCCGGTGAAAGCGCAGTGCGCGGTTGTTCGGCGCTTCATCATGGATCTGCGGCGCATCAGCACTGGCAGCTTGAGCAACGTCGACGACGCAGGGCAGGGCTTCGTAATCGACCTCCACCAGCTCCGCTGCGTCCATGGCCTCATGCAGGCTCTGCGCGATCACCACGGCGACGATCTCGCCGACATGGCGCACCCGGTCCTGGGCCATGGACCAGCGCGGCGGCTCGATCAAGCGGGTGTTGTCGGCACCGGGAATCAGCCACAGCGGCGTCATCTTGCCCACCGCATCGGCCTTCATGTCCATGCCGGTCAGCACCGCGACGCAGCCTGGCGCTTGCGTGGCCGCTGTGGTGCTCACCGAGCGTATGCGTGCATGGGCATGCGGCGAGCGTACGAAGGCACAGTGCAACATGCCCTCCAAAAACAGGTCGGCCACATACTGACCCCGGCCTTCGAGCAGTCGGGGGTCTTCGCGTCGGAGCACGGACTGGCCTATGCCTTCTGGATGCATCTGAGGTTCCTGAAAAGGGGTTGTTACAGGGGTAGACCGGACGACGGTGTCATTTACTTCGTGATATAAGTTTGCCATGGAATGATGAGTTTGCGTAAGAGCAAGCCGCGATGGCATCGCAAGGCGGCAGGTTGTTCTAGCGCAGATGATGTCTTTCGTCGTCTTTCGGCGTGTCTCGTTTTTCACTTAACCAAGAGGGTGTTATGCAAAGCTTCAAGAAGTTGTTAACGGTCGGCCTGCTGATGCTGGGTACGACCATTGGTGCCCAGGCACAGGCTCCCGACAAGGTCAAGATGGGCCTTTTTATCTCTTCGTCGGCCATGCCTTATTTCATTGCCAAGGAGCGCGGCTACTTTGCGGCCGAGAACCTGGAGGTTGAAGGCATTCCGCTGGCCACCCACCCGCTGATCGTGCAGGGTCTGGTCAAAGGGGATCTGGACACCGCCTCGAACCTGCTGTCCCTGGAAGGCGCCAACATCAACGCCTTGCGCCCCAACACGCTCAAATACTTTTCGATCAATTGCCAGAACAAGAAGTATGAGGTCGAGGCCTATGTGGTGCCGGTCAACAGCCCGGTCAAGTCGCTCAAGGAGCTCAAGGGCAAGCGCATCATGTCGGCCCCTGGCCCCGGCAATCTGTTTGTCGCCAAGGGCGTGCTCAAAGCGGTGGGTCTGGACGAGAAGGACTACCAGATGCAGGAGCAGCAGCTGAGCGTGCATGTGGGCGCGATGCAGTCCAACCAGTTCGATGCGGCCTACACGGTTGAGCCGATTGTGAGCATCATGGTGGCCCAGGGCGCGGCGCGCAAACTCGAAAGCGGCCTGATCGCCACCCACATGCTCGGTCGTGACAACGCCTGCGCGGTGCTGGCCGGCGGCGTGATGAGCAACAAGTTCATGGACGAGCGTCCACAGGTGGCTGAGCGCCTGGCCCGGGCCTGGGCCCGCGCCCTGCGCGATGGCAACAACGACCCCAAGGCGCGTGAGTTGCTGGTCAAGCACATGAACACTTCGGCTGCCCTGGCGCCGACGGTGCCGCTGTCTTACTACAACATGGTCAAGGACCTCAAGCCCGATGAGATCGCCGACTTTCAAAAGCTGGTTGATCAAGCCACCGCCTTCGGTCTGGTCAAGCAGAAGATCGACGTCAAGACCATGCTGAAGTCTTACTGAAGCACAGGGCATGGAAGCACGGAGCTTGCTCAGGACTTTTTCGCCGGCCTTCGGGGCCATCGGATTTGTGTTTCTCTGGTGGCTGGTCGCTCAGCTCAAGCTGATCGATCCGGTCCTGCTGCCTTCGCCGCAGGACTCGGCGCAGGCGATCTGGACCGGCTTTGTCAAAGGCAATCTGATGGCCGACCTGCGGGTCACCGTCGTGAGGACCTTGCTGGCCTTCCTGATTGCTACGCTGATCTGTGTGCCGCTGGGGCTGGTGCTCGGTTCGTCGGTGCGGGTGTATCGCTCGCTGGAATTCGTGATCGATTTCTTCCGTTCGACCCCGGCCTCGGCCTTGTTTCCTTTGTTCCTGGTGATCCTGGGCGTGGGCGAGAGCACCAAGGTGGCGGTCGCCGCCTTTGGTGCGGGCCTGCTGATCTTGTTCAACACCGCCTATGGCGTGATGAATGCCCGCAAGGTCAGACAGGCGGCGGCCATGGTCATGGGGGCTTCGCGCACCCGGGTGCTGGTGGGGGTGACGCTGCTGGAGTCGCTGCCGCAAACCTTCATCGGCATGCGCTCGGGCATTTCTTTCGCGCTGGTCATCGTCATCGTGGCAGAGATGTTCATTGGCTCGACCGATGGGCTGGGGCAGCGGGTGATCAATGCGCAGATGATTTTCAACATGCCCGAGATGTATGCCGCGATTTTTACCGCTGGCGTGCTGGGCTACACCATGAACCTGATCTTCATTCTGGTTGAACGCCATTTTGTGCACTGGGGCGGCAAATGAGCGCACGACCTGCTTCTGTTGGCAGCGCGGGCGCATCTGCCGATACCCACATCACAGTGCGTGGCCTGTCCAAAGCCTTTGGCGGACAGCCGCTTTACTCGGGCTTTAACCTGGACTTTCCGCGCAGCAAGATCACCTCGATCTTCGGGCCTAACGGCTGCGGCAAGTCGACCCTGATCAATATGATTTCCGGGCTGATCCCGGTCGATGCTGGCGAGGTGCTGTTTGACGGCAAGCGCCTGTCGGAGACGGTGATCGGCTATGTGTTCCAGAACTACCGCGACGCGCTGTTCCCCTGGAAGCGCTCGATTGACAACATCAAATACCCGCTGCAGCTGGCCGGCCAGAGCCCGGCCGATTGCGAGGCTCGCACGCAAGAGCTGATTGCATCGTTTGATGTCCGCTTCGACCTCAACCGCTACCCCTATGAGCTTTCGGGCGGGCAGCAGCAATTGATTTCCATCATGCGGGCGCTGGCGCCGCACCCGGAGGTCTTGTTTCTCGATGAGCCGTTTTCGGCCCTGGACTACGAGATGACGCTGTTCATGCGTGACAAGCTGCAGGCGATCTTTGCCAGCACCGGCACCACCATGATCGTGGTCTCCCACGATCTGGAAGAAGCGGTGTATCTCGCCGACGAGGTGCTCATGCTCACCCGGCGCCCGACGCGGGTGGCCGATGTGGTGGCTTTCAATGCGCCACGTCCGCGCTTTCCCAAAACCCTGACCTCGGCTGAGTTCATGGCGGCCAAGGCGCAATGCCTGGACGTGTTTCAGCGCGAAGTGCAGACCAAGGAGCTGGCGCAGTAAGGCGCCCGATTCACATGACACGCAAGATTTCAATGACGGTCAACGGTCAGCCGGTTTCCCACGAGGTGCCCGAGCGGACCTTGCTGGTGCAGTACCTGCGCGAGTCCTGCCGCTTGACCGGCACCCATGTGGGCTGCGATACCGCACAGTGCGGGGCCTGCACCGTGCACCTCAATGGCCGTGCCATCAAGAGCTGCAATGTGCTGGCCTTGCAGGCTGAGGGGGCCCAGGTGGACACCATCGAGTCGGTGGCCGGGCCCGACGGCAAGCTGCATCCAGTACAGCAGGCCTTTCGCGACCAGCACGGGCTCCAGTGCGGATATTGCACACCGGGCATGGTGATGAGCACCTTAGACCTGCTCAAGAACAACCCCAAGCCCAGCGCCACCCAAATCCGCGAGCAGCTTGAAGGTAACTTGTGTCGCTGCACCGGTTATCACAACATCGTCAAGGCGGTGCAGCAGGCTAGCCAGGTGATGGCTAAGTCTTGAGGGGATAGGCGGCGCTGCTTTTCAAGGCCTGCGCATCAGGCCTGTTTATCAGGCCTTCACATGAGGCCAGCATACGAGGCCTGGCTAGGACGCTTGCTTGAAGTGCCTGCTTGAGGGGGGCCACTTAAGACGCTTGTGCCCGGCGCAAGGCCTCTTGCAGGTCGCGCTGACTGGGCGACTCCTCGCCCGATTCATCAACCTGCAGCAGCAGGCCCATGACCCGGGCCCCATGCTCGACCGCGATCGAGCCGTATTTGATGTCGCCCTGCACCAGGCACTTGGCTTGCAGTTCGACCCGCTCGCGCGCGTGGATTTGGCCGGCCACCTTGCCTGCAACCAAGACTCGGTGGGCGCTGATGTCCCCTTGCACCTCACCTTCGGCGCTGATTACCACGGTGGCCTGCACACCCGGAGAGGCGATGATGTTGCCCACCACCCGGCCGTCAATGCGCGCGCTTTCGTTCAGGCGTAACTCGCCATGGATTTCGGTATGGGTGCCAATCAGGGTTTCAAAGCGCTCGGTGCCTTGTGCCAGCGGCAAGTTGCTGTTGTTGCGGCGCGTGAACATGGGCTTTCCTTTCGGCGGGGTGGGGGTTAGCGCCAGGCCAGAGGACTTAAGGCCTTGGTGGGGTCGAGGACGCGACCCATGTATTCGATTTCATAGTGCAGATGCGGACCGGTGGAGCGACCGGTATTGCCCAGCTCGCCCAGCGCCTGCCCTCGGGCGACCGTCTGGCCCACCTCGACTTGACGCAGTCGGAGGTGAGCGTAGCGGGTCTTGTAGTGCTCGCCATGCGCCACTTCTACCATCTGGCCGTAGTCGCCGACCCATTCGGAGCGGGTGACCACGCCGGGCGCGGTGGCCAGAACCGGTGTGCCTGGCGGAGCAATAAAGTCTATGCCCTCGTGCATGCTGGGAACGCCGCGCAGAGGATCCATGCGTACCCCATAGCCGCTGGAGACCTGAAACTCGCCCAGCAAGGGCAGGCCCACCGGCAACTGGAGCAGCCGCTGGCCTTCTGCTTGCCATTGCTGGTGCAACTGGCTCCAGGCGCGATCGAGCGCCTGCCATTCCTGTGATGCCAGGGCCAGCTCCTTGGCCAGCGCTGGTGTCTGTATGGACAGGCCGGGCAGCAAGGTGCTGGGCAGGTTCAGCGGATGCAGCGGACCACCACGGCCGAACCAGGAGGACTTTTCTTTGGTCGGCGCCGCGCTTCGGATGCCGATCAGCTCACTGAGCTGGGTCTTGATGGCCTCAAGCTCGCCGACCCTTTGCACCAGCTGACCCAGACGCTGCCGCAGTTGGCCCAGCTCATTGCGGTAGGCCTCCTCGATGCGTTCTTGTTCGATCACACTGGTGACCCCACCGATCTGCTGTGCCACCGCAGGGGAGTAAGCCACTGCAATGCGCAGACCGACAAAGTGCAGCGCGATGCCGATGACCACCAGCAAGGCGGCCAGCGCGGCGCTGGCCATGAGCACGGTGCGGGTGGTGATGGACAGGCTCACCATCTTGCCGGTGGGCCCGGATAGCCAGATCAGTTGCATATAAAAAAGACAAACAGCATCCCAGCCGACTGCTGAAGGACGGGGGTTGACTTTAGGGGCTGGGGCCAGGCCGCAACAGCGGGTTCTCCCTGAAGAGCGGCTTCGTGTAGTTAAGAATAGTTAACGCGCCTGCGCTTTGGAGCAAATTGTGCGCGGTATCGGGTCATGCGCCGTTTGATGCTCCGATCGATCTGGCGATTAGGCCATTGCGCCAATTTCGGCCAGGCGGTCAGGGTGGGGGTGCTGGTGCCCAGGAGCAGCACCGCGTCGATGTCGTTGCGGCTGACGGCGAGGACGCCTTGTTCGGCGGCCTGGCTGCCCAGGGCGTAGACCAAGCTCATGGCATTCAGGCCTGGGCCAACTGGCGGGCGCGCTCCAGCCCGTCGAGCATGGAGGTATTGCGCAGGTGCTTGCGCAGGCGGTCGCGGTCGTCGATCAAGGCCTGCAGTTGCGCCAGCGAGCTGCGCCTTTCGTCCAGCGATCGCAGCTGCATGCGGGCATGGTTGCGGTCGGCCTGGCCGATGATGTCGTCGCGCACCACCGGCAGTCGCTGTCGTTCATACGCATCGAGCACGGCATCGGACGCGCCGCCGGGTGCGCTGTTGAGCGCGCGCACCAAAGTCTGGCTCAGGCAGATCGCGTCGTGGATGCCGCCGTTCATGCCCATGCCGCCCTTGGGATTGTTCAGATGCGCGGCGTCGCCCGCAATGAAGAGGCGACCGGCGCGCCAGCGCGAGGCCAAGCGCTTGTGGACCCGGTAGGGCCGAATTTCCTGCAGCTCGAAGCGGTGCTCGGCGCCAAAAAGCTTGTTCAGCCGGGCGATGATGCGCTCGGGCTGCGCCTCCTCCTCTAGCGGCCTATCCGCCAGGGGGTGCAGGCTGACGCGCCAGACTTTGGGCAGGTGCAGCAGGCTGTAGGTGCCCTCGTCCTGCCAGATGTAGTTGACGCCAGCTAGATCGGGCCAGAGGGCGCCAAAGTCGAAATGCGTGGTCACCAACATCGTGGTGTCAGGGTAGGTGCCGCCTTCGAAGTCCGAGCCTATGGCTTTGCGCACCAGGCTGTGCGCGCCGTCGCAGCCCACCACATAGCTAGCGTCTAGGCGCTCGGTCGGTCCACCGCCGGGTGGCTGTATCTCGACCCAGGCGCCGCCGGCATGCTGACCGACATCGACCACACGGGCGCCGCGCCAGATGCGTGCAGAGGGCTCGCGGTTCAGGCGTGCCTCGAGTGCATCGCTGAGCACCGCCTGCTCGCACTGCAGGCGGTAGGGGTGGGCGGTGTCGTCCTTGAGCACCGACAGGTCAAAGTCCACATGCTCACCGGTTTCGTGCAGGCGGATCTGCCAGGTGGGCGTGATGCGGCCTTGAGCGATCAGTTCTGCAGTGATGCCCCAGGCGTCGAGCATATCGAGCGTGGGTGGGTGGAAGGTCGAGGCGCGCAGTTGACGCGAGACGGCGGCCTCGGCCTCGAGTACGGTCACGGCGACGCCGCTTTGAACCAGGGCATAGGCCAGGGTCAGGCCGACCGGGCCGGCACCGACGATGAGGATGTGCTTGGCAGCTGAATTGGGCATGGGCTTGTATCGATCCTTAGCTTAGGTGCTGGACCCAACGCAATTGCGCGGGCAGGCAGATGTTTTGTAAATCGTATTCTTCCAGGGCGCGCTGGCGGGCCTGCAGGCCCAGTTCATGGCGCAGCTCGGGCTGGTCCAGCAGCTCAGAGCAGCGCTCAACCAAAGCCTGCTGGTCGAAAAAGGGGAACAGCAGGCCGTGGCGGCCGTGCTCTATGGCTTCGGCCACCGGCGGGGTGTCGCTGGCCACAATCGCGGCGCCGGCGCTCATGGCCTCGAGCAGGCTCCAGCTCAGCACAAAAGGGTAGGTCAGGTAGACATGCACCCGGCTGACCTGCATCAGGCTCAGGTAGTGTCCGTATTCAAGCTTGCCCACAAAGTGCAGGCGCTGCCACTGGTCTTCACGCAGCAGCGGCCGCACCTCGGCAATCATCTTGTCCTTCCAGTTGCCGCCTTCGGCCGGACGCGAGCCGTAGCTCACCTCGTCGCCGCCCACCAGCACTACCTGGGCTTGAGGCCGCCGCTGCAAAAGCTCGGGCAGGCTGCGCATGAACACGTGGTAGCCGCGGTAGGGCTCCAGATTGCGGTTGACGAAGGTGATCACTTCGTCTTCGCGGCTCAGGCTTTTGCCGCCAGGCAGGGCAAACCGGGCCTGCGCCTGGGGTGCGACCAACTCGGTGTCTATGCCGTCATGGATCACCCGGATGCGCTGGCGAAAGTCGGCCGGAAAACTGCTGGCCTGCCAGTGGGTGGGTGACAGCCCGGCGGTGGCCTGTTCGAAATGCATCAGGTTGTTGAGGTTCTTGATGCGCACCCGGCAGGCATCGCCCGTATCGGTGACCGGAAACTCCGGGTCAAAGCCCACGTCCTGGCCTTGCTGGCCATAAAAGAACTCGCAGTAAATCGCCAGCTTCGCCTCGGGCCAGACGTCCTTGAGAAACAGGCTCTCGCCCCAGCCCGGATGGGCCAGGATCAGATCTGGCCGCAGGCCACGGTCTTTGAGTTTTTGCGCATGCCGTAAGGCCGCTTCGGCGCGGATCACCTTGGTCTCAAAGTCCACCATCCAGGGGTGTACCCCGGGTGTGCTGCCCCGCTTGGCCTGGTAGGGCAGCACCTGCACGCCCTGCCACATCAAGGGCTTGTGCGGCCTCATGCTGATGGCGGTGACCTTGTGCCCCTGCGCCACCAGCGCCGGCCCCAGGTGCTTGAATTGCCCCGGGAAGTTCTGATGGACCAGGAGGGTGTTCACCGGGTAATTATCCGCTTCGGGGCTTTTGTCCCGGGAGGACCCTGTGTATAAATCTCCGGTTCGCCGTTTGGACCGTCAACGCCGCCAGCGCCAGAGCGCCAGCTTGACCAAATAGAGCACCACCAAGGTGCCCAAAAGGTCGCCGATGGCCATGACGGCCGCGCCTTCTAGGAAGTTCGTACTCAGGCCCACGCCTGCATACAGCGCCTGATGCAGCACCGCGCTGATCGCCGCGAAAACCAGGGCCATCTGCAGCAGCCGCAGGGCACTGAGCTCGTTCAGATCGCTCTTGATGTGCATGGTCCGCAGGCAGACCCAGCGCGCCAGCCAGGGCGAGAGCCCGGAGATGAATGCCGCGGCCAGCGCTAGCTCCAGCTCCTGCGATCTGCTCAAGCCTGCAAGCAGGCTGCCCAGCATCACGCCGATGGCTCCGGGCCCTGCCAGGATGAGGACCAGCAGCAGTCTCAGGCCGCTGGGCAGAAATATCCAGTTCACGCCTGGCGAGTAAGCGAGATGCTGGAAGAGAAGATCATTGATCTGACAGAGCAGGAAAAAGGCCAGCGCACTGAAGGCGACCGCAATCGTGCTGTCGAATCTGCCTAGTGGTGTCAATCTGGGTATGTTTCTGGATGATTTAACCTATGTCAATATTTTATCGATTCGGTGTGGCAATGTCTTTTTAAGGTGTCGCAGCCAGGGTCAGTGTTAGGAAGGGTCGGGCTGTGACATAATCCGGCCTCCATTCAGAGGCTCTGATTTCTGAATGGTTTCCACATCCGCCTCACACCCCAGGCCGCCTCAGGCGGCCGAGATGACCCCTCAGGGTCACCGTATCGTTTGATGGTTGATGTTTTTTTAACCACAAACGAGGCCTGCGCAGCGCGCAGGTTTTGGGTCTTGTGTCGCTCACCCCGCGCGACCTGGGCACACTGTGAGATTTGACATGAACGACGCTTTTGAAGCGCGCGATGACGTCGCGCCTGCTTTTGACAATTCCCCTGAACTTGAGGACAGCCTGGCCGTAGAAGCTAGCGCGCAGCCCGACCCGCAGCCCAGCGCACTGCCCAACGGCTTTAGCGCCATCGGTCTGGCTCCCGAACTGCTGCAGGCAGTAGCAGACCTCGGGTTTACCCAGCCCACCTCGGTGCAGACAGCCACCATCCCCAAGGCCATGCAGGGCCTGGGCCAGAGCGGCGGTTTTACCGACCTGATGGTTTCCAGCCAGACCGGCAGCGGCAAGACGGCGGCTTTTTTGCTGCCGGTGCTGCACACCCTGCTGCTGCAACAGCGCGAGCAGACCGAGCGCGAAGCGGCCGAGTGGGCCCGCCTAAGCGCTGAGGCGCAGGCGCGCGGTGAGGCAGCGCCCAAGCGGCCCAAGCGCAAAGACCCGACCAATCCCCGTCACTTCAAGCCGGCCACCCCGGGCGCGCTGATTTTGTGCCCCACGCGCGAGTTGGCTCAGCAGGTCTGTGCCGATGCCATCGATCTGGTGCGGCACTGCCGTGGCCTGCGCATCGCCAATGTGGTGGGTGGCATGCCCTACCAGCTGCAGATCGCCAAGCTGCAAAACGCCAACCTGGTGGTGGCCACACCCGGTCGCCTGCTGGACCTGCAGCGCAGCATGCAGATCAAGCTGGACCAGGTGAGTTTCCTGGTGGTCGACGAGGCCGACCGCATGCTCGATCTGGGCTTTGCCGACGACTTGGCCGAGATCCATCAGCTGACCGGCCAGCGCCAGCAGACCATGATGTTCAGCGCCACCTTTGCGCCGCGCATCATGCAATTGGCCACGCGGGTGATGCGTGAGCCCCAGCGCATCGAGATCGATTCGCCGCAGGACAAGCATTTGTCGATCACCCAGACCCTGCACTGGGCCGACAACCTGCAGCACAAGCGCAAGCTGCTCGACCACTGGCTGCGCGATGCCAGCATCGACCAGGTGGTGGTGTTTGCCTCGACCCAGATTGAATGCGACGGCTTGGCCAACGAACTGGTGCAGGACGGCTTTCATGCGGTGGCCTTGCACGGCGCGCTCAGCCAGGGCTTGCGCAACCGGCGTCTGGGCGCTTTCCGCGAGGGCCGGGTACAGATTCTGGTGGCCACCGATGTGGCTGCACGCGGCCTGGATGTGCCGACCATCACCCATGTCATCAACTTCGGCCTGCCGATGAAGGCCGAGGACTATGTGCACCGTATCGGTCGTACCGGTCGGGCCGGGCGCAGTGGCGCGGCCATCACCCTGGCCGAGTTCCGTGACCGTCGGCGTATTTCGGACATCGAGCATTACACCAAGCAGCACTTCAAGCCGGCAGTGATTGCAGGCCTGGAGCCGCAGCAGCGCTTTCCTTCTTCTTTCGAGCAGCGTCCGCGTGGCGCGGGTGCTCGTCCGCCGGCCCGGGGCAATGGCTTTCGCCCGGGCCCAGGCGTAGGCAGCGGCTGGGGTGGCGCCCCCTCGGAGCGGGCGCCGCGCCGCTCTGAGCCACGGCAGTTTGAGCCCCGCCAGTTCGACCCGCGCCAGGGTGATCCTCGTCAGGGCGACCCCCGGCAGTTCGACTCCCGTCAGGGTGACCGTCAGTTCGCGCCACGTGACCGCTCTGCCATGCCCGCGCCGGGGGCGGTGCGCCGTGACCGCGGTTTTGATCCGCGCCACGAGGGCCGACATGAAGGTCGCCATGAAGGCTTTGCGCCACGCCCCGACTTCGCGCGGCCGCCCGGCGCTGCAATGCGTGCGCCTGCGCGCAAGCCCGCACGCCCGGCCCGCTGAGCTTGCGGCCCTTGGACTTGCCTTGGCTCTCACAGCAGGGTAAACCACGGCTGCCCGGCCCCTCTAGGGCTACCTAGAATGGGCCGAGCTCGCCTGCACAGCCAGGCGAGCGCCCTGTTCGGAAGGAGTCCCTTGTCCAGCAAGCAGTCCAAACCCCCAGAGGCTGGCAGCGCAGATGCGGCCGGTCGCTCCTCAACCAAGGCCGGCAGTGCAAAGGCTGCGCCGCGCAAAGCTGCAGCCAGTCGCGCCAAGCCTAGGCCGTCCTCGGCCGACTCCGAACCGGCTCAGCCCGCGGCCGCCGCGCCTGCGCGAACCATCAAGAAGTACCCGAACCGGCGCCTGTATGACACCGACAGCTCGGCCTACATCACCCTGGCTGATGTCAAGCAGCTGGTGATGACGCGCACGCCGTTTGTGGTCAAGGACGCCAAGACCCAGGAAGACCTCACGCGCAGCATCCTCTTGCAGATCATTCTTGAAGAAGAGGCCGGCGGCGCGCCCATGTTCACCGAAGATCTGCTGTCAAACATCATCCGTTTTTACGGCCATGCGATGCAGGGCGTGATGGGCAGCTACCTGGAGAAGAACATCCAGACCTTCATGGAGCTGCAGGCCAAGCTTAGCGAGCAGTCCAAGGGCCTGAACCCGGACCTGTGGGCGCAGTTCATCAAGAGCCAGTCGCCCCTGATGCAAGGGGTGATGGGCTCTTATGTGGAGCAGTCCAAGACCCTGTTCGGCCAGATGCAGGAGCAGCTGCAAAAGCAAAGCGAGCAGGTGCTCGCCAGCTTCGTGCTCAAGCGCTGAGTCAGCGCCGGGCGGTTTTAGACAAAGCGGTTTTCGATGGCGCCGATGCCGTCGATCTCCACCCGAACCACATCGCCGGCCTGCAGGTATTGCGGCGGGCTCAAGCCCATGCCCACGCCGGCCGGTGTGCCGGTGGCGATCACATCGCCCGGGTAGAGGGTGATGCCGCGCGAGCAGGTCTCGATCAGGGTGGCTATGTCAAAAATAAGATCAGTGGTGCGGCCGTCTTGGCGCAGCTGCCCGTTGACCCAGCCCCGCACCCGGGTGTTGGTGCCGTCGAGCTCGTCGGCCGTCACGATCCAGGGGCCCATGGGGCAGAAGGTGTCAAAGGATTTGCCCATGTCCCACTGCTGGTGGCGCATCTGCACATCGCGGGCGGTGACGTCGTTGACGATGGTGTAGCCAAAGATATGGGCCAGCGCGTCTTCCTTGCGGATGTTCTTGCCGCCGGTGCCGATGACCACCGCCAGCTCCGACTCGTAGTCGATCTGCTCACTGATGCCATGCGGCAACCGCACATCGTCGTGCGGACCGACCACGCATTCAGGCACTTTGGTGAACACGATGGGCCAGGTGGCCACATTGGCGCTGTTGTTCTTGAACACCGAGTCGCGCAACTCCTTGGCATGTTCGTGGTAGTTGCGGCCGACACAAAATACATTGCGGCGCGGCTTGGGGATGGGTGCCTCGAGTTTCACCTGGCTCAGCGGCACAGACTGCGCTTGCACAGCGACCTTGCGCCAGTCCTGGTGCTCGATCAGGGCCAGCGCACCCCGCTCGGCCAGGCTGGCCTCGACGTCAAACGCTCTGACCGACTGGCCGTCGGGCGATACCTGGCCAATCTGTCTTTGTCCCTGAAATTGATATGTGGCGATGCGCACGTCGCTGGCTCCCTATGGATAAGAAAGGGCAGAGTCTAAATCCTTCGCTGGCAAGGCCGATGACAGGCTGCCCCATCGCTGCGAGGGCGCAGCTCATACACCTATCTTGCGATGCTGGGGTCTAGTGTGGGAGCGCCGCCTCGGCGCGATGCTGCCTTCAAACAAGCCCAGCCATCAAGCCAAGGCCCCATCGCTGCGAGGGCGCAGCTCCCACAGCCATTCCAGAGGCTGGTGTCTAGTGTGGGA
>JBILDR010000052.1:0-18344 GCA_044352515.1 Polaromonas sp.
GGCGGTGGTGGCGATCTCGATCGCGTCCACGCACTTCAATGGCGCAGGCAGGTTGCGGGCCTGAGCGGCGACCATATTGCGGGCAAACTGGAAATAAGCCTGGCCCTGCGGATGCTGGCAGGGCAGCTGGCGCACCAGAGGCAGCGGCCGCACGTCGGCCACCTCCTGGGCCAAAGCCAGCGCCTCCGTCATCAGTTGCTCGGCCGAGCTTGCCAGCCGATTGAACAGCTTCTGCCCGGGCACCTGCATCAGCAGTTCGCTGGCCACGGGCTCGCCTGAAACGATCATATTAAGCGCCGCCTCGATGCCGAGCACACGCGGCAGACGCTGGGTACCGCCTGCGCCGGGGATCAAGCCCAGCTTGACTTCAGGCAGGGCCACCTTGCAACCAGGCGCTGCGATGCGGTAATGACAGCCCAGCGATAACTCCAAACCACCGCCCATCGCCACCGAATGCACCGCCGCCACCACAGGCTTGGCCGAGTACTCGCACGCCAGAATGACGCTCAGCAAATTCGGCTCGGCCAAGGCTGCCGGCTTGCCAAACTCCCGGATGTCGGCGCCGCCGGAAAACGCCTTGCCCGCGCCGGTCAGCACGATCGCCCGCACTGCTGGGTCGCCGTTGGCCCGGTCTAGGCCTTGGGTGATGGCCAGACGTGTCGCGTGGCCCAGGCCGTTGACCGGGGGATTGTCCAGGGTGATCACGGCCACTGGGCCATGCAATTCATAACGTGCCGTCATGCTCGAAGTCTTTCCTCAAGGGCAAGGATGGTGTGTCGCAGACCGCAGATCGGCGTGGCACCGACCCGTGTCCGGGACTAAAAAGTACGATCGTTCGATTCCTTGCATTGTAAGCACAGGTCGACGCCCATCCAACGATTAATTGGGGTGCAGTTCAGGTCGCAATGTGCACTGCAGTACGCAGTCCCCTGAACAAAAAACGCCGCCCGGGCCAATGGCCAAGGGCGGCGCTTGGGTCGGCCCTGGGCGGGGCCGAATACTAAGGGCAGTCTCAGGCCAGCTGGCGCTTGACCCGGGCCGGCGTCATCGGCAGTTCGCGCAAGCGTTTGCCGGTCAGCTGAGCCACTGCATTGGCAATGGCCGGCGCCACCGGACCGACACCGGCCTCGCCCATGCCGGTCGGTGCTGCGCCCGAACGCACGATGCGGGTATGGATCTCAGGCATGTCGGCCATGCGCAGAACCGGATAGTCGTGGTAATTGGTCTGCTGAACCGCCCCACCCTTGATGGTCAGCTCCTCCAGCAAAGCCACCGACAGCCCAAAGACGGCCCCGCCTTCCAATTGACCCAGCACGCTCTCCGGGTGGACCACCAGGCCTGGATCTGCGGCGGTCCAGTAGTTGTGCACCGTGATCTTGCCGGTTTTCGCATCGAGCGACACCTCGGCCACACCAGCGGCCACCGTGCCGTGGTAGTCGGCAAAGGCCAGGCCCAGTGCACGGCCGGTGCGCTTGCGCTTCCAGTCGGACATCTCGGCCACCGCCTCGATCACCGCCCGCGCGCGCGGATCGTTCTGGGTGAGCTCCAGGCGCATGGCCAGCGGATCCATCTTGCGGGCCTGAGCAACCTCGTCCAAAAAGGACTCGATCGCAAACTTGTTATGGCCGGCGCCGATGCCACGGAAGGCATGTACCCGCATGCCACGCTGCTCGCGCACACCTTCGGACTCCCAGTTGGCGATGTCATAGTGCGGCAGGTTGGAGCCTTGCCAGCCGATGTAGTCCTTGCCGCCGGTGGCGGCAAAGCGCGGCGGCGCGGCCACCGCGTCCACGTTCTCGGCCACGATGCGGTGCTTCCAGCCCACCAGCTTGCCCTGCGCATCCAGGCCGGCGCGCATGATGTGGTGCGTCATGGGGCGCGGACGTGCCGCGGCCATGTCGTCCTCACGGGTCAAAATGAGCTTGACCGTCTTTTTGCTGGCGTTGGCAATGGCCACCGTCTGCGCGACGATGTCCGGCGTGATGCGCCGGCCGAAGCCGCCACCGAGCAGCATCTGGTTGAGCCGGATCTTGTCGGGCGTGGTCTTGAGCACGCCAGCGGCGGCCATTGCCGCCAGCACCGGCGCTTGCGTACCGGTCCAGACCTCGGCCGACTGGCCGTCGGCGGCCACCCGGGCCACGCAGTTCATGGGCTCGAGCTGGGCATGGTAGGTGTGCTCGGACCAGAAGGTACCTTCAATCACCCGTGCCGCAGAGGCCAGGGCCTGGTCGGCCTCGCCTTTTTTGTAGGCGTTCATGGGCTTGGCCTCGGCCGAGCGACCGTTGCGGGCATACTCTTCTTTGGCCTTGTCCGAGTCAAATCCAGCGGCACGTGCATTGGACGTATCCCAGGTCACCTTGGCCTTGAGCACGTTACGTGCAGTGCGGCTGGCTTCCACCGTCTGGGCGATGACGGCCACGCCAAAAGGCAGGGCCAGAACCTGGATCACACCAGGCACAGCCATGGCTTCAGCGGTATTGACCTGGCCAGGTCTGGCGCCTTCCATGGGTGACTCCAGCACCGTGGCATAAACCATGTCGGGCACCACCGCGTCGATACCAAACTTGGCCTGGCCGTTGACCTTGGACAGCACATCGGTACGGCCCAGGTCGGCGTGACCGATCAGCTTGTACTGTTCGGGCTTCTTCAGATCGGCCACGGTGATGGCGGGCAGCTGAGCCGGCACGGTGGCAAAGGCAGCAATCTCGCCATAGCGCAGGCGCCGTCCGCTGGCGGCGTGGGTCACCACGCCCGAAGCGGTGGACAGTTCAGCCACCGGCACGCCCCAGCGGGCGGCGGCAGCGTCCAGCAGCACCCGCCGCGCCTGGGCGCCAGCGATACGCAGTGGCGTGAAGTAGCCGGGCACCGCGATGCTGGCCAGCGAGGCCTGACCGCCGTTGAGCAGGGGGTGCGGGTTACCGTAAACGCGCGGGTTGGGCGGCGCATATTCGATGCGCACCTTGGACCAGTCGGCGTCGAGCTCCTCGGCCAAGATCATGGGCAAGGCGGTGGTCGTGCCCTGCCCCATCTCACCGGTGGGGGTCATGACCACCACCGAGTCGTCGGTGCCTATGGTCACCCACACATTGGCTTTGAGGCCAGCTGCCTGCGCCTGCGCTGGATCGCTGCTTGCAGCCAGGCCCGTGCCCAGGGCGACAGAAAAACTCAGGCCAGCCGCCAAAAACTCGCGACGCTTGAGTTCAGGGCCCTGTGATGAAGACATGGAAGATGCGTTCATGTTCAAGCCTCCTTGGCGGCGCGCTGGACCGCTTTGACGATGCGCTGATAGGTGCCACAGCGGCAGATGTTGCCATTCATGTGCTGCACGATCTCCTCGCGGGTGGGCTTCTTGTTCTTGGCCAGCAAGGTGGCGGCCTGCATGATCTGACCGGATTGGCAATAGCCGCACTGCGGCACCTGCTCTGCGACCCAGGCCTTTTGCAGCGGATGGCTGCTGTCGGGCGACAAGCCCTCGATCGTGGTGACCGACTTGCCAGCCACTGCGGACACCGGCGTCACGCAAGAGCGCGTGGCCTCGCCGTTGACATGAACGGTGCAGGCGCCGCACTGGGCCATGCCGCAGCCAAACTTCGTACCGGTCATTTGCAGGTGTTCGCGCAAGACCCACACCAGGGGCGTGGCCGGATCCACGGCGACCGTGGAGGGCTTGCCGTTGATGGTCAAAGACACAGAGCTCATGAAGAAGCCTTTCTCAAAAAATCCAGGCGCCGCAAGGACAGCGGGCGCGACGAAGGCGCGATGCTAGCTTAAGGATCTAAGACTTCGGCGCTGCTCGGGAATGAGCGACCCTGGGGTTTCCACTTAATCCCGCACGCAGCTCAAGGGCTTGTTGGCGTGATTCAGCGCACTTGGGGCCGCGGGTGGCGGCACGGCGAAAACCTTGGGCTTCAAGCCTCCAGCCAAAGGCTGCGCACCTGCGGCGCCTGCTGCAAGGTCTGCGGCGTGCCTTCAAACACCACCTCGCCACGGCCGAGCACCAGCACCCGGTCAGCCAAAGCAGGCACCAGGTCCAGTTTCTGCTCCATCAGAACGATGGCCACACCGGCAGCGGCCTGATCGCGCAGCACCTGCCCCACCGTCTGCACCAGCGCAGGTGCCAGCCCCTCGGTGGGTTCGTCGACGATCAAAAGCCGTGGCCGAGCCAGCAGGCTGCGCGCCAGGCTGAGCATCTGCTGCTCACCGCCCGATAGCTGCGCGGCCAGGGTGTTGCAGCGGGCATGCAACTGAACAAACAAGCCATAGGCCCAGGCCAGCCGCTCACGCTCGGCAGCAGCGCCCAGATGCCCTGGCAGGCCCAGGAGCAGGTTTTGATGCACAGTCAGCAGCGGGAAAACATCGCGCGCCTCCGGCACATAGCCCACGCCCAAGCGGGCGATCTGGTGCGGTGCCAAGCCCAGCAGGTCCTGACCCTGCCACTGAACCCGGCCCCGCACCTGGCCCTGCACCAGACCCATCAGCGCCCGCGCCAGGCTCGAGCGACCACTGCCGTTGCGCCCCAGCACCGCCAGTACTTGTCCGCAGGCCAGACTGAAACTGATGCCGCGCAGCGCCTGCACCGCGCCGTGGCTGACCTGTAGCCCGCTCACGCTCAGCATGGCAGCCCCCCCAGGTAGATGCTGCGCACCGCTGCGTCGCCGCGCACCTGCTGCGGCGTAGCGCAGGCCAGCAGCCTGCCCTCATGCAAGACGGCCACTCGGTCGGCCAGCTCGAACACCACCTGCATATCGTGCTCGACCAGCATCAAGGCCCGCCCCTGGGTCAGCACCCGCAGGCGCTGCACAAATTGTTCAGTCTCACTGCGACTCATGCCAGCGGTCGGCTCGTCGAGCAAGATCACCTGCGGCTCGCTAGCCAGGGTCATGCCCAACTCCAGCATGCGCTGCTGCGCATAGCTGAGCTCGCCCGGCAGGCTCCGCTGCTGATCGCCAAGCTCCAGGCGCTGCAGCCACCTTGCCAGCGAAGCCTGCACATCCGGCAATTTTGCGAGTACCCCACGCAGCCCATGCCAGCCATCGAAGCGCATGCCACGAGCGCGCAAACAAGCCAGACGCAAATGATCGGCCACGGACAGATGCTCGAACAGCTGGCTGATCTGAAAACTGCGCGCGAGGCCCAGACGGGCGATGGCATCGGGCGACCGGCCAGCGATAGAGCGCCCATGCAAAAGCACATCGCCGGCCGAAGGGGCGAGCGCGCCGCTGATGACATTGAACAAGGTGGACTTGCCAGCGCCGTTGGGGCCTATGACCGCCAGACACTCACCAGCGGCCAGTTCAAGGTCGATCCCACGCAGGATGTGCGTGAGCCCGAAGCGTCGTTCCAGGGCCTGTACCTGCAGCACCGGCTGGCTCATCGCTGCACCCTGAAGGCCACTGCGCGCCAGGCTGCCAGGCCAAGAAAAAATACCGCCAAGGCAGCCAGCCAATAGACCATCCCATGCGCATCGAGCGGCAGTCCCAGGTAGCTCAGCTGCGAGCCCACTGTGCCAGCCAGCCTGAGCTGGTAGGTCATTTCAAGGGCGGCCCCTGCGCCGGCCACCGCCGCCAACAAGGCCAGGCACTGCAGCGCGCAGACCAGCGGCCTGTCCTTCGCGAGGCGCCAGAGCCTGCCCAGGCCTGACGCAAGCCCGCTAGGCAGCAAGAGCAAGACCAGGATGAAGGCCAGGCCCATGTAGAGCAGCCAGGCCTGCGTCCAACCGGAGAGCACCACCGTCACCAGGACCATGAGCACACCACCGAGGACGGGCCCCACCCAAGTGGACAGGCCGCCCATCAGGGTAAAAACCAGCACCGCCGCTGAGCGCTGACTGCTCAGCGCCTCGGTGCTGACTATCTCATTGAACAGGGCGGCCAGGCCGCCAGCGACACCGGCAAAAAAGCCGGCCACCACAAAGCTGATGTGGCGAATGCGCCGCGGATCCTGCCCCAGAAAAGCCACCCGCTGTGGCTTGTCGCGCACGGCCTGCAGCAGGGCACCCAAGGGCGTGAACGTGTAGCGGTGAATCAGCCATGCAGAGGCCAGGCTGTAGATCAGGGTGAGCAGATAGATCTGCCAAACCGGGCCCCAATTCCACCAGCCGAGGGACGCTCCGGCGCTGCGGTTGGCGGTGATGCCGGCCTCGCCGCCAAAGATCGAGGGAAACATCTGCGCGCCGGCCCAGACCAGTTCGCCCAAGCCCAGGGTGATCATGGCAAAGGCAGTACCCGAGTCATGCCGGGTAGCCAGCCAGCCGAAAACCCAGGCCATGAGGGCGGCTGCCAGCCCGCCGACCAGGGGCAATAGGGGAAGCAACAGGCCTGCCGGCACAGGGCCCCAGGAACCCGACATACCCAGCGCTCGCAGCACATGAATTGCTGCAAAAGCGCCGAGGCCGCTGTAGAGCGCATGGCCGAAGCTGACCATGCCGCCCTGCCCCATGAGCAGCCAAAAACTCATGCACAGCACCACAGCGATGCCCATCTGCACCATCAGGCCCAAGGCCTGCGAGCCGAGCAGCAAGGGCGCAGCCAGCAGCAGCACCAAGGCCGACCAATGGGCAGCCCTCATCAGCGCTGGCCCATCAAGCCGCGTGGCCGCAGCACCAGCACCAGCACCATCAGGGCGTAGGGCAACAGCGGCGCCAACTGACTGACCTTGATGCCCGCCAGCGGTCCGGGAAAGCCCAGCCAGCTGCCCAGGCTGGCGTCCAGACCGATGGCGAAGGTTTGTAGGCAGCCGATCACCAGGCAGGCCAGCAAGGCGCCGCCCAGCGAGCCCAGACCGCCGACCACAATCACCACAAACAGCACCGAGCCCAGGGTAGCGGCCATGCCCGGCTCGGTGACAAAAGCATTGCCGCCAAGCGCACCGGCCAGACCCGCCAGGCCACAGCCTAAGGCAAAGACCAGGGTAAACAGGCGCGGCACATCATGGCCCAGCGCTTGCGCCATTTGCGGATGCGTGAGCGCGGCCTTGAGCACCAGACCGACCCGCGAGCGACGCAAAAAAACAGCCAGCAGACCCAGCACCAGCACAGCCACCGCCATGATGAAGAGCCGGTAGGCCGGCAGGCTCACGCCGGCCAACTCAAGCAAAGCACCGTCCAGAGCCGCTGGGACGCGGTAGTCCACCGGGGCATTGCCCCAGATCAATTGGACCGCTTCGAGCATCAGCAGCGCCAACGCAAAGGTCATCAGCATTTCGGCCGAATGACCCTGCAGGCGCCGCATCAGATGGCGCTCCAGCAGCGCCCCCAAGGCCCCGACCAAGAGGGGCGAGAGCAGCAGCGCCAACCAAAAGCCCAGCCACAGGCTCAAGCCGTAAGCCAAGTAGGCACCTAGCACGTAAAAGGCCGCATGGGCAAAGCTGAGCACCCCCATCAGGCTGTAAATCAGGGTCAGCCCGCTGCACAGCAAAAACAGCAGCAAGCCATAACTCAGACCATTGAGCAGCGACAGCAAAAAGAAATCCATGCGTGGTGCTGCCTTGCTGCCTGAGCGGAAGAAGGACTGCGGCGCGGCCGTCAGCCCAAGGCCTCTTGCTGTCGCCGGGCGATTCCTGCGCAGAAATGGGCGGCCAAGGCGCGCCACAAAGGAGCGGCGCGCTCGAGTTGCTGCAAGGCGCGCTCGACCGGCCACTGCCGCACATTGAGGTCTTGCAGCGCGGTGTAGTCCCATGCAAAGGCCTGGCCGCTCAGTGCCTCGGCCAGTCCGATGACGCTACCTTGGCCCAGCTCGACCGCATGGTCGCCCCAGCGCGCACTGACCTTGCCCGACACGATCATCAAGGCAGGTGCCCCATCAGGGGCATGGCCCGCCTGCCCGAGCGCCTGGCCGCCACGCAGCACCGCCAGCGGCAGCTGCTCGCCCGCCTGCAACTGAACGCACATCAGCTGCTCAACGCTCATGCCTTCACCCGCTTGTCGGGTTTTGGCCTCGACCAACTCACGTTGCAGCTCGGGCCCTGTGTAGGTCCGCTCGCCCAGCAGGCTGTAGCTCGGGCTCAACTCACCGGCGGCGGCTTGCGAGGACAGCTCAGAGACCATGCACTGCTGTAGGCTCAGGCCCATGAGTATGCTGGCCAGCATGGAGGTATCGGGCGCCAATTTGTCGCGCAGCTCAGCGCTGCTCAACAAGACCGCCTGCACCTGGCCAAGCGCATGCACGGTTTCGGTGTGCAAGGCGCCGTCAAACAGACTATGGGCCGCCAGCACCTGGCCCGGGCCCACGGTGGTGCCGGTGCCAGCTTGTCGATCGCTCACCCGAACCTGGCCGGCAAGAAGCAAAAACACATTCTCGGCCCGCTCACCGCGCCGAAAAAGGACCGTGCCATCGTCGTAGTTGCGAGCTTGACCCAGAGCGGCATCGGCCAACTGCGCGCTCAAAGTCTGTGCTTGCGGCGCCGCCGCAGCGGCGGCCTGCTCGCCCTGGCTGAAATCCATTTTGCTCAGCACCGAGCGCTTGGGCCGTTGGGCGGACTCCAGGGCGGCAAGGGTGCTGCGATCCAGGGGCGCGGGCTCTTGCGCCCCCACCTGCGCAAGAGCCGCCAAAGCGCGACCGAGTTCAACCTCCAAAATTCGCGCCAGCGACGAACCGACATATCCGACCGGTGGGCGTCCTGGGTCTATGAAAAATCGCTCTGCGGCGTCGGTGCGAGGCGTCAGCGAAAACGAGCCATCTCGTTGGGACAAGGCATCCCCTTGCAAGAAAAGCCGGGGCAGTGTTAAAGAGGTACAGAGCATGGCCTATGCCCGGAAACTACGCCACACTGCAGATACCTTTTGTAACACAAAAGCGGCAGATCCAGACTCGAGCCTGGCGCGAAAGTGACCCTGGAGCCGGCCTCACAGACCAGGCAGTCGGTAATCCTTGAGCTGCTCACGCAGCCGGGTCTTGAGGATCTTGCCGGTAGCCCCCAAGGCGATGGCGTCCACGAAGACCACATCGTCCGGGATCTGCCACTTGGCAATCTTGCCCTCATAGAAAGCCAGCAATTGCTCACGGGTGAGTTCGGCGCCGGGCTTCTTGACCACCAGCACAATCGGCCTCTCGTCCCACTTAGGATGGGGCATGCCGATGCAGGCGGCCATGGCCACAGCGGGATGGGCCACCGCCAGGTTTTCAATATCGATGGAGCTGATCCATTCGCCGCCGGACTTGATCACGTCTTTGCTGCGATCGGTGATCTGCATATAGCCATCGGCATCAATCATGGCCACATCACCGGTCGGGAACCAGCCGCCTTGCAACGGGTCGCCGCCCTCGCCTTTGAAGTATTCGCCGATCACCCAGGGCCCGCGCACCAGCAGGTTGCCGAAGGTTTGGCCATCCCAGGGCAGCTCATGGCCTTCGTCGTCGACGATCTTCATGTCGACCCCGAAAACCGCCCGCCCCTGCTTCAGGCGTATCTTCATCTGCTCGGACTCGGGCAGGCTCAAATGCTTGTTCTTGAGGGTACAGACCGTGCCCAGCGGGCTCATTTCGGTCATGCCCCAGGCGTGCAGAACCTCAACGCCGTAGTCGTCGCGGAAGGCGCTGATCATGGCCGGCGGACAGGCAGAGCCACCGATGACGGTACGCTTGAGCGAAGAAAACCTCAGGCCGCCCGGCCGCATATGACCAAGCAGCATTTGCCAGACCGTGGGCACACCGGCGGCATAGGTCACCTGCTCGGCTTCGAGCAACTCATAGACCGACTTGCCGTCCAGGCCCGGTCCTGGGAACACCAGCTTGGCCCCGGTGAGCGCGGCCGAATACGGAATGCCCCAGGCGTTGACATGGAACATGGGCACCACCGGCAGCACCGCATCGCGGGCTGACAGGCCCATGGCGTCGGGCAAGGCCGCGCCGAAAGCATGCAACAAGGTAGAGCGATGACTGTAGAGCGCGGCCTTGGGGTTGCCGGTGGTGCCACTGGTGTAGCACATGCTCGATGCGGTGTTCTCGTCGAAGGCAGGCCAATCGTATTCGGTGCTTTGTCCACCGATCCAGGTCTCAAAACTCTGCAAATTCGATATGCCGCTGTCCTGGGGCAGATGCGCATCGCCGCACAGGGCAATGTAGTGGCGCACCGTCTGGCACTTGGCAGCAATGGCTTGCACGATGGGCAGGAAAGTCAGGTCAAAGCACAGCACCTGGTCCTCGGCATGGTTGGCGATCCAAGCGATCTGATCCGGGTGCAGGCGAGGGTTGATGGTGTGCAGCACCCGGCCCGAGCCGCTGACGCCGAAATACAGCTCAAAGTGGCGATGGCCGTTCCAGGCCAGCGTGGCCACCCGGTCGCCAAAACCCAGCTCGAGCGCGTCGAGCGCTCGCGCCACCTGCCGGGAGCGCGCCGCTGCGTCCTTGTAGGTGTAGCGGTGGATGTCGCCCTCAACCCGGCGCGAAACAATTTGCGCGTCGCCATGATGGCGCTCAGCGTGAACGATGAGCGACGAAATCAGCAAGGGCTGGTTCTGCATCAAACCTAACATGGGCCACCTCAAATAAGAAGACTGATCAAAACGGCAAGGCCGGATCATGCACCAAGCGGCCGCAACCGTGCCATGGGGATTGCCCGGGCGCGGCGACCTGAGCGCCGGGCCTGCGCGACAATCACCTTTATGAGTGCCCTTCCCGCTGTTGAGTCCACCGCCCTGAGCACGCCGCCCCCCGCCTGGGAGCCGGCCCTGAGCGAGCTGGGCGAGGCTTTTTTCAGCCGAGTCGCGCCGCAAGCGCTGCAAGCGCCTTACTGGATAGACCGCAATACGGCCCTGGCCCGCGGACTGGGCTTGAACGAACAGTGGCTGGCGTCGCAAGAAGCGCTGCTGGGCCTGACGGGCTGCACGGTGCTGCCCGGCACAGACCCGCTGGCCAGCGTCTACAGTGGCCATCAGTTTGGCCACTGGGCTGGGCAACTCGGCGACGGCCGAGCGATGCTGCTGGGTCAGTTGCCTACGCCCCAAGGGCCGGTGGAAATCCAGCTCAAGGGCGCCGGCCGCACGCCCTATTCCCGCATGGGGGACGGCCGCGCGGTGCTGCGCTCGTCCATCCGCGAATACCTGTGCAGCGAGGCCATGCACGGCCTGGGCATACCGACCACCCGGGCACTGAGCTTGACTGGCTCACCCAGCCCGGTGCTGCGCGAAGAGGTGGAAACCGCAGCGGTAGTCACCCGCACCGCCCCCAGCTTCCTGCGCTTTGGGCACTTTGAACACTTCTGCCACAACGGCCAGCATGAGCTGCTCAGGCGCTTGGCCGACCACGTGATCGCGCGCTTTTACCCAGATTGCCTCCAGGCGTCCCAGCCTTATGCGGCCCTGCTCGAAGCGGTGGCGCAACGCACCGCCAAGCTGCTGGCTCAGTGGCAGGCGGTGGGCTTTTGCCATGGGGTGATGAACACCGACAACATGAGCATCCTGGGCCTGACCCTGGACTACGGCCCGTTTCAGTTTCTCGATGGCTTTGACCCCGAGCATATTTGCAACCACTCTGACTCCGGCGGGCGCTACGCCTACGGCAGGCAGCCGGCCGTAGCGCATTGGAATCTGTTTTGCCTGGGCCAAGCCTTGATGCCGCTGATCGGCGACAAGGAACTGGCACTGGCTGCGCTGGAGACTTACAAAACCGTCTTTGAGTCGGCCATGCTTGCGCAATACCGGGCCAAATTGGGTTTGATCGACGCACCGCAGGAAGGCGACGAAGCGCTGATCGACGCCCTCATGCCCCTGCTGGCCCAGGGCCGGGTGGATCACACCCTCTTTTGGCGCCGCCTGTGCGACTTTGCACAGCAGCCCGAGCCGGTGCGCGACCTCTTCATCGCCCGCGATGCCTTCGATGCCTGGGCCCAGAGCTACCGCCAGCGCTGCCAGGGCCTGGACACCAAGGAGCAGCAGCTGCAGATGCGCCAGTGCAATCCCCGCTTTGTGCTGCGCAATCACCTGGGCGAGCAGGTCATAAGAGCGGCCAAGCAGGGCGACTTTGCGCCGCTGCAGCAATTGCTCTCCGTGCTCCAATCACCGTATGAGGACCATCCGGGCCAGGAGGCGCTGGCCGACTTTCCGCCCGACTGGGCCTCCTCCATTGAAATCAGCTGCAGTTCCTGAACATGACCCCAAAAATCCAAAAGACCGAATCCGAATGGAAAGCCCTGCTGGCCGAAAAGGGGGCAGAGCCACTGGCCTACCACGTCACCCGCAAGGAAGGCACCGAACGCGCCTTCACCGGCAAGTACGAAGGCAACAAAGACCCGGGCACTTATCTGTGCATCTGCTGCGACAAACCGCTATTTGATTCCGCCACCAAATACGAGTCCGGCTCGGGCTGGCCCAGCTTCTTTCAGCCGCTCAGCCAGGACGCGGTCGAGACCCAGGAAGACCGTTCGGCCTGGTTGGGGGTGCGCACCGAGGTCCACTGCCCCGACTGCGGCGCCCACCTGGGCCATGTGTTTCCCGACGGTCCCCGGCCCACCGGCCTGCGCTACTGCATGAACTCGGCCTCGCTGCAGTTCAAGCCCACAAAATCAGACTGAGGTCACCGGCCTGGATCTCCCTGCGGCCCTATTTGGACCCATGCGGCCAAGATAATTCCCTTTTATGAAACTCCTGTTCGACTTCCTGCCCATCCTGCTCTTCTTCGGCATGTTCAAGTACGCCGAGGGCAAGCCCGATTGGGCTTCAGACACCGCCAGCCAGTGGCTGGGCTTTATGGTCGAGGGCTCGGTGGTTGGCCCCAGCGAGGCCCCAGTGCTCCTGGCCACCGTAGTGGTGATTGTTGCAACCTTGCTCCAGGTGGGCTGGCTGCTGCTGCGCGGCCGCAAGGTCGACACCATGCTTTGGGTCAGTCTGGCGCTGGTGGTGGTACTCGGTGGCGCCACCATCTACTTTCACAGCGAAACCTTCATCAAGTGGAAGCCCACCCTGCTCTATTGGGCCATGTCCGCTGGCCTGCTGATCGGCCAACTGATGGGCAAGAACGGTATCCGCGCGCTGATGGGCTCGCAAATGACACTGCCCGATCCGGTATGGCTGCGGGTCAATCAGGCCTGGATGGCATTTTTCGCCTTCATGGGCGCCCTCAACCTCTGGGTCGCCTACCAGTTCTCCACCGGTGTCTGGGTCAACTTCAAGCTGTTTGGCGGCATCGGCCTGATGCTGGTGTTTGTGGTGGCCCAAAGTCTGGTGCTGAGCAAATATATGCAAGAAGGCCTGGAGCCGGGCAGCGATGCACCAGGCAGCGAGGAGCGCAAGCCATGAGCGCCGAGTCGCCAATAGGCTTGCCGCGCGCCGGAGAGTTGGAAGCCAGACTGCAAGAGCGGCTGGCGCCCACGCAGCTGCAGGTGATCGACGAAAGCGCTGACCATGCCGGTCACGCCGGTGCCGGCCAAGAAGGCTATGGCACGCATTTTCGGGTGCGCATCGCCAGCCCCAGGTTCACCGGTTTGAGCCGGGTGGCGCGCCATCGCCTTGTGTATGATGCGGCCCAAGATTTCATAGCCCGAGGCCTTCACGCCCTGGCCATAGAAACGCTGGAAGGCTGAGCCTGCGCTCGGGCCTTCCTGCCATCAACCCTCAGACCATTGCGGATTCCCCATGACCTATACCCCCCTCAAGTCGCTGGCAATGGCCAGCCTGCTGGCCATTGCCAGTACTGGCGCCTTCGCTCAGAACGTGGCCATCGTCAACGGCAAAGCCGTGCCCAAGACGCGCCTGGACGCGCTGGCCACTCAGATCGAGCGAGCCGGCCGCCCCGTCACGCCTGAAATGCAGGGCCAGTTGCGCGACGAGGTGATCGCCCGTGAAATCTTCATGCAAGAGGCCGACAAGCAAGGCTTGGCACAGACCGATGACTTTCGCAATCAGATGGAACTGGCCCGCCAGAGCATTCTAATTCGCGAACTGTTCAGCGAGTTCCAGAAGAAAAACCCGGTCACCGATGCCGAGATGAAGGCCGAGTACGACAAGTTCGTGGCGGCCAACAGCGGCAAAGAGTACAAGGCCCGCCATATCCTGGTCGAAAAGGAAGACCAGGCCAAGGCCATCCTGGCCAGCTTGAAAAAAGGCGGCAAGTTCGAGGACATCGCCAAGAAGCAGTCCAAGGATCCGGGGTCTGGGGCCAACGGCGGTGACCTCGACTGGGCCAACCCGGAGGGCTATGTGCCGGAATTCAGCCAGGCTCTGGTCAAGCTGAACAAGGGCCAGACGGTCGACGCGCCGGTCAAGACCCAGTTCGGCTGGCACATCATCCGCCTGGACGATGTGCGCACACCCCAGCTGCCCCCGTTTGATCAGGTCAAGCCGCAGCTGCAGCAACAGATGGTTCAGCAAAAACTGGGCAAGTACCAGGAAGAGCTGCGCGCCAAAGCCAAGATCGAGTGAGGTAGTATTTAGCTACTGCTGCTATGGCGGACCCTGCTGCCCATGAAGCCACCTGAACTCAACGCTTTTCAACGCTGGGTCGCTGATATGGCCCGCGCGTGCAACATCGAACTGCCCGAGCCACTGGACCCTCTGGGCCTGGAACTCAAGATCGAAGGTCGGATGGCCCGCATCATGGCGCACACCGACGACTCGCTGGCCGTGGTCGAGGTCGACGTCCTCGGTATGCACAACTGCGGTGATGAGGAGCTGGGGACCGTCTCGGTCGCGCTGCTCAAGCTCAATCAGGAAGCCCGGTTCGAGCACGGCTGGGCCATCGTTCTTGACGAGCAAGACCGCTTAAGCATCACCAGCACAGCACTGATGGCCAGCACCTCGGCGCAGGCCCTCAATGAGCTGGTGGCCGATGGCTTGGAGCGGGCGCAGGCCTTGGCCGAAGCAGTCAGTGCCATGGTCGATCCTGCAACCACACTGGTTCGCAACGACGAGACTAGCCATGCGACGGCAGCTTTATCAGCCCAGCCTCTGCTAAATTCGGGCTTCATCCGCGGCTGAGGAATACAAGCATGCCGGTTTCGATCGTCGCGCAGGGGGGGGCCAACTACCAGAAGAACATCCAGAACTTGAGCAAGGATGAGGCCACCGACATCCTCAATCGAGTTCAAGCCCATGTGAACCTGCCCAACAAGAGTTCGGGCGTGTTTGTCTTGGTCAACCGAAACAAGGAAGGCGGCCCCATCCAGCTGGCGCGCAAGAGTGGCTTTCAGCTATGGTGGCGTGGCGAGGGCAATAGCCGGCTCAACCAGACGCGAGAATTTTGGAGCACGGTGTTGACCAAAGCAGGCAAGTCGGAAGCCGCAGCCCAGCTTGCGCAACATCTCGATGCAAAGTCAGCCGGGCATCGCAATCGGGTCGACGTGGCCTTCATCCAGCGCTTGCTGCGGGACCCCCAAGCCGCATCCGCGTCAAACGGTGCCGTGGCTCATCAGCCGCCCTCTGAGGCGCTGCCTCAGGCGGCCGGGCTGCAGGCCAAACCGCCTCTGGCCGAAGGCAGCAGCCTGGCAGAGGTTCGCGCCACCGCCGGACTCCAGATGGGCAAGAAGCTCGGCGAGGGCGCCTTCGGGGCTGTCCATGAGGTCACCATTGGCAACGACACCAAGCCCAGGGTGATCAAGACCTTCCTCGGCGGAGCCACGCCCGTTCTGAGCCTGGATCGAGCTGCCGCCCCCAAGGAATCCATCGCTGCCTATCTGGTCAGCAAAAAGCAGCCGGGCTTTGCGCAAAAAGCCGGCGTCGCCGAAACCGAATTTTTCACCGTTTCGGTCAACAACAAATTCAAAATGGTGGACTCGCTGGGCCTGAGGGCCTTGATCAAGGCCAATCCCAAAGACAGCGTCAAGCTGCATGAACTCATCATGGAGCGGGTGCCCGGACGCGTAGCCTTCGCCGAGGTGGCTGAGAACAAGCTCAGCGCAGATCAGCGCAAGGCGTTGACCCAACAATCGTTTCAGTCCATCGTGAGTTTGCACGAACGCAATATAGTGGCCCGAGATCACAAATGGGAAAACATGATGTTCGACACGGCCACTAACAAAGCGACCATGATCGATACTGGCATGTTCTACAAAGCCAGCAAGGCCAATCCAAGCACACGCTTCATCCGCAGTGGCCCCTCCGGAACAAGCGATTACATGCACCCTCGTGCACTCACGCAGCGGCCCCACGGCCGGGAAACGGACGTGTACGCTCAGGCCATCATGACCCTGCTGTTGGCCCATACGGATGTCGGGGTGCTGATGCAAGAACAACTCCTGAAGCCTGCCGTCGAAGCCGTGAAAAAATCGGGCAACGCGGACAAATACCTCGACAGTCAGGCCGTCAAGCGGTGGGCCGGGAATCAGCTCAATCGCTTGAACCAGAGAGCACAAAGCGACCCCCGGTCGCAACCATCCCGTGACGCGATGGCCCGCTTTGTCAGCGCCATGGATCGGCCGGATTCTCTGGCCAACTTCGCCCTGAAATGCCTGGACTACTCCAACCAGCCCGCGGCGCAGTGGGCCGATCTCGACCAGGCGATGCAGTGGCACAGGGAACTCCTCAAGCACCCGGCTATCGCATGAGCCGGTTAGCAGTGCCGTGGGCCGCCATCACTGGCCGGGCTGCGGCTCGATCAGCTCCGCTGAAAACGGTTGCGGCTTACTCGGGTCCACACTGACCCGCCAGGCCCTGACATCGGTTCCGCCCGGCACCTCCAGCCGGGTCAACTGGCGCAGGGGCTGACGTTGCCAGGTGAAGGGCTGGTCCATCCGGTGCCAATGGCTGTCTCCATGGATCAGCAACACCGGCACACTGCTGGCCGCTGCCAGGGGCAGCAAGGTATCGCCTATGCTGTTGCGAAATCCCGAGCCCTTGGGAAAATCCTCGAACAAGTTGCGGCCGAGCAGCGGATTGGCCTGCATGGCCAGCACCAAGGCCCGCGCGCCTGAAGCGCGGGCGTGTTCAAAGGCCGCCTTGATCCAGACGACATTGGCCGCATCGCGCAGGGCAAACTCCTGCAGCGCGCCCGGCACATCGGGCTGCATATTGTTGTTGCTGCCCACCACATGCACCGTGGCAAACAACACCCCCTGATGCAGCCAGCGTTGGTTCTCCACAAAAGCGGCATGCTCGGGCATGAGCTCGGCCTGACTTTGCAGCGCCATGGGCTGAGCACCCAGAGACAGACCTGGCCTGAAGAACAACTGCCGCAGCGCCTGCAAGCGCTCCTGCGGCTCGTAGCCGCCGTTGCTGCGGCGGTGGCAGTCGGTCCATTCGTTGTCGCCCGGGGTGTAGACCACCGGCGCTTCGAACAGATCAAAATGGCCCCGCTGCGCCTCGAACTCCCGGTCCGAACAGAGGCTGGAACCCGACTTAATGTCGCCCACATGGATAGAAAAAGCCGGCTTGAGCTGGTTGATCGATGCGATCAGTTGCCGATAGGCCGGATAAGCCTTTTGAGGCGAACCATAGGGCAGATCGCCCAAAGCCACGAAGCTGAAGGATTGGGCCAGCGCTGAGCCAGCCAGCCCGAACAGCGTCAGCGCCGCCAGCCAGCCCCGCGCCCGCCGGGCTAACATTAGGGCCATGGCCCGCGCACTGCAAACAATCAGAACCAGCACCCTCAGAACATGCACCATAGGCCGGTGCATTGGCCTGTGCTCCACTGCACCAGCAGATCGACTAGGCTGCCCAGCGCCATCACCGGCAGGATCAGATAGACGATGACCCAGAACACTGCCCACAGCGTAGGGCGCGGCTCGACTATGCGATACCCCATCACCTGCTCGGCCCTGCCCCGCCAGAAAAACTTCAGCCATCCTGCTTTCATGGTCGTGAGATTGTAGGCAGATGAAAATCCTCTGGGACAGATTCGCGCAGCCCGACTGGGACGCAGCCCATGGTCGGACAAGCTGCGCCTTGCAGCAGGACTGGGCCTACGGCGCCACCATGCGCCTGCTGGGCGTGCCGGTGTTGCGCGCCTTGATCGAGCAGGACGGCAGCCCGGTCGGGCTGGCCCAGTTCATCGTGCGCAGCTTCGGACCCCTGGGCAGCCTGTCGCTGTGCTCGCGCGGGCCCATCTGGCTGCAGGATGTGTCAGCCGCCGACAAGGCCAGCGCCAGCCGCGCCCTGCGCCAGAGCCTGCCACGCAGCGGTCTGAAGTTTGTCCTGATCACCCCGGAAGACACTGGCCAGAGCGGCGAACACGGCATGCGCGCCTGGCGCCGGGTGATGAGCGGCTACGCGACGGTGCTGATCGACCTGCAGCCCCAGGCCGAAACACTGCGAGCCGCCCTGGACGGCAAATGGCGCAACCGCCTGGTCTCGGCCGAAGCCAGCGAACTGCAAGTCCATCGCATCGGCACCAACCCAGGCCAATACCGCTGGCTGCTCGACCAAGAAGAAGCACAGCGCCAGACCAAGGGCCTGGCCGGCCTGCCCTTGGGCTTTTACG
>JBILDR010000215.1:0-5573 GCA_044352515.1 Polaromonas sp.
GCTGCCATCGAACCGGCGCCGGTGGCCACTGGCGCACCGACCAAGGAAACCCAGATCATTGCCATTTACGGCAAAGGGGGCATAGGCAAGAGCTTCACCCTGGCCAATCTGAGCTACATGATGGCCCAGCAAGGCAAGAAGGTGCTGCTCATCGGCTGCGACCCCAAGAGCGATACCACCAGCTTGCTTTTTGGCGGCAAAGCCTGCCCGACCATCATCGAGACCTCGTCCAAGAAAAAGCTGGCTGGCGAGCCGGTGTCCATCAGCGACGTCTGCTTCAAGCGCGACGGCGTCTTCGCGATGGAACTCGGCGGCCCGGAAGTCGGCCGCGGCTGCGGCGGCCGGGGCATCATCCATGGCTTCGAGACGCTGGAAAAGCTGGGCTTTCACGACTGGGGCTTTGACTACGTGCTGCTCGACTTCCTGGGCGATGTGGTCTGCGGCGGCTTTGGCCTGCCGATTGCCCGCGATATGTGCCAGAAGGTGATCGTGGTGGCCAGCAACGACCTGCAGTCGCTCTATGTGGCCAACAACGTCTGCTCGGCAGTCGAATACTTCCGCAAGCTCGGCGGCAATGTGGGCGTGGCCGGCGTGGTGATCAACAAGGACGACGGCACCGGCGAGGCTGCGGCCTTTGCCGACCAGGCCGGCATTCCGGTGCTCGCGGCAATCCCAGCCAACGAGGACATCCGACGCAAGAGCGCCAGCTACGAAATCATCGGCCGCCCCGGCGGCGACTGGGGCCCGCTGTTCGAGAGCCTGGCCGCCAATGTGGCCGAGGCGCCGCCGCAGCGTCCCAAGCCGCTGACGCAAGACGAGTTGCTCAGCCTGTTCAGCGCCTCGGCCGTCGGCCGCGACGTGGTGCTCGAGCCAGCCACTGAGGTGGACATGACTGGCAAGCAGCACATCGTCAAGCCCAGCCTCGAAGTCGTCTACGAAACCGTCTGAGCGGGCCATGAAATCCATACCCATCACCCCCCTGCCCAACCCGGCGGCCACCTCCGAGCAGGGCTTGGGTTGCCACGCCGGCAAGGACGAATTGCTCAAGGCTGCAGCCAGCGCCGGCAAAAGCGAGGTGCTGGAGCAGTATGCGCAGGACTACCCCAAGGGCCCGCACGACCAGCCGCAAAGCATGTGCCCAGCCTTCGGCTCGCTGCGGGTGGGACTGCGCATGCGCCGCACAGCCACGCTGCTGTCGGGCTCGGCCTGCTGCGTCTATGGACTGACCTTCACCTCGCACTTCTACGGCGCGCGCCGCAGCGTGGGCTATGTGCCCTTCAACTCCGAGACCCTGGTCACCGGCAAGCTGTTTGAAGACATCCGCGAGGCGGTGCACCGCGAGGCCGACCCCGACAAGCTCGATGCCATCGTCGTCATCAACCTGTGTGTGCCCACGGCCAGCGGCGTGCCGCTGCAGCTGCTGCCCAAGCAGATCAACGGCGTGCGCATCATCGGCATCGACGTGCCCGGCTTTGGCGTGCCCACCCATGCCGAAGCCAAGGACGTACTGGCCGGCGCGATGCTGCGCTACGCCCGCGAAGAAGCCATGGCCGGCCCGGTGGCCCAACCCCGGCAGGCCCGCACCGGGGCACCCACCATCAGCCTGCTGGGCGAGATGTTCCCGGCCGATCCGGTCATCATCGGCCAAATGATCGCGCCCATGGGCCTGGCCGTCGGCGCCACCGTACCGACCCGCGAATGGCGCGAACTCTATGCCGCGCTCGACTGCTCTGCAGTGGCCGCCATACACCCCTTCTACACCGCCAGCGTGCGCGAATTCCAGGCCGCCGGCCGGCCCATCGTGGGCTCAGCGCCGGTAGGCATCGAGGGCACCCATGATTGGCTAGGCGCCATCGGCCAGGCTTGCGGTGTGGCCAGCGAGCAGATCGATCTGGCGCGCAACCAAACCCTGGGCGCCATGCGCGGCCTGCTGGCACAAGCGCGCATTCAAGGGCGCATCACCTTGAGCGGCTACGAAGGCTCGGAGCTGCTGGTGGCCCGCCTGCTGATTGAATGCGGCGCCGAGGTTCCCTATGTGGGCTCGGCCTGCCCGGCCACCCCCTGGAACGCGCATGACGCGGCCTGGCTGCAGTCCAAGGGTGTCCACGTGCAGTTTCGCGCCTCGCTGGAGCAAGACATCGCCGCCGTGCGCGAATTCAAGCCCCAGCTGGCGGTGGGCACCACACCGGTGGTGCAGGCGGCCAAAGAGGCCTGCATCCCTTCGCTGTACTTCACCAACCTGATCTCTGCCCGGCCCTTGATGGGTGCAGCCGGTGTGGGCTCGCTGATCCAGGTGGTGCAGGCGGCCATGGGCAACCAGGCCCGCTTTGACGCGATGAAAGATTTCTTTGGCAGCGTGGGCATCGGCGATAAAGCGGGCGTCTGGCAGGAGCCCCCGGTGATGCACCCGGAGTTCAAAGCCGACGTGCGGCGCATGGCCGAGAAAAAGCGCAAGAAAGCCAAGGCCGAGGAGATGGGATCATGAGCGAGCCCACCTCAGGACCCAAGATGAGCGGCAAGACACCCTTGGTGCTCGACCACGACCGCGCCGGCGGCTATTGGGGCGCGGTATATGTGTTCACCGCGATCAAGGGACTGCAGGTGGTGATCGACGGTCCAGTGGGCTGCGAAAACCTGCCCGTGACCTCGGTGCTGCACTACACCGACGCGCTGCCTCCGCATGAGTTGCCGATTGTGGTCACCGGGCTGGCCGAAGAGCAACTGGGCCGCGAAGGCACAGAAGGCGCGATGAAGCGCGCGCACGGCTCGCTCGACCCCGATCTGCCGGCGGTGGTGGTCACCGGCTCGATTGCCGAGATGATCGGCGGCGGCGTCACCCCCGAAGGCACGGGCCTGATGCGCTTTTTACCGCGCACCATCGACGAAGACCAATGGCAATGCGCCAACCGCGCCATGCTGTGGCTGTGGACCGAGTACGGCATGAAGAAGGTGCCCAAGCGCGAGCGCAAGGCAGGTGAGCGGCCGCGGGTCAACATCATCGGCCCCAGCTATGGCGCCTTCAACAGCGCCAGCGATCTGGCAGAAATTCGCCGCCTGGTGCAGGGCATAGGCGCCGAGATCAATCTGGTGTTCCCGCTGGGCAGCCACCTGGCCGATGTCTCGCGCCTGGTCGAGGCCGACGTCAACATCTGCATGTACCGCGAGTTTGGCCGCCTGCTTTGCGAAGCCCTCGAGCGGCCCTACTTGCAGGCGCCGATCGGCCTGCACAGCACCACCAAATTCCTGCGCACCCTGGGGCAACTGCTGGACCTCGATCCTGAACCCTTCATTGAGCGCGAGCGCCACACCACCATCAAGCCGGTGTGGGACCTCTGGCGCTCAGTGACGCAAGACTTTTTTGCCACGGCCAGCTTTGCGGTGGTGGCCACCGACACCTATGCCCGGGGCCTGCGCAACTTCCTCGAAGTCGAGATGGGCTTGCCCTGCAAGTTCGCAGTCTCGCGCAAACCGGGCGAGAAGACTGACAACGCCCAGGTGCGGGAGTTGGTGCACAAGCAGATGCCGCTGATCCTTTTTGGCAGCTACAACGAGCGCATGTACATGAGCGAGGCTGGCGGCAGCAGTCCGATGCGCGCCGCCTTCATCCCCGCCTCTTTTCCCGGCGCCATCATCCGTCGGCACACCGGCACCCCCTTCATGGGCTACAGCGGCGCCACCTATCTGATCCAGGAAGTTTGCAACGCCCTGTTTGATGCGCTGTTTCACATCCTGCCCCTGGGCACGGACATGGACCGGGTTGAGCCCACGCTGGCGCGCGAGCGGGCACAGCGCCCCTGGCAGCAGCAGGCGCAGACGGCGCTGGCTGACCTGGTGGCACGCCAGCCGGTGTTGGTGCAAATTTCTGCCGCCAAGCGCCTGCGCGATCAGGCCGAGCGCAGTGCGCACGAACAGGATCTGCCCGAAGTGACCGAGCAATTGGTGCGCAGCGCCGGCCTGGCGCTAGGACTGGGAGAGCCGGCATGAGCCGGTCTCGACATTTATGTGACCTGCGCCTTGCGGCGCGGTCTATCCCACGCCGCAGCAAAGGTGCTGTGGACGCCCAGGCTGCGCGGGCTGCGCGCAGCGACAGGCCTTGCGGCCTTGATTGAAAAGGAGCATTCGTATGTCGAATCGCACGTCCATTTCCGGACTGACCGACGAAGAGGCTCAGGAGTTCCACACCTACTACATGCAGGGTCTGGTGGGATTCACGGCAGTTGCCGTGATCGCCCATGCCCTGGTGTGGGCGTGGCGCCCCTGGTTCTAAGAAAAACCGGCCTTTGAATGGAGACAACCCCATGAACGACATGTCTTATTCCAGCAATAAGCCAGCCCGCCGGGAAGACAAGCTCATGCTTGCGCTGATCGTCGTGCCCTGCTTCGTGCTTCTGCTTGCCATCGCTTTGCTGGGCCAACTGCTCGGCGTGCACTGGCAAAGCTGGTTGCCCGGTGCGGAGCAAAAGAGCAGCATCTTTTCGGGCGTCCATGCCGCGGTTTACACATTCATGTCTCACATCATCTAGGAGAAAAATCATGTGGAGAGTTTGGCGACTTTACGACCCCCTGCGAGCCATGGTGGTCCAAGGCGTGTTCCTGTTTGGTCTGGCAGCGATGATTCACCTCATCTTGCTGAGCACGAACAAGTTCAACTGGCTCGACGGCGCCCGCAAGGCACCGGTTGCAGCACAGAACGCACCCCTGCCCGCACCCACCCCAGCGGCCAAGTCCTGACCGGGGATCGGCGCAGGCGCCGCAAGGCGTCTGCGCCGTGATCGCAAAAACCTTTATCTCTCAATCGACAGGAGAGCCTGACCATGGCCATGCTCAACTTTGAAAAAAAATACAGAGTCCGCGGCGGCACCTTGCTCGGTGGCGACCTGTTCGACTTCTGGCTCGGCCCTTTCTATGTCGGCTTCTTCGGCATCACGGCGGCCTTCTTCGCCTTCCTGGGGACCGCACTGATCCTCTGGGGCGCAGCGATGGGCCCCACCTGGAATCTTTGGCAAATCAGCATCGCCCCGCCGGACCTCTCGTACGGCCTGCGCTTTGCGCCGCTTCTCGAGGGTGGGCTGTGGCAGCTGATCACCGTCTGCGCACTCGGCGCCTTTGTTTCTTGGGCACTGCGTGAGGTGGAAATCTGCCGCAAGCTGGGCATGGGTTACCACGTGCCCGTGGCCTTTGGTGCAGCCATCGTGGCCTACGCCACCCTGGTGGTGGTGCGCCCGGTGCTGATGGGCGCCTGGGGCCATGGCTTTCCGTATGGCATCTTCAGCCATCTGGACTGGGTCTCCAATGTGGGCTACCAGTACCTGCACTTTCACTACAACCCCGCGCACATGATCGCGGTGAGCTTTTTCTTCACCACCGCCTTCGCCCTTTCACTGCACGGCGGTCTGGTTCTCTCGTCGACCAATCCTGGCCGAGGTCAGGAGGTCAAGACGCCCGAACATGAAGACACCTTCTTTCGCGACATCATCGGCTATTCGGTCGGCACCCTGGGCATACACCGCCTGGGACTGTTCCTGGCCCTGGCCTCGGGCCTCTTCAGCGCCCTGTGCATTGTGCTCAGCGGC
>JBILDR010000053.1:0-18253 GCA_044352515.1 Polaromonas sp.
TGGAAAGCGGCGAGATCTGCACCCGATCCAAGGCGCTGATGCAGGGCTACTGGCGCAAACCCGAGGCCACAGCGCAAGCCATCCAGCATGGCTGGATGCACACCGGCGATGTGGGCTACCTCGACCACGAGGGCTACCTCTTCGTGCAGGATCGCAAGAAGGACATGATCATCTCCGGCGGCGAGAACATCTACTCGCGAGAGGTCGAAGAGGCGCTGCTGCTGCACCCGAGCGTGCTGGAGGCGGCGGTGATCGGCATTCCGGATGCCAAATGGGGCGAGACCGTCAAAGCCTTTGTCGCCTTCAAGCCGGCTCAGGCGGCCAGCGCTGAGGAACTCCAAAACCACTGCCGCAGCCTGATCGCCCACTACAAATGCCCGCGCAGCATCGAGGTGATGGCGGCACTGCCGCGCATCCTGAGCACCAACAAGATTGACAAGCGCGCGCTGCGCGCGCCTTACTGGCCGGCCAGCGGCCGGCAGGTCGCCTGAGTCTCTCAAACCAACCACCACCGTTAGAAAGAGGAGAAGCTATGAAAAAACTCATGAAGATGCTGGCCGGCACTGCGCTGGCCTTGAGCGCCATCACCGCGTCGGCGCAAGCGTGGCCGACCAAGCCGGTCAAGATCATCGTGCCCTTCCCCGCTGGCGGCCTGGCCGACATCCTGGCGCGTCAGCTCAGCGAAGAGCTGGGCAAGGTCTGGAAGCAGCCGGTGGTGGTTGAAAACCGCGCCGGCGCCGGCACCATGATCGCCGGCGAGGCCACCGCCAAATCAGCGCCCGACGGCTACACCCTGCTGCTGGCCAACGACGCAACCATCTCGTCGAACCAGTACATCTACAAGAAGATGCCTTATGACCCGGTGAACAGCTTCGTGCCCATCATCAACATCGCGGCATCGCCGATTGTGATGATCGCCGGCGGCAAGTTCCCTGGCCAGACCCTGCAAGACGTCGTCGCCGCAGCCAACCGAGCGCCAGAGAAGATCAACTACGGCACCTTCGGCATCGGCAGCACCGCCCATGTGGACGCCCACAGCTTTATGGCCCTGAGCAACACCAAGCTCACCCATGTGCCTTACAAAGGCGTTTCCGAGGTGATGCTCGCGCTGGCCTCGGATCAGGTGCAGATCTCCTTCACCGGTATCCCCCCGGCCCTGCCCTTTGCCAAAGACGGACGGATCAAAGTCCTGGCTATTTCCAGCAGCAAGCGATCGCACCTGCTGCCCAATGTCCCCACCTTTGCCGAAGCCGGTATGCCGGGCTTTCAGGGCGCGCCCTGGTTTGGCCTGATCGGCCCGGCCGGCATCCCGCGTGCGGTGGTCGACAAGATCGCCACCGACGTGGCCCAGGTCATCACACAGCCAGCATTTCTGAACGCCAACATCACCGGCGTCGGCCTGGAGTTGCTCAACCAAGGGCCGGACCAGTACGCCGCCTTCCTCACCGCTGACCGCGCCAACTATGCGGTCAAGATGAAGCGTCTGAACATCCAGCTCGACTAAAGCCTCACCCGGCAAGGCCTGACCATGACCGATACCGTAGAAGCGCGCCTGTTGCTCGAGACCGTCGAGCGCTTTGTGCGAGAAAAGCTCAAGCCCCTGGAGTCCGAGGTCGACCAGGCCGACGGGCTCGATACCCCGCGCAGACAGGTGCTGGAGCAGGAGGTGCGCGCGCTCGGTCTGTACGGCTACAACCTGCCCGCCTCCATCGGCGGGCCGGGTCTGTCGCTGCACATGCTCAGCGAGCTCGACGAGGCCATCGGTCATACCTCGATGCCGCTGGGCGAGGTCTTCGGCCACCTGCCGGGCTCGCTGCGTTTTTGCAGTACCGAGCAGCAAGCCTGGCTGGTCGAGCCTTTGCTGCAGGCCAAGACCCACATCGCCTACGCCCTGACCGAGCCGGGCGCAGGCTCCGACCTCTCAGCGGTATCGACCCGGGCGGTGCGTGTGGCCGGCGGCTGGCAGCTCAATGGTTACAAGCACTTCATATCGAATGCCGAGCACTCGGACCATGTGATCGTGCTGGCGGCCACCGACCCGGCAGCGCCACTCAAGTCCAAGCTGTCGACCTTCATCGTCGACAAGAGCAACCCGGGCTTTGTGATGCAGCGCAAGTTTCGCAAGATGGGCTGGCACGGCTATCCGCTGTCGGCCTTCTCCCTCGACGACTGCTTTGTGCCTGACAGCCATGTGCTGGGGGAGCCAGGCCAAGGCTTTCAGATCATGATGGCCACCATCAACAACGACCGCATTTATGTGGCCAGCAAATGCCTGGGCATGGCGCAGTCCCTGATGGACTTGGTGCTGCCGCATGCGCGCCAGCGCATCGCCTTCGGCAAGCCCCTGGCCGAGCAGCCGACCATACAGTTCGCCCTGGCCGACTGCGACGTGGAATTGCATGCAGCGCGGCTGATCACCCGCAACGCCGCCGCGCTGGGCGATGCGGGCGATCCGGCCTTTCGCATCGCCGCCTCGCGCGCCAAGCTCTATGCCAGCGAAATGCTGGGTCGGGTGGCTGACCGGGTGTTGCAGATTTTTGGCGGCGCCGGCTATATGTGCGACCTGCCGGTCGAGCGCATCTACCGCGACGCCCGCGCCTTTCGCATCGGCGAAGGCACCTCGGAAATGCAGCGCCTGCAGATCGCCCGCCACCTGCTGGCCAGCTGAGACGTTTTCTCCCACGTTTGTTCATCAAGGAACGCATGCCCAAAGTCAGTCAAGAAGTGGTCATCGTCGGCGCCGGCGAGACCCGGGTCGGCAAGCTCCCCGGCATGGAGTCGGTACAAATTCAGGCCTGGGCGGTACAAGAGGCGGCGGCCGACTGCGGTGTGCGCGTGCCCGACATCGACGGTCTGATCAACCTCGATCCCTATGCCATTCCCAACTCCATGTTTTCGTCCACGCTGGCCGAGTACCTGGGGCTCAAGCCGAATTTTTTAACGACCGTCGATGTGGGCGGCACCGTCACCGCCATGACCATGCTGCAGCAAGCGGTCTGGGCCATCGAGTCGGGCCACTGCGAGATTGCCGCTTGCGTTTATGGCGAAAACACCCTGACCGGCCGGCCGCCCGGTGCGCAAGGCCTGGCCCTGCGCAACCTGCTCGGCGGTGAAGAATGGGAAGAGCCTTTCGGGTTGCACGGCATGGTCACGCCGTACGCCCTGCTGGCGCAGCGCTACCTCTCGCAGTACGGTGCCAGCGAGAAAGACCTGGCCGAAGTCGCCCTGATCACCCGGCGCCACGCCCTGCTCAACGACAACGCGCAGATGCGCAAACCCATGAGCATGGAAGACTACCTGGCCAGCCGCATGATCGCCACACCGCTGCGCCTGTTCGACTGCTCGCAAGTCTCCGACGGCGGTGGCGCGCTGATTCTGATGAGCCGCGAGCGCGCCCAGGCACGCGGGCTCAAGGCGGTGTCGATACGCTCCATGGCCATGCGCTCGACCCACAACTCGGTGGCGCAAACACCCGACCTGGAGGACCTGGGCATGGCAGCGGCCGGACGCGATGCTTTTGCCGCAGCCGGCCTGGGCGCGGAAGACTTTCAGGTGGCCCTGCTGCACGACGCTTTCACCATCTCGGTGCTCATCACTTTGGAGGCGCTGGGCTTTGCCGGGCCGGGTGAAGCCGGCAACTACCTGCGCGCCGGCCATGCCAGCCTGGGCGGGCGCTGCCCGCTCAACCCGCACGGCGGCCTGCTGTCGCAGGCGCACATCGGCGGCATGCTGCATGTCACCGAAGCGGTCCACCAACTGCGCGGCACCGCCGGCCGCAGGCAAATTCCGGGCGCCCGCCGCGCCGTGGTCAGCGGCAATGGTGGCGTCTTCTCTGTCTGCGGCGTCATGGTGATGGAGGCCTGAACATGAACACCCCCAGCGAACTCATCGCCGAATTGCCACAGCCCACCGTCGACTCCCAGCCCTTCTGGGAGGGTTGCCAGCGCGAGCAGCTGATGCTGCAGCACTGCACCGACTGCGGCCATGTGTTTTATTACGCCCGGCGCCTGTGCCCGGCCTGCGGCGGCACGCAGCTGTCGTGGCAGGCCAGCAGCGGCAAAGGCCAGGTCTACAGCTACAGCCAGGTGCAGGTGGCTTTTCAGGGGCCGCACTGGCAGTCGCAGCTGCCCTATACCGTGGTGCTGATCGATCTGGAGGAAGGCCCGCGCATGCTCAGCCGCTGGCACGGGCCCAAAGGACAAGTCCCGCAGGTGGGCCAGCGGGCCCAGGTCACCTTCCCCGAGGTGCAGGGTCAGCGCCTGCCCTATTTCCAGGCCGAGGAAGGCACAGCGCCATGACGGTGCAATGCGAAGTCCAGGACAAGGTGGCCCTGCTCAGCCTGGACGATGCCCAGCGCTTTAACGCCTTGTCGTCTGCTTTGGTGCGCTCGGCACTGCAGGCGCTTGATGCGCTCAAGACGCAAGATGTACGCGCCATCGTCGTGACCGGGCGTGGCCGTTTTTTTTGTGCGGGCGCCAATATCCACGACCTGCACACCGGCGCCTGGCTCAGTGACAAGCCCCATCCCGACAACCCGGTTTCCCTGTTTGAGGCCCTGGCCCAGCACCGCCTGCCGGTGATCGCGGCCATCAACGGCCCCGCCTTGGGCGGCGGCTTTGAGCTGGCCTTGAGCTGCGACCTGGCAGTCATGGCCAGCAACGCCTACCTGAGCACGCCCGAGCTCGGCCTGGGGGTGATTCCGAACACCGCCATGGCCCGCCTGCCCGCCCTCATCGGCGAGCGCCGGGCCCTGGAGATCATGTACACCCGCCGCAAGGTGAGCGCCACTGAGGCCTTGAGTCTGGGCCTGGTCAACCAGTTGCTGGACCCCGAGGAGGTGCTGCCGGCAGCGCTCAAGCTGGCGCAAACCGTGATTCAGGGCGTGCCCCCAGGTGCGCTGGCCGAGCTCAAACACAGCGTGAGCCGCCAGCACGCCACCGACTGGCAAGAGGTGCGCGCCTGCCTGAGCCGCCTGCCACCTGAGCAGTGGCAGGAAGGCCTGTCAGCCTTTGTGGAAAAGCGAGCGCCGCAGTACGAGCGCTTTTGGCAGGCAGGCGTCGAGCGCGGCTGAAGTCGCTGCCGCGCCTGTTCAAAAGCCGCATCGCCGCGAGGGCGCGGCTCCCACACCCGACACAAGGCTGAGCTGGATGTTGAGGGTGGGGCTGCCCTAGGCCTGCAATGCATGTTCTGGCTGGGGCTGACCCCAGGCCTGCGCTGGGTGCTGTGGGTGGGGCTACCCTAGGCCTGCGCTGAGTGTTGTAGGAGGGCCGCCCTCGGCCCGATGGGGCCTACGCTGGGGTACTGCTGCTGTATCGATCGCAGCATCGCCGCGAGGGCGCGGCTCCCACACCCAACACAAGGCTGAGCTGGGTGTTGTAGGTGGGGCTGACCCCAGGCCTGCGCTGGGTGTTGTAGGTGGGCCGCCCTCGGCCCGATGGGGCCGTGGTTGGACCCCGGCAACAGGAGTTAAGCGCAGCGAGATAATGAAGCGCAGCAGTCTTACCCAGCCACCACCAATATGTCCACCACCGACCCCTTGAGCCGCAGCGGCGCACTGAGCCTGAGCCACCTGGGTATCTATGTGCGTGACCTCGATCGCATGGGCCGCTTTTATAGGCAGGCGCTGGGCTTTACCGAAACCGACCGGGGCCTGCTCGGTTCGGTGCAATTGCTGTTTCTCAGCCGGGACCCCAGCGAGCACCACCAACTGGTGCTGGCCAGCGGCCGGCCCGAGGGGCCAGGCTTTAACCTGATCAACCAGATCTCGCTGCGCGTGCCTGACCTGAGCACCCTGCGGGCGGTCCATGCGCGCATGCAGGCCGAGCCCGACGTCAGCGACTTGGTGAGCGTGACGCATGGCAATGCGATTTCGATCTACTTGCGCGACCCGGAAGGCAATCGGCTGGAAATCTTCATGGACACAGCTTGGTATTGCGAGCAGCCGCTGCGCGAGGCCATCTCACTGGATCAACCGGACGAGGCCATCCTCGCGCAATCTGAAGCCATGGCCCGCAGCCGGCCGGGCTTTTGCTCGCGCGAGGTTTGGCAGGCCCGCATGCGCACGCGCATGGGCTTGCCACCGCAGACGGCCGGCTCAGACCCCCACTGAAAGACCCTGATGAGCTTAGACCGACTTCCCCCCATCCCCGAGGCGCAATGGAGCCCCGAGCAAAAGCGCGAGGCGCAGGCTGTGATCGAAGGACCCCGCGGCGCGCTGATCTCACCTTTCATCCCCTTGCTGCGCAGCCCGGAGCTGATGGGCCATGCCCAACGCATGGGCGAATACCTGCGCTACCGCAGCACCCTGGTGCTGCGACTGTCGGAGCTGGCGATCCTGATCACCGCACGCCAATGGTCACAGCAGGTGGAATGGGCCATCCACGCCCCGATTGCCCAGAAAGCGGGGGTGGCGGCGGCGACGATTGAAGCGATCGCACAGGGCCGCCAGCCTGTGGACCTGCCCGCTGACGAGGCGGCCGTCTATGCTTTTTCCACTGAGCTGCATCGCAACCAAGGCGTGAGCGACGCGAGCTGGGCGCGGGTGGTCGAACTGCTGGGCGAGCAAGGGGCGGTGGATCTGATCGGCATCAACGGCTACTACGCCCTGCTGTCGATGGTGATGAATGCCAGCCGCACCCCGGCGCCGAGCACCGCTGCGGCGCCCTTGCCGCTGCTGACCGGCTCGCTGCCAGCCGGTCCGGTTTGATACGCCCGCGCGCTTTTGTGCGACCATGAGCCCGTGATGAAGCTGCGCCCCTTCCTGCAACGCCTGCTGGCCCTGTGCCTGATCGGCACCGCCCTGGCTGGCTTGAACGCCTGCTCGGACCCGACCGACTTCGTCTCCAACCATGAGATCGCGCGCCTGCCGTCCCTGGGGCCATCGGCCGGGCCCGAACCCATGCTGCGCCTGGACAGCAAGGAAATGCCGGCCGGGCCGATCATCTATGAGCAGGTCAAGGATAGCTACTACAGCTGCGCCGGCGTGGTCGGCGAATGGTTCCTGCAACTGGTGCTGGCAGAAATGAATTTCCTGGCGCGCCAGCACGGGCTCGATAGGATGGACGGCAGCGCCTGCGCGCTGAGCTTCACAAAATCGGGCATGGGCTCAGGCCGCATCAAGCTGCATCTGTACAAGGACGCCACCGAGGCCAACGACTGTGTCTTCAAGGCCAAGTGCGGACTGGCCCGCAATGTGACCCTGGTGCCCACCACCAAAGCCATCCTGCGCTCTTACTTTCTGTCGGACCTCAAAGGTGAGAAGTTCTACCAGCACTGCCTGGCGCCGCCCGAGTTCTGGCACAAGGGCGTGAGCTGCGAGTACATAGGCCTGGAAGCCGCGCTGGGCATCAAGAAAGAGAAAAAGTAGGCCTGGGTCCAGCAAGACTTGGCTTCACCTGCAAGCGGTCAAGTCCGCTCCTAAGCTCAAACCACCAGCTGCACCGGCTGCGGCGTCTGGCTGCATGCCAGCACCTGGCCAATCACGCAGGCCTGGGTATAGCCTTGCGCATGCAGGGCGCGCAAACAGGCGGCGCTTTGGGCAGCGGGCACGCCGGCGAGCAGACCGCCGGCAGTCTGCGGGTCAAACAGCAAGGGCAGGTGCGGATGGCCGGCGCAGGCAGCACTGCTTTGCAGCGCTGATGCCATTTGGGCATTGGACGCATGCAGTGAGCTCAGATGCCCGGCCGCCGCAGATTCGGCCGCACCGGCCAAAACCGGGAGAGCCGATAGCTGCAAGCGCAGGTCAACCCCACTGGGGCGGCTCATTTCCAGCAGGTGGCCGAGCAAACCGAAGCCGGTCAGGTCGGTGCAGGCACGCGCACCATGCGCACGCAGCACCTGGGCGGCCTGCTGGCTGGACTGCATCATGGTCTGAAGTGCCGCGTCTATCCAGTGCCCGCGCGCGCACAATTTTTGGTGCGCCACCAGCAAAGTGCCCGTGCCAATAGGCTTGGTCAGGATCAGGCTGTCGCCGGGCTGCAGGCCCGCCTTGCTCATCAGGCCCTGCAGGTCTTGCGCGACCAGGCCATTGACCGAAAAGCCCAGCGCCAGCTCCTGCCCCTCACCGGTATGGCCGCCCACCAAGGCGCAGTCAGCGGCATCGAGCACCGACAGCGCGCCGCTCATCATCTGCAGCAGCAGGTCTTCGGTGCGCGACTCCAGCCCGGGCGGCACGGTGGCCAGAGCCAGCGCGCTGTGCGCCTGGGCACCCATGGCAAACACATCGCCCAGCGCATGGTTGGCAGCGATGCGACCAAACACATAGGGGTCGTCAATGAAGGCGCGGAAAAAATCCACCGACTGCACCAGCGCCTGACCTGGCGGCAGGCGCAGCACAGCGGCGTCATCGCCTGCGCTCAGGCCCAGCAGCACATCGCTGGACGGCCGGGGCTGCAAACGCGCCAATACCCGCGCCAGCACGCTGGCGCTGACCTTGGCGCCACAGCCGCCGCAGCGCATGGCCTGGGCCGACAGCAGCTGCTCGCGCTCGACATCCTCCAGGGGCAAGGCCGGGGCCTGCACCGAGGTCTGCGCCATGGTTGCAGGCAGTTGCTCGAACTGCGCCATGAAGCGGCGATCGATCCAGTCTTTCCAGCGCCAAACCCAAGGGCCCTGGGCAAAAAAACGGCCGCGCGAGGCCACCGCATTGGCATCGCCGGTACTGATCAAGCCCAGCCAGCGGCGCTGCGGCCGATAGGGGCGCAGCGGCTGAGCCAAGAGGCTGCGCCTGAGGTTGTCCATCAGCGGCATGGCCTGACGCACCGCGAACACACCGGCTTTTTCCAGCTGCGCGTGGGGCCAGCTGGCGACATCGCCGGCGGCAAACACCCGCTCGTCGCTGATGCTCTGCAAGTTCTCGTTGACGCGGATGAAGCCGGCCTCATCGAGCGCCAGGCCGGTCTCGCGCAGCCAGGGTGCGCCGGTGGCCTGGGTGACCCAAATCACCGCATCGGCATCAAACACCTGGCCACTGGCCGTCTGCAGGCAGCCGGCCCAAACTTCGGTCACCGCCTGAGCAGTATGCAGCTGCACACCGCGCTGGCGCAGCACTTGGGTGAAGTGGCGCTGCACCCGGGCGTTGTGGCTGGGCAAAATCTGCGCGGTACTGCTGTAGAGATGAAACTCCAGCGCATCCGGGTCACGACTGAGGGCCTTGAGCTCAGCACGCAAGCGCCACTGCATGGCCAGGAGCAACTCAACCCCGCCCGCGCCAGCGCCGACAACAGCCAGCCGCAGCTTGCCGCTGTGCGTGCGAACCCGCGCCAGCAGCTCCAGCCAGCGCTGGTGAAAACGATCGATGGGCTTGACCGGCAAAGCGTGGCTTGCCGCGCCCGGCACACCGAGCCGGGGCGTGGCACCGATGTTGATCGATACCCAGTCATAAGGCACCGGCGGGCGCCCCTCGCACAGCACCTGGCCCGCGCTGCGGTCCAGCGCGATCACCTCGCTGCGAAAAAACCGCGCACCAGCGGCTTGCGCCAGGGTGCGCAGATCAATGTGCACTTGCTCAAAGCTGTAGTGACCCGCGATATGACCGGGCAGCATGCCTGAATACGGCGTGTGCGTGTCACGGCAAATCAGCGTCAGCCGCACCCCCGGCAGCGGCCGCATGGCCCAACGCCGCAGCAGTACCGCATGGCTGTGCCCACCGCCCACCAGGACGATGTCGCGCACAACCGGAGTTTCAGGGGTCTGCATGGCGGGCCATCGGTAAAGCCGGCATTGTCGCTGCCTTGTGGCTGCGTCGCCCTGTGGCTGGCTCGACTGCTGGCTGGCTCGACTGCTGGCTGGCTCGGCTGCTGGCTGGCTCGGCTGCTGGCTGGCTTGACTTGTGGGAGGGCCGCCCTCGGCCCGATGGGGCTTGCGACAGAGCGCTGTTCTTGTATCGACTGCCCTATCGCCGCGAGGGTGCGGCTCCCACACCTGCCGCGCGGCTGCTGTGCCCGCCCTAACTGCCGCCCCGCCGCCAGGCGTGAAAGCGCTCCAGCCAGGGCCTTGCCCAGCCGGGCTGGTGGGCGCGGCGGTGCGCGCCGGCTGCCAGTTGGCTGGCTTGTGAGAGTGTTGGGTAGCCGTGCACACTGGCGAGCACGCGGTGCAGGCCCAGGCCGTTGTTCATGGCCAGGGTAAATTCCGCGAGCAGCTCGCCCGCCTGCTCGCCGACGATGCTCACGCCCAGCAGACGATCGCTGCCGGTGGAGGTCAGGATCTTGATGAAGCCTGAGCGAGCGCCATCGATGATGGCGCGGTCCAGGTCGGCCATGTCCAGGTGGGTGAGCTCATAGCGCAGGCCCTGCGCCTGCGCCTGCTTTTCGTTGAGGCCCACACGGGCGATCTGCGGATCGAGAAACAGGGTCTGGGGCATCAGAGCCTGATCGGCGCGCAGGCGGCGCAGGCCCTGCAGGGCATTGACCGCAGCATGCCAGCCCTGGTGCCCCGCCGCGTGGGTGAGTTGCCATTGGCCGGCCACATCCCCAGCTGCAAAAATGCCGGGGATGGGGGTTTCTAAAAACTCGTCGACCTGAAACTCTTGCAGGCCCAGCGCCTCCAGACCGAGGCCCTGCCAGCGCGGCCGCCGGCCCAGCGCCAGCAGCAGCAGATCAAATTCGATGCGCTGCTCGCCTCCAGCGCTGCGCACCATGGCATGGTCCTCTGCATCGTGCCCGCAAGACAGCACCGTGGCTTGCAACTGCACATCCACACCATCGGCCTGCAGGGCCTGTCGTGCTGCTTGAGCGACGTCCTCATCTTCCTGCGCCAGCAGCTGAGCGCCCTGCTCCACCAGGTGCACTTGCGCCCCCAAGCGCGCCAGCGCCTGCGCGAGCTCGCAGCCCATGGCGCCACCGCCGACCACCAGGATGCGGCGCGGCATCTGCTGCAGCCTTGCCAGAGTGTCCCAAAGCGTGTCGCTGGTCACGGCGGCCACCTGATCGATCCCGGGCCAGTCGGGCAGCACCGGCGTGCTGCCGGTGGCCACCACAATGGCGCGGGTGCTGAGCTGCTGGGCGCCCTGCGCGCCCTGCACCTGAACCGTCCAGGGGTTGAGGATGCGGGCGCGCCCATGCAGCACCTCCACGCCCAGCGCGGTATAGCGCTGAGCGCTGTCATGGGGTTCGATCTCGGTGATGACCTGCTCAATGCGCCGCATCAGCGCCGGCCAATCGAGGCCGGGCTCACCCACTTGAACACCAAACCGCCCAGCCTGGCGCGCCTGATGCATCTGCTGCGCGGCATGAATGAGCGTTTTGCTGGGCACGCAGCCGTGGTAGAGACAATCGCCGCCCGGCCGCTCGGCCTCGATCAAAGTGACTTTAGCCCGCAAGGCTGAGGCCATGTAGGAGGCCACCAGGCCCGCCGCACCGGCGCCGATCACCACCAGATTGCGCTCGAATCGCTGTGGCCTCTGATCCCACCAGCGCGCCAAAGCGCGTCGCCGACGCCAGTGGGGCAGGGCCCAGCGCATCAACAAGGGCAGCAAGGCCAAAGCGACCAGGCCCAGGAGCAGGTCGGCCGACCACACATCGGACACCGAGCGCAGGCGGGAGAGTGCGCCGCCGGCATGCACATAGACCCAAGTGGCCGGCAACATGCCGACCAGGCTGATCAATGCAAAGGTGCTGGCCCGCATCTGCGTCAGGCCCATGGCCAGGTTGACGGCAAAAAAAGGAAAGACCGGCAGCAGCCGCAGGGCCAGCAGATAAAAATTGCCGTCGCGGGCCATGCCGCGCTCCAGCGCCGTGTGCCAGCGGCCGGCGTAATGACGAGCCAGGTCGCGCAGCAGATAGCGCGCCATCAGCATCGCCAGGGTCGCGCCCAAGGTGGCCGACAGCAGAACCACGATGGTCCCTTCAAGCCAGCCAAACAGGGCGCCGCCGGCCAGCGTCAGCACCGTCGCGCCCGGCAGGGATAAAGCGGTGACCAGCACATAGACCGCTGCAAACGCCGCTCGCGCCAGCCAAGGGTGGCTGGTCTGCCAAAGCCCCCAGTCCTGCTGGTGCTGGCGCAAGGCCTCCAGGCTGAGCCAGGAATTGCCCCAGAACCAGGCCGACAGCAGGGCCGCTATCAAGAGCGCGGCCAGCCACAGCCGGCGCGAGCGCAGGGCGCGGCGCAGCAGCGTCTGGGGTGCGGGCGGGATGGGCATGGGTGGGACGGGCAGCGGCCCTGGGGCCAGGCCAGCTCAGAAAATCGTCGAGGCACTGTAGCACCGAGCTTGTGTGCGATGGGGTGACTGATCAAAACGCCCCATCGCTCGCAGCTCCCACCCCCAAGCCGGGCCTCTGGCTACACCTGTGGGAGTGCCGCCCTCGGCGCGATGCAGCCTTCGAGCGAGCACAGTAGCCATTTCCAGCGGCATCGCTGCGAGGGCGCAGCTCCCACACCTCCTGCGCCGGGGTGGCTCTACCGGCAGAGGCACACACGCGATTGCTTGTGTTTGTTACGTATGGATGAGCTTTGCGAGGGCGGTTTCATCGCTAACATCAGGACAGCCCATCCGCAGCGCCGCCTCAAGCGGGCTCTATCCATGAACCTCGACGACCCCACTGCATTAACCTCGGCCCAAGAAGAGGCTGCCCGCTACGCTTTGCTGCGGCGGGTGGCGCCTACGCTGCGCCATCATCTGGCCGGTGAGTTCCAGCCCCTGGGGATGATGGCTGCTCTGATGGAGCGGCGCCTACAGCAGCGGGCCGACCCGGCCAGCCTGGTGGAGCACTGCAACTCGCTGGGCCAGCTCTCACGGCAGGCCGCCGAGCATTGCATGGCCTTGATGAGCTGGGTCGCGCCCCGCAGCGACACCGAAATAGATCTGGAAAGCGGCGTGGCCGAATGCGTGAACATGCTGGCCACCGGCCTGCGCTTTCGCGGTTTTGCGCTCAGCCATGTCTGCGCCGAGCAAAAGGTGCGGGTCGCCGGCCAGGCTCTGCGCACCGTCTTGCCGGCGGCCATTTTCTACCTGAGCGACAGCGCAGACGGCCCCGCCGACCTGCATGTGCAGGCTGCGGTGCTTGGCCATGAAGTCATCATCGATATCGCGCTAGCCGCAAGCGACCGGCCTAGCGAAGCGTCCGCGCCGGTCGAATATCGACCCCTGCAGTGGGGCGATGTTTGCGCACTGGCTCAGGCTGAAAGCGTGGCCCTGCATCGTCAGTCCGAGGGCCTGCAAGTGCGACTGCTGGCACAAGCCGGAACGATCAGCGCAGCGAAATTGGCAGGGTACGCTCGACGGGCACAGCGGTCACGCTGTTTTGCGGCGATCCCTCCACCAGCCGCTCGGAGTAGGTCAGGTAGACCAGGCTGTTGCGGCCCTTGTCGACCATGCGCACGATGCGCAGCTTTTTGAAGATCAAGGACATGCGCTCGCTGAACACCTCCTCCTGCTGCGGCAGCGGGGATGCAAAGCTGATCGGGCCGACCTGCCGGCAAGCGATGGACGCCTCTGCCTTGTCTTCGGCCAGGCCCAGGCCCCCTTTGATGCCGCCGGTCTTGGCGCGCGACACATAACAGGTCACCCCCCGCACCCGAGGGTCGTCGTAAGCCTCGACGATGACTTTGTGGTCTGGCCCTAGCCACTGAAATGCAGTGTCAACCTCGCCAATGCGCTGCTGGGCCGAGGTGGCAGTGACCATGCAGCCCAGGATGGCCATGCAAGCAAGGGGTCTGAAGTGCAAGCTCATGTAGCGCTCCGTGGAAGGTTCCATGGCATCTTACTGGAGGCCCAACAGGCTGCCTGAGGGGACCGCCCTCGGTGCGATGGGGCCAGCAATGGAGAATTGCGGCCGTATCGATCGCCGCATCGCCGCGAGGGCGCGGCTCCCACAGCCCAGCCAGACGCACTGGCGTGAGCGGGTGGGAGCGCCGCTCTGTAGGAGCGCCGCCCTCGGCGCGATGCAGCCTCGAAACAAGCACAGTGGCCATTTTCAAACCCATCGCCGCGAGGGCGCGGCTCCCACAGCCCAAGCAGACGCACTGGCGTGAGCGTGTGGGAGCGCCGCTCTGTGGGAGCGCCGCCCTCGGCGCGATGCAGCCTTGAAACAAGCACAGTGGTCATTTTGAAGCCATCGCCGCGAGGGCGCGGCTCCCACAGCCCAAGCAGACGCACTGGCGTGAGCGTGTGGGAGGCCCCCCTGTGGGAGCGCCGCCCTCGGCGCGATGCAGCCTCGAAACAAGCACAGTAGCCATTTTCAAGCCCATCGCCGCGAGGGCGCGGCTCCCACAGCCCAAGCAGACGCACTGGCGTGAGCGGGTGGGAGCGCCGCTCTGTGGGAGGCCCCCTGTGGGAGCGCCGCCCTCGGCGCGATGCAGCCTCGAAACAAGCACAGTGGCCATTTTCAAGCCATCGCCGCGAGGGCGCGGCTCCCACACCCGCCTCCCAGGCTGCTCTGCTTGCTGTGGGAGGGAGTCGCTTTCATCCCCTCTCCCTCTGGGAGAGGGTGTGGGCAAAGGTAGACCGCGACACAGCCGCGCTTTCATGAAGGCCCATGCCCTGACCCCCGGCCCCTCCCTCTGGGAGAGGGGCAAGAAGGTCCGAACTCAGCCCGCCGCCTGCACCAAGCGATAAGCCGCCTGCGAGCCCGCCGGCTCGGGCAGCAATTGCCAGCGGCTTTGGTGAAAGGCGGCCACCGCCGGCCTGTGGGCGATCGAGATCAGGGCCCCGCCTGCTTCGCGGGTCAGTGCGCCCAGCCGCGCATAGAGGGTTTGCTCGGCCTGCTCGTCCAGCGCGCTGGTGGCCTCATCGGCAAACACCCAGCGCGGCCGTTTGAGCAGCACACGCGCGATGGCCAGACGTTGCTGCTCGCCGCCAGAGAGCTTTTGCGTCCAGGCGTCTTCTTCGCCCAGACGGCCGGCCAGGTGGCCCAGCAGGGCATCACTGAGGGCCTGCTGCAGCTGCTGGTCGGTAAAGCGCGCAGCCGGTTCCGGATAGGCCAGCGCGGCGCGCAGGGAGCCGTCCGGAAAATAGGGCCGCTGCGGGATGAACATCACATCGGCCGGCATGATCACCCGCCCTCGGGCGAAGGGCCAAATGCCGGCAAAGGCGCGAAACAGGGTGGACTTGCCGCTGCCCGAAGGCCCTTGCAGCAGCACGCTTTGGCCGGCGTTCACCTGCAACTGCAGGTGGGCCAGCAAGGTCTTGCCGCTGGGCAGGTCCAAGCTCAGGTCGCTGGCCTGCAGGCTCTGCTCCTGGCCACTGTCCCGACGCTCTACATCGGCGCTGGCAGCGCGGGTCTGCAGATGCGCCTCGAAGCTGGTCAGGCGGTCGGTGGTGGCGCGCCAAGCGGCCAGGGTGGCGTAGTTCTCCACAAACCAGCTCAAGGCATCTTGCACCCGGGAAAAGGCCGAGGCCACCTGCATCAACTGGCCCAGCGCAATGGCGCCGCTGAAAAAACGCGGCGCCGCCACCACAAACGGGAACACCGTCGCCGCCTGGCCGAAGAAGTTGGTAAAGCCCACCAGATTCTTTTGCTTCTTGAGCAGTTGCAGGTAGTTGCTCATGACCCGCGAAAATCGCAGGTCCAGGTGTTCACGCTCAACCACCTGACCCGCATCGAGCGCAATCGATTCGCTGTACTCGCGCACCCGCACCAGATGGTGTCGGAAGTCGGCCTCGTAGCGCTGCTGCATGAAGTTCAGCGCGATCTGCGGCCGGCCGATGTAATGGGTGATGACACTGCCCAGGGTGCAGTAGAGCACCGCCATCCAGACCATGAAGCCATCGATGCTGTAGGTCTGGCCGCCCAGGCTGAAGCTGAACTCGCCCGACAGCGTCCACAAAATGCCCACAAAGCTGGCCAGCGTGACCACCGCGTTGAGCAGGCCCATGCTCAGCGAGACGGTGTAGGAGGTAAAGAGGTTGATGTCTTCCTGAATGCGTTGATCGGGGTTGTCGGGCAGCGCTGCCCCCGGGCCGCCGGCATAGCGCGCCAACTCCATGCGGTAGAAGCGGTGGTCGGCCAGCCAGCGTTCCAGGTAGTGGTGGGTCATCCAGCGGCGCCAGCGCAACTCGAGCATCTGGGTCAGGTAGAAGCGATAGATCGCAATGAGGATGAAGGCAAAAGCCAGGTAGCTAAAGCGCAGCAGCTCGCGCCAGAAGACGGCTTCGTTCTTGTCCTGCAAGGCGTCATAAAACACCCGGTTCCAATCGTTGATCAGCACCAGCATGTAGACCGCGGCCAGGTTGAGCGCAACGATGGCCGCCAGCAGACCGCGTGCCTGCCAGCGCTGATCCGACTGAAAGTAAGGCAAGGCCAGGGCCCGGACCCGGCCGGCGAACACGGCGAAGGATTGAAGTTTGGAAAAGATGGACATGAACGACCCCGAGGCAGACCCAAAGGGCCGATGGTAGCGATCCATCGGCCCTGGTTCGGGGTGTCTGCGGCAGTCTTCTGAGCAGCGCTGTGATCGCCGCCTGCCCAGGCGCAGCGCGGCGCCGGTCAAACTCAGGCCGAGCTCAGCGCCTTTTCCCGCCAGCGCAGCACCAGCAAGGCCAGCAGGCCGCTGGCGATCAGCCACATCGAGACATGAATGGCTTTCTGGCTGATGGCATAGGTGATGCTGGAATAGGTGAGCCAGGCGCAGGCCGAGCAAAACACCAGCGGCAGCACCGGATAGAGCGGCACCTTGAAAGGCCTGTCAGCCTGCCCATCGGTCTGGCGCAGCCAGATCACCGACAAACCCACCAGGAACAGAAAGCCCCAGAACACCGGGGCGGTAAATTCGACCATGGCTGAAAAGCCATCGGCCTCCTGTGTGCCCAGCAGGACCAACGCGATGCTGATGATTGCCTGCATCCACAGTGCCTGTTTGGGGCTGCCGATCTGGGTTTCCCATTGCCCGAGCTTTCTCAAGGCCAGCCAGTCGCGGCCCACGGCAAAGTTGGTGCGGGCGCCGACGATCATGGTGGCGTTGATACTGGTCAGGGCAGCGATGGCCACGAACAGGCCCAGGGCCTTGTGCGCCCAGGGCCCGAAGGCCAGACCGAGCAGGTCAGAGGCAGCCGTCTTGCTGCTGCTCAGACCTTTGAAGCCCAAGCCCATGAGCAGGGCCAGGTTGACCAGCAGGTAGATCGCCGTCAGCACCAGCATGCTCGCCACAATCACCCAGACCATGGTGCGTGGCCCGCCGCGCAGCTCGGCCGATACATAGGCCGACTCGTTCCAGCCGCCAAAGGTCAACAGCACGAAGACCAGACACAAGCCCCACTGGGCCGGCGCCGGTGCCTGGACAAACCAACTGATGGCCCCCGATGCGGGCGCATCGACCCAAAAGCCGGCCACCACCACCGACAGCAGTCCCAGCACTTCGAGCACGGTCAGCAAGGTCTGCACCCGCGACGAGGTGTTGATACCGGCCAGATTGACGGCCGTCAGGAAGATGACGATGGCCAGGGCCCAGATCGCGCTGGAATAGGCGCCCAGATTGAGCAGCGTGCTCATGTAGTCGCCAAACACAAAGGCCAGCAGGGCGATCGAGCCGGTGTTGATGATGGTGGCGCGCGACCAGCCATACATAAAGGACAGGTTGCGCCCAAAGGCACGCTGCAGAAAATGGTAGTCGCCGCCAGCGCTCGGGTAAGCGGTGCACAGCTCGGCATAGCACAGTGCGCCGGCGATCGAGATCAGCGCACCAACCACCCACAGCACCAGAGCCCAGCCCGCGTCGCCGCTGATGCCCGCCACCAGAGACGGGGTTTTAAAAATACCGGCGCCGATGACGATGCCGACGATCAGCGCCAGGGCAGACAGGGGATGAAGCAGGCGCAGCGGTTGCGCCTGCTGTTGGACAGGAGTGTTCACAACAGCTCGAGTTGATCCGTCAACACGCGTCTATCACAAGCGCTTGGCTTCAACCGGCGTCTGCAGGCCGGCCGAGTTGATCGTGCCAGTGATGCGATCGCCGGCAACGCGGCCGGTGAAGCTGTGGACATTCTTGTCGGGCGTGCTGAACTGGAAGCTGATGTCCTCGCCACGCAAGCGGGCGCCGACCAGCGGCTGGGTGTTGCTGGCACGGGTAAACATGCCACCGATGTTCTGGTAGGTCTGACGCAGACTCACGCGCATCGGACCCCCCTCCATACCGCTGAACATCCAGTCGCCTTCGACCTGGGCTGGAACCACCCAGAAATAGCCGCGGGCATATTCATGGCTCATCGTCTCGTCGGGCTCCCAATCGCCCATGGTGAAGGCGTGGGACACGATGCGGGTGCCCGGCTTCATCTTCAGCAGCGTTGGACGCAGGCGCAAGTTGAGATCGGGCAAGAGATACA
>JBILDR010000255.1:0-4569 GCA_044352515.1 Polaromonas sp.
CGGCGACCGCCCCCGGGTTGCTGGGCATCCAGGCCAGTGCACGCCGACCACCGCCAGTACCTTCGTAGACGGGCGTGCCGCCGAACATGCGGCGACGCAGATTTTTGAGCCAGGCCATCAGAGTGCCTTGCTCGTGGTCACCCGGATCTGGCGGGATTTGGGTGCGCCGGACTCACGAGCCATGGTGGCTTCGACCTCGGCAATCGCAGCCTTCAAATCGGCCACGCTGCGGTACTCAATGCTTTTGCCCTCATAGGTCACGCGGTGCTCGCCGCTGGCCAGCGCTTCGCGCAAGGCCTGCAGGTGTTCTGGTGTGTAGGTCATGCTTATTTGTTCACTCAAGTCATCCATCGGCTTCGCACCACCCGACGCGGGTTCGGTTTGGCGCCACCAGAAGTGCTGAGGCCACCGTCGAACTTCTGTTCTCGGGTGGCCTCGGGGGTTGTGATTTCTTTGACAACGACTGGAGGGTCGGTGCCGAGTTGCTTTTCCAGCTCTTGCCAGTGCCGGTCTTCGAACCGGTCCAGGCCAGCGGCGGCAGCGGCCGCCCGGGCGTAGACGTAGCAGTCGAGCGCCTCATTGCGCTCGCGCATCTTTTGCCATTCGCGGTGGGCAAAGCCGTTGCGGTCGCGCCGGGTGATCAACTGCTCCGCGCACAGCTGCTGCAGGTATTCCGCATCGACCTTGGGCAGGTGCACGAAGCCGGCCGGGTAGATCGGCGTGATGCCGTCTTCAGCCACCTCGGCGCTTTTGCGCAGGTTGTTGTAGAACTCCAGCTTGGCGATGCCGCCTGCTATCGGGAACACCTTGATGCCCCGGCGCAGTTTCTTGCCACTGGCCGTGGCGTCCACCGCTGTGGGCGTGCCGATCAGCGCCGCTCCGCCCGCGATACCCTTGATCGGCATGATCCGGACATCGCGCACGCTGCGCACAAAGGCATAGGCCTCCTGGGTGGCGTAGCCGGTATCGAGCGCCAGGCGCGCCAGGCTCAGTTGACAACCACTGCTGTGTGTCCAGGTCTCGCCCATCAGCTTGGCCAGGGCTGACCAGACCTCGGTGCGGGCGGTGTCGCCCATCAGGATCCGGTGCTCGACCAACCACGCCGCCTTACCGCGCCCAAAGGCCCAGACCGAAACTTCGATTCGGTCCTTCTGTACGTCGGCACCGGCAGTGAGCAGCAGGCCACCGGCAGGGACGCTGCCGATGCGGTAATCCTCTCGTCGCTCCAGCAGGCGCTGCCAGTCGGGCGCTTCGCCCTCTTCGACCCAAGTTTCACCCAGTTCGGTGTTCTTGAAGGTCTTGATGGCCGAGGCCGAGCGGGAATCGGACATGGCTGCCGACTCCCAAGCCCGGGCGATCTCGATCCAGCTGCGCCAGCCCACCGGGCTGTAGAGGCTGGAGAGGTGAAACCCGGCCGTGCGCCCGGCTTGTTCTGGCGCGCAAGCCTGCCACTGGCCGTTCTCCAGCATCCAGGTTTTGTGGTGCTCGGCAATCGGCTGGCTGCAAGACTCGCAGATGTAGGCGGCCGTTTCTGGCTGGCCCCGCTCCCAGCGCAGCTGCTCGAACCGCAGCCACTGGCGGTGGTCGCAGTGCGGGCACGGCACGAAGTAGCGGCGCTGGTCCGACGCCTCGAACTCACGCTCCACCGCACTGGCCCCGGCAATCGTCGGGGTCGAGACGATCAGGATCTTGCGCCGAGCAAAGGTGCGGGTCCGCGCCTCGGCCAGCGAGATTGCGTCGCCTTCGCCCTCCACATCCAACGGATAGCCATCCACCTCGTCCAGGAACAGGTAGCGCACCGGCATGGAGCGCAGCCCCACCGCGCTGTTGGCACCGGTCATCACCAGCACGCCACCATGGAACTCCTTGGCGAGAATGGTGTTGCCGGAGTCCCGGCTGCGGGCAGGCGCGATGCGCTCCTGGATGGCGGGGCTTTCCTCGATCAGCGCGTCGATCCGCTGTTTGGAGGCCCGCTTGGCCATCTCGACCGTCGGCCACACCGCCATCATCGGACCCGGGGCGTGGTGGATCACGTAACCCACCCAGTTCAGGCCCAGTTCGGTGCCGCCGACCTGGGCACCTTTCATGAACACCACCCGCTCGATCGGGGACATGGGCGACAAGCAATCCATGATCTCGCGCAGGTAAGGTGTTCGGCTGGTGCGCCAGCGGCCCGGCTCCGAGGCGGCCTTACTGGAGAGCACCCGATGCTTGTCGGCCCATTCGGAGACGGTGAGCAGCGGATCGGGGGTGAGACCCTCGCGCCAAGCACGCTCGATGGCGTCCCAGCCTTCGTAATACAGCTCGTCCATGGTCAATCTACCTTGGCCTGCAAATCGCCCAGGTCCTGCAATTGCTGACGCACAGCAGCGTCCAGCGCCACATGCAAGGCATGCGGATCGACACCGAGGCCTGCGGCCATCTGCGACGAGATGCGTGCTGGCCAGTTGAGCCAGGCATCGCGCTCCGCACGGGCCAGCTTGAAAACATGGGCCACGGCCTGTGACCGATCAACCAATTCGCCCTTCAAGCGGGCCAGACGCACCTTGTTCGTCTGCGCCTTGACCACCTCGTTGACGGTGCGGGCCTGCAGCAGCGAAGTGCCGCCCGATGACAGCGCCGGGGTGGGTGGCTCAGGCGTTTCCCGCGCCAACTTGGCGGAAGTCTGGGGAGTCTCGCGGGCAGATGCGGAAACCTGCGGAGCCTGTTTGTCACTGGCGATATCTGCCACCGACCGCCGGGTCGGTGTGGTGTTGGCCGCCCACTGGGCATCGGCCACCACCGGATCGATGGTGCCGTCCGGCAACTGGCTGATGCGCCCGGTGTCGATGGCCTTCTTGACGGCCACGTGCGACACGCCTCGGTGGCGCGCGTAGGCGCGGATGGACAGTCCCATGGTATTGATCACTTCAGTGCAAGTGGGTGGCCTCCTCGAGGTATGGGTCAGGCAAAGGCGAGTGAATCACCCGGGATAAGAAAGAGCTTGGCTTCTGTGGCGCACAGCGCGTGAATGCGGATGTCGATTGACAAGCAACCCACCAAGGAGCCCGACATGGCCAAACCCAAGCAACCCACCGCACTCTCCCCCGACGAGATCGAGCTCTTGCTCGAATCGATTGCCCTGGACCACCTGTTCATCGAAACCCTGCAAACCCGCCACCGCGACAGCCTGGACTTTCATGACGTGAGCGTCTGGGGTGTCAAGAGCGCCCTGCAAGCAGCGTTTGACGCTGGTCTGCGTGCGGCAGGCGGCGCACCGAAGCAGCCCGTGCAACGCACGCGCAAAGTCACCGCAGCACATCAAACCAGCGGCAACAGCAGCACCGCCGCCATGCAAGCGTGAGGACGCCATGACCACCGCACTCAACCCCAACCAGCAGACCATCCTGGAGCGCGCCGTTCAAGACAGCGGCGGCAAGATCGCCTGGTTCCCCGAGCACATCAAGGGCGGCGCCCGTGCCAAGGTGCTCGAAGGCTTGTTCAAACGCGCCCTGATCACGCCCGATGGCGACGATTGGGTGGTGGCCGCCGAGGGCTACGACGCCCTGGGCCTGCCCCGACCGGGCGCCTTGCCACCGACCATCACGCTGGACGACCCGGAACTGGAAGCCGATGTCGCCAGTGCCGAGGCCAGTTGGCAGCAGCCCGCCAAGGACAAGCCGGTTCGCACCCGCGCCGACAGCAAACAGGCCATGGTGATTGGCCTGCTGCAGCGCCCCGAGGGCGCCACGATCGCGCAGATCATGGAGGCCACCGGCTGGCAGCAGCATTACGCCGATGTCCTGGTTATGCCGACCAACGTCGGCAACCCGGCTTATGTGGCGGAGATCGCTGCTTTGGGGTCGGCATAATCACAGCGCATCCAAGAAGGCGAGCAGTTTGTCACTCGGCCGGAAGCGACCGGGTTTTGTTTCTATTGGCGCTGTCTTGGCCAAAGCGCGTTCTTTGATCCCCAAATCTGCGTGCAGGTAAATTTGAGTCGTCTCGATCTGTTCGTGACCAAGCCAGAGCGCTATCACCGATGTGTCGATGCCAGCCTGCAACAGACGCATGGCAGCAGAATGTCGCAGCACATGCAAGGTCACCCGCTTACACGCCAGGGATGGACAAACAGCGGTGGCATCCTCGACATATCCTGCAAGTCGGCGCTCAAGCGCATCTCGACTGAGGGTGCGCCCGCTCTGTGTTGGGAACAGCGGATCACCTGGTTGGCCTGCGCGCTCGGCCAGCCAGGCCCGCAAGACGGCGACAGTATTCGAAGTCAGTGGTGTTACCCTCTCCTTACGCCCCTTGCCATTGCAACCCACATGTGCGCCGGAGCCAAGATGCACATCGCTGCAGCGCAGTCCGATGAGTTCGGATGCTCGAAGTCCGGTCTGGACCGCGAGGCCGAACAGGGCCATGTCGCGCCGCCCGGTCCAGGTCGTCCGATTCGGCGTGGCCAGTAGAGCCTTGATTTCTGCCTCACTCAGGTAGGTCACGAGCCGTCGCTCGAAGCGTTTCGGTGGGATGGCGAGAACACGCTCGATGGTGGCTGCATGTTCGGGATGACGAAGAGCCGCATAACGG
>JBILDR010000216.1:0-5539 GCA_044352515.1 Polaromonas sp.
TGAGCCGACGCAGCGGCGACCTGAACCTGCAAGGCGAGCTGGCCCAGGGCCAGCCCACCACCCTGGCCGCCGGGGTACGGGTGGCCGAGCTGCAGCTGCGTGGTCAGGGCCAGGACCTGAGCCTGGAGCTGCGCTGGGACAGCGAGCGGGCCGGTCGCGCCGACGGGCAATTGCGCACCCGCCTGGAACGGCAAGGCGAGCAATGGACTTGGCCCGAGCAATCGCCCTTACAAGGCCTGCTCAACGCCCAACTTCCGCGCCTGGGGCTGTGGAGCGCCTTGGCGCCGCCCGGCTGGCGGCTGCGCGGCTCGGTCGGCGCAAACCTGCAGATCAGCGGCAGTCGCGCACAGCCGCAGCTCGGCGGGCAGGTGCAAGCCGACGACCTGGCGCTGCGCTCGGTGGTTGACGGCATCGAGCTGGGCCGCGGCCGCTTGCGCGCGCGCCTGGACGGCCAGCAAGTGCTGATCGACGAGCTCAGCCTGCGCGGCGGCGGCGACGATGGCGGATCCATCACCGCCCGAGGTCAGGTGCAATGGCCGGGCGGTAAGCCCCGCTTGGAGGCGCAAGCGCAGATCGAGAAGCTGCGCGCCAGCGTGCGCAGCGACCGGCTGGTGACGCTCTCGGGCCAGCTCAAGGCGGTGATGGCGGGACTGCCCAACCAGCAGCCGGTGGACATCACGGGCTCGCTGCGCATCGACCAGGCGCGCATCACCCTGCCCGAGGAGGACCGCCCTCAACTGGGCAGCGATGTGCAGGTGCGGCGCGCCGGGCCGGTGGCTGCGCCCGTGCCAGCGGCGGCGCCCGCGAGCAAGTCGCCACTGCTCAAGGTGGCGGTGGCACTGGACCTGGGTTCTGACTTTGCGATCGAGGGCCGGGGGCTGAAAACGCGCCTGCAGGGTCAGCTGCAGGTCAGCGGCGACGGCCAGCAAGCACCTCGCGTGCAAGGTATGCTGAGCAGCGCGCAGGGTCAATTCAAGGCCTATGGACAGAGCCTGAACATCGAGCGCGGCCTGCTGCGTTTCAGCGGCGCGGTCGACAACCCGGCGCTCGACATCCTGGCCCTGCGCCCCAACCTGACCCAAAAGGTCGGCGTGCAAGTCAGCGGCAGCGCCCTGCTGCCTCGGGTCAGCCTGTATGCCGACCCCGACCTGCCCGAAGGGGAGAAGCTGGCCTGGCTGGTCCTTGGCCGCGCCGGCAGCGCCGGCGCGACCGAAGGCGCCTTGCTGCAACAAGCCGCTTTGGCCCTGCTGGGCAACCGCAACGCCCAAAACCGGCAATCCCTGGCCAACTCACTCGGCCTCGATGAGATCACGCTGCGCGGCGCCAGTACCCAAGCCGACGGCAGCAGCAGCGGCGCCGGCCTGGCCCTGGGCAAGCGCCTGTCCAGCAACTTCTACGCGCTCTACGAAAGCGGGCTGGGCGGCGCCTTGGGCACGCTGTTTTTGTTCTACGACCTGTCTCAAAAACTCACCGTGCGCGCCCAGACGGGCGCGCAAACCGCGCTCGACCTCATCTACACCCTGTCCTTTGATTAAGCTTGCCGCTGCCGCAACGACCGTCGGCCATGAAAGCGTCATATTCAGCAGGCATGATAAAAACCTGCATCCATCCCCACACCCAAGTCCATGAAGCCCTACATCCACCGCCGCCAGATCCTGACCCTTGGCGCACTGGCACTCACGCCCTGGGCCGCCCACGCCAACTGGCCACAGCGGCCGGTGCGCATCATCGTGCCCTTTGCGCCGGGCGCCGGCACCGATGCCATGGGCCGGCTGCTGGCGCAAAAGCTCGGTGAACTGCTGGGCGCCAGCTTCGTGGTGGAAAACCGGGCCGGCGCCTCCGGCGCCATTGGCACCCAGCATGTAGCCCAAAGCGCCCCCGACGGCCACACCCTGCTGCTGATTGCGGCGCCCTTCACCACCGTGGCGGCGGTGCTGCCGCAGGCCGGCTATGACCCGGTGCGCGGCTTTGAGCCAATCAGCATGGTGGCCCAGGGGCCGCTGCTGTGGGCCTGCAACAAGAACCTTCCGGTGGCTAATTTGCGCGAGTTGATTGACTATGCGCGCAGCCGCCCCGGCCGTCTGAACTACGGCTCGGCCGGCGCTGGCGGCATCAACCACCTGGCCCTCGAAGGCCTGAAGGCGCGCACCGGGGTTTTCATCACCCACATTCCCTACCGCGGCATCGCGCCGGCCACGCTGGACCTGGTGGCCGGACAACTCGATCTGATCACCGGTACCATCCCGGCCCTGGCCCCTTTCGTGCGCGACGGACGCATCAAGGCGCTGGCCGTCAGCACGCCCAAGCGCACGCCGGCCTTGCCCGACGTACCCGGCATGAGCGAGGCCGGGCTGGCCGACTTCAGCGTGAACAACTACTTTGGCCTGGTGGCCCCACGCGGCACGCCGCAGGCGGTGATTGAACGCATCAACGAGGCCCTGCCTCGGCTGCTGGCGGCGCCCGATGTGCAGGCGCGCTTCAAAACCGATGCGCTGGAGCCGGCCAGCCTGGGATCGGCCGCCCTGGGCCAGTTTCTGGCGCAGGACTACGGTGGCTGGCAAAAAGTGGTGGCCGCTCAGGGCATCAAACTCGACAGCGTCTGAGCGCGTAGCCTCAAGACTGGCCGGCTGCAGCCGATACTTAAGCACCGATCCAGGCCGACCACGGCTTGGCCACCGCCATCCCATTGACACTGCCATGCCCCACCTGCGATTGCTGTCGGCCCTGCTCTGGCTCTTGCTGGCCGCCATCAGCGCGCAGGCCCAAAATCCGCCACCCGTACGGCCGGCCGCACGTCCACAGGCTCGACCGGCCGAGCCGCCCGCCAACTGCCTGGTGACCGAGTTTCGTGCCATGGCCCTGGGCACCCACGAGCTCAAGGAACGCGCCGCCAAGGCCTCGGAATGGCTGCGCCGCCACGCCAGCGCCTGCTCCGACGACCAGCTGCGCCTGATTTACGCCAACCGCTCCAACTGGCTGGGCAACGCTGAGTCCATCTAGCTGACCTCGCAAATCGAAGGCGCCCTGGAAAATCGACTGAAAAACAAGCCCGAACAACTGGCGCAACTGTTTGGCGCGCCGCCCCGGCCGGCCCCGGCGGCCAGCGAAACCCTGCGCGCTGGCGATCTGGCGCCACGGCCAGCGCCGGTGGTCGCACCCGGCACACCCGCCGTCGCCCAAAACACAGCGGTGGTTTTGCCACCCGGCGCAGCGCCCGCAGGCGGGGCAGGCCCACGGCCGCCAGGCGCGCCGGGCGGGGCACCCACGCCGCCAGACAAGAAACCTGAGCCAGGCAAATTCTTCGAGCCAGCCCTGCGCAAGGCGGTCCAGGACTACTTCACCGCCAACCGGGGCAACGGCCCTTGCCCGGCCGAACTCGTGCTCAAAAGCGGGCGCTGCGAGTCGCCCACCAGCAACCGCAGTTGGAAGATTGGCCAACCCCTGCCGGCCAATCTGAACCCCAAGCCTCTGCCGCCACGGCTGCTGGAAGCCCTGGGCCCGGCGCCACGCGGCCATGGCTATGTGCTGGTCGAGGGCGACATCTTGCTGCTGGCCGACGAAGGCAAGACGGTGGTCGATTCGGTGCTCGACCTCGGGCAGGTCGCCCCCAAAGCCTGACGCCTCGGATTCAAAAACTGGCGTCGTCAGCCCATTTCGCACCCGATCCGGGCGATCGGGCAATCAGGGGAGTCCCCGATGGGACAGACTGAGGCCTCAGGCCATACTTGGAGTTCAGCAGAACTGACCTTCAAGGACACCATGATCAAACTTCCCCTCCTGGCCCTGTGCGCCGCGCTCAGCCTGGCCACGTCCCATCTGCACGCCAAAACCTTCAAATGGGCCAGCGCTGGTGAAATCTCCACCTGGGACATCCACTCGCAAAACAACGCCCTGCAAAACGGGCTGCATGCTGCGGTGTATGAGTCGCTGGTCTACTACAACAGCCGCAGCTTCAAGATCGAGCCCATGCTGGCCACCTCCTGGAACCTGATCGGCCCCAGCCAGCTGCGTTTGAACCTGCGCAAGGGCGTGAAATTCCACGACGGCTCAGACTTTACTGCCGACGACGCGGTCTTCTCCCTGAACCGGGCGATGGCCAAGACCTCTAACTTCACCCCCTACGTGACCGGCTTTGACCGCATTGTCAAAGTGGACGCCCACACCATCGACATCTTCACCAAAGGTCCCAACCCGGTGCTGCTCAATCAGATGACCGAGCTGCGCATGATGAGCAAGGCCTGGGCCGAGAAGAACAACTCGGTCGAACCCAAGGACCTGCGCAATGTGTCACAGGAAACTTTTGCCAACCGCAATGCGATGGGCACCGGGCCCTTCATGCTCAGACAGTGGGTGCCGGACCAGCGCATGGTCTTTGCCCGCAACGCCAACTGGTGGGGCAAGATGGAGGGCAATGTGACCGAGATCGTCTACACGCCGATCAAGTCTGAGGCGACCCGCATTGCGGCGCTGCTCTCGGGCGAGGTCGATCTGGTGCTCGACCCCAACCCGGCCGACCTGCCCCGCCTGCGCAGCAACGCCAACCTCAAGGTGATTGACGGGGTGGAAAACCGCACCATCTTCCTGGGCATGGACCAGTTCCGCCCCGAACTGGTGGGCTCCAACATCAAGGGCAAAAATCCCCTGAAAGAGGTGAAGGTGCGCCGCGCGCTCTACCAGGCCATCGACATCAACACCATCCAGCGGGTGACCATGCGCGGCTTGTCACAGCCCACCGGGGCACTGGTCTCGCCGCAGGTGGCCGGCTGGAGCGAGGGCGTGCATCAGCGCCTGCCCTATTCGGTCGACGAGGCCAAGAAGCTGCTGGCCGAGGCCGGCTACGCCGACGGCTTTGAGGTCGACTTTGCCTGCCCGAACAACCGCTACATCAACGACGAGGAGATCTGCCAGGCCATCACCGCCATGTGGGCCAAGGTGGGGGTGCGCGCCAAGCTGCGGACCCTGCCGCTGGCCACCTATTTCCCCATGATCCAGCGCTTTGAGGCCAGCATCTACATGCTGGGCTGGGGCGTGCCGACCTTTGATTCCCTCTATAGCCTGCAGTCACTGACGCGCAGCGTGGGCACAGGCGGCGACGGCAACTACAACCTGGGCCGCTACAGCAATGCCCGCATGGACTACATCGTCGACCGCATCAAAACCGAGACGGACGAGCCGGTGCGCAGGCGCCTGTCGACCGAAGGCTTGCAGCTGCAAAATGACACCGTGGCCCATATCCCCCTGCACAACCAGGTCATCCCCTGGGCCATGAAAAAAGCCATAGACGTGGTTCACCGCGCCGATAACCGCATAGACTGGCGTCTGGTCCAGATCAACTGATAGCCCCGGCTCAGCACCGCAGCGATCGCCTTGATCGCTGCGGCTTTTGTTTTTTCAACACCGCACACCGCCGCCCCCTGATGCTTGCCTTCATCATTCAGCGCCTGCTGCAGTCCGTGCTGGTGATGGTGACGGTGGCCTTCATCGCCTTCTTGCTGTTTCAATATGTGGGCGATCCGGTGGTGTTTTTGCTCGGGCAGGA
>JBILDR010000217.1:0-5521 GCA_044352515.1 Polaromonas sp.
CACTGTCCTGTGGGAGCGCCGCCTCGGCGCGATGCAGCGCCCGATCAGAGGCCGCATCGCCGCGAGGGCGCGGCTCCCACACCCCTCATCTGGGCGCAGCTTTCACTATCCTGTGGGAGCGCCGCCTCGGCGCGATGCAGCGCCCGATCAGAGGCCGCATCGCCGCGAGGGCGCGGCTCCCACACCCCTCATCCCGGCGCGGCTTTCAGATGCCTCATCTGGGCGCAGCTTTCACTGTCCTGTGGGAGCGCCGCCTCGGCGCGATGCAGCGCCCGATCAGAGGCCGCATCGCCGCGAGGGCGCAGCTCCCACACCCTTCATCCCGGCGCGGCTCCCACATGCCTCATCCCAGCGCGGCTCCCACATGCCTCATTAAAACCGGCTGTTTCCCTCACCCACCCATAACACCATGATCGATTTTGCCGAAGACGTCGAACGCAGCCTGGCCACCATTCGTGCGCCCCGGCCTGAGCGTTGCGGTACCCTGGTGCGGCTGGTTGGCCTGCGGCTGGAGGCGCGCGGCATCATGGCGCCGATCGGCACCTGCTGCGAGGTGATGGGCCGTGATGGCCAGCGTATTGAGGCCGAGGTGGTCGGCTTTCAGGACAAGACTCTGTTCCTGATGCCCTTTACCGATCCTGTGGGCATAGGCCCGGGCGCGTCGGTGCGCATCATGCCCGGCGCTGGCCAGGTTTGCTTGGGCCATGAGTTGCTGGGCCGGGTGATCAATGGCCGCGGCGAGCCGCTTGACGGCCTGCCTGCGCCCAAGTGCGATACCCGTTTGTCCATGCATGGCCTGCCGGTCAATCCCATGGAGCGTGGCCCGATCAACAAGGTGCTGGACGTCGGCGTTAAGGCCATCAACGGCTTGCTGACCCTGGGCCGTGGGCAGCGCATCGGCCTGGTGGCCGGCTCGGGCGTCGGCAAGAGTGTGCTGCTGGGCATGCTGACCCGATTTACCGAGGCCGATGTGGTGGTTATCGGCCTGATCGGTGAGCGCGGCCGGGAGGTGCAGGCCTTCATCCAGGAAACCCTGGGCCCGGAAGGTCTGGCCAAGGCGGTGGTGGTGGCATCGCCGGCTAACGTCTCGCCGGTCTTGCGCCTGAAAGCGGCTCAGATGACGCACCTGATCGCCGAGTATTTTCGTGATCAGGGCAAAGATGTCTTGATGCTGGTCGACAGCCTGACCCGCGTGGCGCATGCGCAGCGCGAGGTGGGCCTGGCCATCGGCGAGCCGCCGACCGCCAAGGGCTATCCGCCTTCGGTGTTTGCGCTGCTGCCTAATTTGATCGAGCGCGCCGGCCCCGGGCGGCACGGTCATGGCTCGATCACCGCGATTTACACGGTGCTGGCCGAGGGTGACGATGCGCAGGACCCGATTGTGGACATCGCGCGTGCATCGCTGGACGGACAGGTCATGCTCTCGCGCAAGCTGGCCGATGCGGCCCACTACCCGGCCATAGACCTCAATGGCTCGATCTCGCGCCTGATGCAGTCTCTGCTGGCGCCCGACCAGCTCAAGACGGCCAACCGCTTTCGGCGCCTGTGGTCTCTGTACCAACAGAACCTAGACCTGATTCAGGTGGGCGCTTATGAGGCGGGCAGCAACCCCGAATTGGACGAAGCCATACAGCTGCGGCCGGCCATGGAAAACTTTTTGCGCCAGGACATGCACCTGGGCGAAAACGAAGGCGCGACCCGCGAAGGTCTGCACCGCTTGTTGATGGGCCATTGAGGCCCGATAAATTCGATTGAACCCAAGGAAAGCCATTCATGAATCAAGTCCGTAGCTGCTGGGGTGTGCTGCTCAATAAGGCGCAGGAGGAGGTCGGTCGCATCCAGGCCGAACTGCAGCAGCTGCGCGAGCGCATGCTCAGCCTGCAGGCCAGCGCCCAGCGCTTGCAACAGCTGCACCAAGACTATCTGCGGCCGCCCCAGGCCGGCGAGGTGAGCACCGGCATGCTGGAGACGCTTAACCGCCGCCAGTTTGCCGATCAGATCCTGGTCTTGATTGACCGGGTCGAGCGAGACAAGGCCCAGGTCGAGCAGATCACCGCACAGACCCGAGCACGCTTGCTGGCGGCCGAGCGCGAGCGCATGAAGATGCAGGCCCTGGTCGATCAGGACGCACAGCAGGTCAAGGCCAGCACACGACTGCGCGAGCAGCGCCAGCTCGACGAGATGGGCACCATGCGCTTTAACCTGGGTGGCGGGGCGTGAATGGCACCGGCCCAGTGCTTGCAGCCTCCTAAAATTTCAGTATGACTCCTTTTTTGTTGACGCCTCGATTTTTCAAAGCCTTGCCTGCGGCAGCTCTGGCTTGCCTGCTGGCCGCTTGTGGAGGGGGCGGGGGTGGGGCTGGGGCTGGGGCTGGGGCTGGGGGTGGAAACACCGGCCAGGCTTCGTACACGCGGCTACAGCCCGGTTTTTTCGCCGCTTCTGTGAGTCAGACTCCCTCATACCCCGATGTGGTTGCCTTTTTGGATTCTGACCAGAAGTGGTGGGTTGTGCGTCGGGAAAATGGCACGGACGCCGCTGTTTACGTCGGTGCTCTGACTCAGGACGGCCAGGGAGGCGCAAGCGCGCCCGCGCTCAAGGCCTTTGTCTCGGGTAATGTTCGAATCGGGTCTGCTGCGTTGACTTCGGTTTCGGAGCAGGGCTTCGTCGCCCGATTGAGCTTGAGTGCTGATGCTGCAGCCCAGCTACCTTCTTTGACCGCCGACTTCTCCGCCCCTCGGCCGGCTTCGACGGCCTACAGCGCTGTCGTCGCCCCCGACCTGACGTCGCTAAACGGGTCGTGGGTTGGCACATGGATTGACGGTTTGCGATCGTCGGCATTGGCCACGGTACGTATCACCAATGGTGTGATTACTCTGCCAACCGCCGTTCTCGATTGTTCCGTTTCGGCCGGCTCCGCGGCGGTGCTTGATTCAAATGTGAACCTTTATCGGGTGACCTTGGTTTTCCCCAGTTTCCCTAATTTGTGTGCGAGGCATGACCAATCCCTTGCGGGAGTTCTGGCGGTCTACGCCTTGCCCAATGGGAGACGACGGTTAGAACTGATAGCAGTTAATAGTTCTGGATCTGGCATTGTCTTTCGGGGCGAACAATAACTCAGACTCAAGTTTTGGCTTCTCGACCCGATTCACGTCAACCGCATAGGTTTCTTCAGCCATGAAACGCACCCTGTTCGACCTCCTGCTCGTCATCGCCCTGGGCGCTGCCGCTGCCTTTGGCTGGATGCGCTATCAGGCTGGCGCTGGGGTGGCGGCCCAGGTGGCTGAACTCACCCCCAAGACGGCGGGCGCTGTCACCAAGTTGGCAGAGTCCGAGAAAGCCCTGCAGGAATTGCAGGACGAGTTGGCACCTCTGCGCGAGCAGGCCCAGCAGCTGAGCGCCTACAAATCGGCGTTTGCCAATGGCGAGTCCCTGCGTGACCTGGAAGCCGCCTACAAAAAGGAAAAGGGGCCGCTCAGCCCCGAGCGTCAGCTGGGTCTGGGGGTTATGCGCCTGCTCAGCAAGGACGGCGCCGACCCGGCTGCGGTCGATGCCTTTAGGAAGGCGCTCGATACGGCCGACTGGGGTACGCGCAAACAGGTGATCTGCGCAGCCCAAAATGCCTTGGCATCGGCTGGACAAAAGGTGGAGGTGCTTTCGAGCTGCCAAAACCTAGAGGCCGGGGCCAAGCCAGAACAGGGCGCTGCCGATGCCAAGGTGGCTGCCGGGCCCGACACCCAGGCCAAGGATGCCAGCGGCCAGGATGCACCTTCGGCCAAGCCGGCTGCGGACGACAAGACTGCCGCTGAGCGCCGCCTGGAAGAGGCGGCCGCCAAGAAAAAGGACGTCAAAGCGCCAAGCACGCTACCGCCCTGGGCTTACGAAGGGCCCCTGGGTCCAGACAACTGGGGCGAGCGCTATGCGATGTGCGGACGCGGGCGTAACCAGTCGCCCATCAACATTGCGGGGCCACTGCTGCGCGTCAAATACGAGCTGATTCATGATTACCGGCCGGGTCCGCTGGCCATCGTCAATGACGGTAAGACCTGGCAGGTCAATGTGGCGCCCGGCAGCAAGATGCGCATCGACAGCATGCCCTATGACCTGATCAGCATGAGCTTTCAGCGCCCTAGCGGTGAGCAGATCGATGGCAAGTCTTTCCCCATGGGCATCCATCTGTTGCACCGCGACAAAACCGGCAAGCAGGTGACGGTGGTGGTGCTGCTGCGCGAAGGCAATGAGAATCCCGGCATCAAGCAGTTGTGGAGCCACGCACCGGCCAAAGAGGGGCCTGAAGTCCAACCCGAGGGCGTGAACTTCAATCCGGCCAACCTGCTGCCGCGCGAGCTCAAGTTTTTCACCTACGACGGCTCGCTGGCCGTCCCGCCTTGCTCTGAGAACATGCGCTACTACGTGTTTAAGGAGCCGATCAATATTTCGCGCGAGCAGATCATGCAGTACCCCTTCAAGATCAGCTCGCGGCCAGTACAGCCGCAAAACGGCCGGCCAATTGCGACCAACTGATCCGGGACCGCACCATGAAACGCCTTTTTCTGGAACTGTTCCTCTTCATCGCAGCCGCCGTGGGTGCGGGCTATGCCTGGCATTTGCACGGCAAGGTGGGCACAGATACCGCCAAGGTTCAGACCATGACCGAGCGCGGCGAAACTGCTGAAAAAAAGCTCGAGGAAGTCACCGAGGCCCTGCAAGTCGCGCAAAAGGAGCTCGAGCCATTGCGCCTGCAGTCGCAGCAGCTCAGTGCGGTACGCGCCGCCTTGAGCAACGGCGTCACCGCCAAGGATCTGGAGGCGTCTTACGCCAAGGAAAAGAGCCTCAGCCCTGAGCGTCACCTGGGGGTCGGTGTGCTGCGCCTGCTGTCTTCTGGGCAAGCCGACGAGGCCACGGTTGAATCGCTGAAAAAAGCCCTGGCCGCCGCCGACTGGGGCAGCCGCAAGCAGGTCATCTGCGCTGCGCAAAATGCATTGGCCCTGGGCGGGCAAAAGGTGGCAGTTCTGGCCGAATGCAAGCCCGAGACGCCCAAGCTGGCCGCCAAGGAAGCGCCCAATGAAGCCGCAGAGAAGAAGTAAAGCTCCAGGGCTCTGGCATCGCCCCATCGCCGCGAGGGCGCAGCTCCCACAGCCCTTACCAAAGCCTCGCTGAGACCTTGTGGGAGCGCCGCCTCGGCGCGATAGGCTTCTGATCAAGCGCCGCATCGCGGCGAGGGCGCAGCCCCCGCAGCCCTTACCAAAGCCTCGCTGAGACCTTGTGGGAGCGCCGCCTCGGCGCGATAGGCTTCTGATCAAGCGCTGCATCGCCGCGAGTGCGCAGCGCCCACAGCCCTTACCAAAGCCTCGCTGAGACCTTGTGGGAGCGCCGCCTCGGCGCGATAGGCTTCTGATCAAGCGCTGCATCGCCGCGAGTGCGCAGCGCCCACATCCTTTATCCTTGACGACCTGACAACAAGGAGCGTCCCATGAGCTGGCCAGTGATGGTGTTTGACATTGAATCCGTTCCCGATATCGCC
>JBILDR010000054.1:0-18041 GCA_044352515.1 Polaromonas sp.
AAAAGGAGAGCCGTTTTTGATCTGGGCGTGGAACTGGCCGGTCGCGCCAAAGGACAGCACTGCCTTGTGGCCGGTGTCGTGCTCGAATTCAGTAGCAATTTGCTTCATTGGCGCGGCAAAGTTGGAGGCCACCGCCACGCTCACCGTCTCGGCCTGGCTGGCCACGGCCAGCAGGGCCAGACTGGCCGACAGCAGGGCGCGCCAGAGGCTGCCCATGGAGGTGCGAAAGGAAGCGTTCATTGGCAAGCGTTTCTTCGGAAGCCCGTCATCGCTATGGCTGATCAGAATACCGTTGGTGGTGATCGCTATTCTAAAATAGAATAGCGATATCATCGATCTGGTTCAGGAAGACCATGGGCGCTGCTCCAATTGCCTTTGAAGACGTGCTTGCCACGGGCGCGAGCGACAAGCGCATTGAAGTGCTGCGCTCGGTGCATCTGGCGGGCTCCATTTCGCAGGCGGCGCGTGCCAATGGCGTGAGCTACAAAGCGGCCTGGCAGGCGGTGGAGACCTTGAGCAATCTGGCGGGAGTGCCTTTGATTGAAAAAGCCGTTGGCGGCTCTGGCGGCGGTGGCGCCCGCCTGACCGCGCAGGGCCTGGCGGTGCTGCGCGCCGCCGACCTGCTGCAGGCCGCCCGCAGTCAGGCCTTGGCCAAAATCAGCCGCTCAGCCCGGGGCAGCGCCATCGCGCCCAGCGGCCTGGCCGCTCTGGGCCTGCGCACCAGCATGCGCAACAACCTGCCCTGTACGGTCCAGGCCATCGTGCGCACGCGGGGCTCGGTGCGGGTGCAGCTGGCCCTGGCCGGCGGCCAAGTGCTGGCCTCGCGCATCACCCTGGAGAGCCTGCAACTGCTCGGCCTGGCCCCCGGCATGGCGGCCCTGGCCATGTTCAAGGCCACCGCAGTGACGGTCGCGCCGCGCATCGTCGCCCTGGCTGGCGTCAATCTCGTACAGGGCAAGGTGGCCCGGCGCAGCAGTGGCGCTGGTGCGGCCGAGGTCTGCCTGCAGCTGGGCCCGGGCCTGGCCCTGGTCGGCTTTGCCGAGGCTGATAGCGGATTGAAGCTGCGTCAGCCGGCCATGGCTGCGGTCGAGGAGTCAGCGGTCGTGATCGCCTTGGCGGGCTGAGGGTGCATTGAGCTTTGGGCCGCTGGGGTCATGCTGGTTCGCGGCGACCCGCGCTAGATAATGTGTGGCCCCGATTCTCCTGCCCGCGACCATGTATACCCCTGCCCACTTTCGCGTCTCTGAGCCTGCCGCCCTGCACCGCATCATTGCGGCCCATCCCTTGGGCGTGCTGGTCACCTCGCACGAGGGCAGCTTGGACGCCAACCACATCCCCTTTGAGTTCGATCCGCAGATCGGCCCTTTGGGTCGCTTGAGCGCGCATGTGGCCAGGGCCAATCCGGTCTGGCAACAATGCCTGGCCGGCGCCGACGTACTGGTGATTTTTCGCGGCAAGGAGAGTTACATCTCGCCCAATTGGTACCCGAGCAAGCACGAGACACACCGGCAGGTGCCGACCTGGAATTACGAGGTGGTGCACGCCCACGGCCGTCTGCGGGTGCGCGACGACGAGAAGTTCTTGCGCGGCGTGCTGGCCCGCCTGACCCGGGTGCACGAGGCGCAGGAGCCGCGGCCCTGGAAGATGGGCGACTCGGCGCCCGAGTACATCGACGCTATGTTGCGCGCGGTGGTCGGCCTGGAGATCGACATCACCGCTCTGGAGGGCAAGTCCAAGCTCAGCCAGAACCGCGAGCCGCGTGACATCGCCGGCGCGGTGCAGATGCTGCGCCAACGCGGCAGCGACGAGCTCGCCCAGGCCATGGAGAAGCCGCCCACGGCTTGAGTGCACCCCGCTGGCTTCAGCGGACGCAAGACCAGACAGATACCCGGCGCGAGGGGAGTAAGCCCGGCCGGCGATTTCTGTGTACCCGCAGCATGAGCCGGCCGGGTTGACCCCGCACCCGCTGCCACCGGCCTGAACGCGCAGAGGTTTCCAGCAGCCGGGCGCCAGATAGCGCCCCCAACTTCTCGCACGCGGGCCCCCCTGGCATGGCCCCTATCGCCCCCGGTGTAGGTCAAACCACTGCACCAACTTGGCGCATGGCCGGCGTCCATCTCCCTGTTTTGCCCCTTCCCGGTGCCTCTAGGAAACCACTCCTGCGCACGCGCCCGGCTTGATGACGGTTTTGTCATCCACCCCTGTCGTGATTTCCTCTAGCCTCCTCAATTGCAAATTATTTTTATCAGAAAGTGGCCATTTTTTGGTTGCTAAATTATGAACAAGATACATCGCGTTCTCTGGAGCCGTACCCGTGGCCAGTTCGTTGCGGTCGCTGAAATCGCCAAGTCCTGCGGACAAGGATCCAGTCTGTCCGACGGCAGGGTGTCGGCACTCACCAAGGCGATTAACGTCGGCCTGCCTGAGCATGAGGACATCACCGAGGCTCTGGCCTGTTCGGCGTACCGAATACCAGCGCTGCCCGTCGACCGTGACCTCGGCCCTCTCGATGGGCAGTGCCCAGACAGGGTTGGTGGGTGTCCAGGGCGCAGCCTCTTCGCGCAGCACACGGCATGGCCCACTGGCCTCCTGACTGGCCCGCACAGGCGGGCAGTGGCGATGTTCATTGGCCACCACTGCGGTCAGGTTTTTGGCTTCAATGCGGTCAAAGCATTGCAGATAGCGCTCGCGGCCTTCCAGTTCCTGACCACAGTGGTGCAGCCCCTGCGCCAGCTCAAGCTGTAGTCGCTCTTTGAGTTGTTCGCTCAGGAAATGCTGGGCCAGCAAGCGGTTGGCGAAGATCACCACGCTGGTTCCTATGAACAGGTAGACCAGCAGCCGCAGCTTGAAGGACCTAACCATCGGCGAGCTGTACCTTCAGCCGGTAGCCCACGCCCCGGACGGACTCGATGAGCACGCCATGGGCGCCGTCGGCCGCTTCGATCTTGCGCTTCATGCGCTGGATGCAGACGTCGACCACATTGGTTTGGGGGTCGAAATTGATGTCCCAGACCTGCTGCAGGATCTGTTGCCGTGAAAAAAGATGACCGGGCGAGCGCATCAGCAACTCGAGCAGGCGGTATTCGCGCGAGCTCAGGACGACCGAACCATCGCGCCAGGACACCTCGCGCTTGAGCCGGTCGAGCTTGATGCCGCCGGCTTGCAAGCTGGCTTCGGTCGCGCCGCCGCGCCGCGCCACCAGCAGTTGCGCGCGGGCGATCAGCTCCTCGATGTAAAACGGCTTGGGCACATAGTCGTCCGCGCCGAGCTCGAAGCCCTTGAGCCGGTCTTCAAGTTCGACTGTGGCACTGAGGATCAGCACAGGCATGGTGTGTCCGCCAGCGCGGACATGGCGCAGCACCTCGACGCCGTCCTTGACCGGCAGCATCAGGTCCAAAATCATGATGTCGTGGCCACCGCCGGCCAGTTGTTCCAGGGCCTTTGCGCCGTCTCCCGCATGGGTGACGCTGTGCCCGGCGGCCGCGAAGCCCTGAGCCACAAAGGTGGCGATGCGGTTCTCATCTTCTACCAACAGGACATTCATCGCGCATCCGACTCAAGGAGCAAATGTCCTTGCTAGCGATCGAGTTTAAGACGCTGTTTCTGGCCCGCAGCATTAAAACCTGCTTCGTTGCAATACTGTCATGGAACAGGCTGCCTCGTCAAAGCCGATCACGCCGCCCCCGTTTTCAGCCACGGCAATGTCGGCGCCTTGGGCCTGGCGCGGTCCGCAGTTGCCGCGCAGCTGCTCGCTGAGCTCATAGATCATTGACAGGCCGGTGGCCCCGACCGGGTGGCCCTTGGAGACCAGGCCGCCCGAGAGGTTGACCGGCACCTGTCCGCCTAAGGCGGTAGCGCCGCTGGCCACGAAGGCGCCGCCCTGGCCGCGCTCGCACAGACCCAGCATCTCGACCTGGTAGATCTCGCAAAACGAGGTGGCGTCATGCACCTCGGCCAGATCAATCTGCGCTGGCGTGATGCCGGCGCGCGCGTAGGCGCGCCGCGCCGCCTCCTGCGACAGGCCGGGCTCGCTCAGATCCCGGTATTTGCCGCCAGTGAGCACGCTGGCCAGTACCCGCACCGCCCGCTCCTGCACCGCCTGAGGCTGGGTTTTGAGGAAGCGGCCTGAGCAGACCAGGGCGGCGGCCGCGCCGTCGCCAATCGGGGCGCACATGGAGCGCGTCAGCGGCCAGCTGATCTCGCGGTCGGCCAGCACCTGCTCGGGCGTGAGGGTGAAGCGGTACTGGGCCTTGGGATTGAGCGCGCCCATGGCGTGGTTCTTGGAAGAGGCGAAGGCAATTTGTTCGCGGGTGGTGCCCCAGGTCTTCATGTGGTGGGCTGCCTGCATCGCATAGGTGTCCATGAAGACGGTGCCGCCGCCGGGGACAAAAGGCTTGCCCGAGACCTCACCGGCACGGCGGTAATAGTCCATCCATTCCTGCGGGTCGAGCTGGTCGATGCCGCCTTCAAAGATCTCCTGGGTCTTGGCCGCATCGCCGGGGTAGAAGGTTTTTTCGACCCCGATGGCCAGCGAAAGCTCGCTCTGGCCCGACAAGATGTCTTTCACCGCACCGTGCAGCGCCATCGAGGCGGTGGCGCAGCCGCCTTCCACATTGATCATGGGCACCCGCTCGGGAAACAGGCGCTCTTTCACCAGCGGGGTAAAGCAGACCTGGCCGCGGATGTTGCGCTGGCCGAAGGTGCCCATGCCGCAATTGCCGAACCAGGCTTGCTCGATTTGCTCGCCGCTGTCCAGCCCGGCGTCGGCCAGCACCTCCAGATAGGCCTGTCGACTCAGGTCCTTGAAACTCGCTTCGGGCTGCTTGCCAAAGGGCGTGCAGGACACGCCGATCAGGTAGACCTCATCCATATGCAACTCCAGACTGACCGCCACCTGCCGGTTGAGCAGCCGCGCGGGGCTCCTATCATCGCATCGAACCGGGCTGGCCCGACCGGCCCCAAGGCGGGCTCAGGCCAGCGAGAACACCACTTCCTGCGCGCCTTCCCAGAGCACCTTGCGGCCAATTTCGGGCAGTTGCTCGCGGCCGTCGACCACGGTCAGGAAGTGGTTGCCGGCCAATTGGCCCAGCTTGCTGGAAAAGCTGCAGGGCCCGTAGGCCATGATGATTTCGGTCTCGCTGTAGCCGCCGGGGTAGAACAGGATGTCGCCCACCGAAGGGTGGCTGGTGTGGTTTTCAAAATCCACGCCCAGCGACCACTCGCCCAGCGGCACCCACACGCCTTCGCCGCTCCAGCGCACGTGAATGAACTTCTGGCGGTAGGGCAGCAGCTTGAGAAAGGCTGCCACGGTTTTCGGGGCTTGCGGATGGGTGCGGGCGAGCAGGCGATGGCCGGCCACGTCAATGGCGATCAGGGAGTTCATGGTGTGTACAGGTAGGGGGCAGGTCTGGGTTCAGACCATGGCCATTTCAGATTTGCGCTGGCTCCAGCCGGTCATGCGCCGCTCGATCAAGGACGAGACGGCATACAGAGAGATGCCCAGGCCAGCCAGAATAAAGAGGCCGGCAAAGACCATGGGCACGTCAAAGTTGCCGCTGGCGATCATCATCACGTTGCCGATGCCGCGGTTGGCCGCGACGGTTTCGGACAGCACGGTGCCGACAAAGGCCAGGGTGATGGCGATCTTGAGCGAGGCAAACAGGTAGGGCAGGGCGCGCGGCAGGCCCACGTTCCACAGCACGTCGCGCTTGCTCGCGCCCAGCACCTTGAGCACGTCTTCGAGCTCGGGCTCGGTCGAGGCAAGGCCCGTGGCCACATTGACCACCACCGGGAAGATGCTGATCACCGCCGAGGTCAGGATGGCCGGCACCGTGCCAGCGCCGAACCAGACCACGAAGATCGGCACCACCGCCACCTTGGGAATGCTGGAAAAACCCACCAGCAGTGGATAGGCCACGTTGTAGGCCAGCTTGGACGAGCCAATCAGCATGCCCAGCACAATGCCGACCGCCACGCCAATGCCAAAGCCGACCAAGGTGGTGTAGAGCGTCTGCGCGGTGTGTGGCCACAGCAGCGGCATCTTGGTGATCAGCACCGTGGCGATCTGGCTGGGCTTGGGCAGGATCAGGCTGGAGATATTGAAGGCGATGCAGGCCAGCTCCCAAAGTGCAAAAAAACCGACCAAGGCCATCACGCTCAGCAGGTTCTGCTGGGCTTGGGGGGAGAGCTTGCTCATGCGGTGACTCCTTCGGAGCGGGCGTGCGCGATGCGCATGCGCAGTTGTTGGACCAGTTCGCTGAACTCGGGCGCGTAGCTCTTAGCCACGGTACGCGGCCGCTCGAAAGGCACCGGGCAGTCTTCGATGATGCGGCCGGGCCGAGACGACATGACGCAAATGCGGGTGGCCAGATAAGCCGACTCGCGCAGGTCATGGGTGACCAGCAGCACGGTGGGCCGGGTCTTGATCCACAGCTCTTGCATGATGGCCCACAGCTCCTCGCGGGTGAACTGGTCGAGCGCGCCAAAGGGCTCGTCAAGCAGCAGCAGCTGCGGCTCGTGGATCAGCGCGCGGCACAGCGAGGCCCGCTGCAGCATGCCGCCCGAAAGCTGCCAGGGCCGCTTGTCGGCAAAGCCCTTGAGCCCGACCTGGGCCAGCAGCGCATCGGCGCGGTCGGCAAACTCGCCTTTTTTCTTGCGCGCATAGTCTTGCCTGAAGGGCTCGACGATCTTGAGCGGGATCATGACGTTATCGCGGATGCTCAGCCAGGGCAGCATGGTCGGGTTCTGAAACGCCAGACCCAGGCGTATGCCCGAGGCAAAGGCATCGCGCTGGCCGGCTGCGCCCACCTCGCGCCCGCCGACCACCACCGCGCCCGCGCTGGGCCGCAAAAGGCCGGCCACCAGTTTGAGGATGGTGGACTTGCCGCAGCCGCTGGGTCCGACCAGGGCGACAAAGTCACCCTGGTCTATGCTCAGGTCGGTGCTTTCCAGGGCCACCGTGCCATTGGCGTACTGCAGGCGCACGCTCGACAGTTCAATCAGCGGCGTGCTCATGGCTGGCTTTCGTGGGCGCTGGTTTTGACGATGGCCCGGCTGTAGTGCTGCATATTGCGCGGCTTGGGGGCAGGCATCTTCTGGACGGACTTGATGTTGCGGCCCCAGCCGGCGGCATCGCTGACCAACTGGCCGTCGCGCATCACGAAGCGCCCGCGCAGCAGCGTGTGGATCGGGTAGCCCTGGACGCTACGGCCATGCCAGGGCGAGATCTTGCTGATGCTTTGCAGCTTGCCCTGCGACAGGGTGCCCGCGCGGGCCATGTCCACAAAGGCAATGTCGGCATGGGCACCGACGGCAATCACGCCCTTGGTGCCATACAGGCCCCAGGCTTTGGCCGGGTTGACCGAGCTCCACTTGACGTAGTCCATGAGGCTGGCGCGGCCCTTGTTGATTTCGGTGAGCATCAAGGGCATTTGCGTCTCGACGCCGGGGAAGCCGCAGTCGCACTCCCAGATGCTCTCGCGCGTCTTTTCCTCGGGCGTGTGCGGCGCGTGGTCGGTGGCGATCATGTCGAGCACGCCTTCGACCAGCGCGTCCCACAGGGGCTGGTTGTGGCGCGGCTCGCGAATCGGTGGGTTGACCCGCATCACGCCGGCGAGCTTGCGCATGTGCTCGGTGTTGAGCAACATGTACTGGGGGCAGGTTTCGGCGGTGACGTCGACCCCGCGGGCCTTGGCCTGGCGCAGCAAAAACAGCGAGTCGGCGGCGCTGTGGTGGGCAATGTGCACCCGAGCCCCCGTCCACTCGGCCAGAGTCAGCACCCGGCCTATGGCCTCGATTTCGGCCACCGCCGGCCGGGCGTCCAGGTGGGCCAGTGGATCGATGCGGCCAGCGGCCTGCAATTGGCCCTGGCGGCGCGCCATGATGGACGAGTTCTCCGCATGCACCACGGTGCGTATGCCCAAGGGCGCCAGGATCTCAAAGCCTTCGAGCAGGGCGCCGTCGCTGGGCGCGGGCAGGTTGCCGAAGGTGTTGCCGACAAAGGCCTTGAAGCTGCTCACACCGCCTTCAAGCAATTGCTCGAGGTTGGCGATGCTGTCGTCACCCAGTAGGCCGTGGATGCCATAGTCCACATAGGAGGACTCGGCCGCCTTGAGCTTGAGCGCCAGGGCTTCGAGGGTGCCGGTGGGCGGGTTGGTGTTGGGCATCTCGAAGACGGTGGTCACGCCGCCGCAGGCCGCAGCCGCTGAGCCGGTCTTCCAGGTTTCCTTGTGCGGGTAGCCGGGGTCGCGAAAGTGCACATGGCTGTCGATGGCGCCAGGCAGCAGATACAGGCCATCGGCGCGCATCTCCTGGCGTGCGGGCGGCATGCAGTCGTCATGGCCGACGGCCACGATGCGCTCGCCGGCAATGGCGACGCTGGCCGGGATGATCTGCTCGGGCGAGACCACCTGGGCGCCGCGTATGACCAGATCGACTTCTTTAGGGGCGTATGACATGTGTTTTTTCTTTCAGAGCATGGCCCAGCCGCCGTCGACCGGCAGGTCAACGCCGGTGATCTGGCGCGAGACATCGCTGGCCAGAAACAGACAGGCATTGGCGACATCGGTGTCGGTGGAGACCCGGCGCAGTGCGTAGTCGGCCGCGTGGCGGGTCATGGCTTCTTCCAGGCTGATGCCCAGCTTTTCGGCCATGTTGGCGCAGACCTTCTCGCGAAAGCGCGGGCCGTCGACCATGCCGGGAGCGACGCAGTTGATGTTGATGTTGTGTGGCCCTGCCTCCAGCGCAAAGCTCTTGGTGATGCCGCGCAAGCCCCATTTGGAGGCCGAATACGCCATGCGCCCGGCGCGACCGCGCATCCCGAAAGTACCGCCCACATTGACCACCTTGCCGTAGCGCTGCGCAATCATGGACGGCAGCACCGCATGCATGGTGTTGAAGCAGCCGGTCATATTGAGTTCGACGATCTCCTGGAATTCGGCATGGCTGGTCTCCCAGCCGGTTTTGCCGATCGGCCCTGAGCCGCCGGCCACGTTGACGAGGATGTCGATGCGGCCGTAGGCGGCCAGCGCCGCCTGGCCCATGGCCTCGGTCTGGGCCGGGTCGGTCAAGTCGCAGCGCACAACTTGGGTCGCGATGCCCATGGCGCGGGTTTTGGTGGCCACTTCCTCAATGGCTGCGGTGTCGCGGCCGGTGAGCACCAGCTTGGCGCCTTGTTCGGCAAAGGCCAGGCTGATGGCTTGGCCCATGCCCTTGGCCGGACCGGTAATGATGACGACTTTGTCTTGGAGTTCGAGCTTCATGGTGGGGCTGTGTTCGGAGCTTTTAGAGCTTGGAGGCGCGCTCGGCGCGGGCTGGCAGGAAGCTGCGGTCAAAGATTTCGTTGTTGCCTGGCGTGCGGGGCAGTTGGGCCGACTCGACCACGATGCCAATGGCGCGTTTGAGGCGGTTGTCGTCCACATCGCCCAGGCCGATGCGGGCGATTTCCGGATGACTCATTTCTTGTGCGATGGTGGCCATCAAGCGTTCCTTTTCCACCGCGCGGTTGAGCAGCGGCTCGCGTTTCATGACCGCGTCCATGCCCATTTCGGGGTTGGCCACCACCTCGTTGAGGGCCTTGTTGAGTGCCTTGAGAAAGCCGCGCACAGCAGCCGGGTTCTCGCGGGCAAAGTTGCGCGAGAACATGATGGTGTTGGAGTACAGGTCCATGCCGTGGTCCACGTACTTGATAAAGCGCAGCTGCTTGTCGGGGTCGACGCCGGTGAGTTTGGCGCTGAACCAGATGGTGTTGATGAAGCCAAAGGCTGCATCCACCTGGCCGCGCATGAGCATTTGCTCGCGCAGATTGGGCGCCATGTTCGTCACGTTGACTTTGGCGGCGTCGATCTTTGCGGCCTTGGCAAAGGCCGGAAAAAGCTTGAGCGCGCCGTCGTTGCCGGGGCCGCCTATGGTCTTGCCTTCCAGGTCCTTGGGCGTGCGGATGGGGCTGTCGGCCTTGACCACGATGGTAAACGGCGGGGTGTTGTAGAGCATGGACACGGCAATGGGCGCCTCGTTGCCGCGCTTGGCCGCCAGATCGATCAGCGCATTGATGTCGCCAAAGCCGGCGGTGTAGGCGCCGGTGGCGACCTTGCCCACCGGGGCGGCCGAGCCTTCGCCTTGGTCGATTTCCACGTCCAGGCCCTCGGCCTTGAAGTAGCCCTTGTCCTGGGCCACAAAGAACCAGGCCTGCGGGCCCTGGTATTTCCAGTTCAGGACGAACTTGATCTTGGTTTGGGCCAGCGCTGCCGAGGGCAGCAGCAGGGCCGACAGGCACAGGGTCCAGAAGGTGCGTTTCATGGTGGGGTCTCCAAGGTGGGTTGAGGAAAATCAGTGAAGGGCGAGCGGGCCGGCCACCTGCACGCCAGCTTTGAAAACGGCCAGGCGCGGTGACTGCTCAAGGATGGCTTGTGCGGCGCTGTGCGCGTCAATCACCATCAGGTCGGCGGCGCAGCCTGGGGCCAGGCCGTAGTTCTGCAGGCGCAGCATGCGCGCGGCGTTGGTGGTGGCGGTGGCCCACAGGCGCTCCAGCGCGGCGTCGCTCAGGCTGAAGCTCAGTTGGGCCAGCAGCAGCAAGGCTTTGAGCGGGTCGGCGTCGCCAAAGCGCACGAAGGGGTCGCGCAGGTTGTCGGTGCCGCAGGCCACATTCACGCCAGCTTCCATCAGCTCCATCACCCGCGTCAGGCGGATGCGGGTGGGCAGCACGCAGACGCTGATGTCGGCCTCGCGCACCCGCTCTATGGTTTGCGCCGCTTGTGCGTCGCTGACCTGGGCCAGCGAGGCAATGTGCGAGACCGCCACCCGGCCTTGCCAGCCCTGGGCGATGACCTTGTCGGCCACATAGGGCAGGGTGAAGGCATGGGGGACGTCTGCGTTGTCCAGGTGGTAGTCGATGTCGCAGTCATGGATCAGCGCCAGGGCAAAAGTGGCATCGACCTGGTCCTGCGGCTTGGACGGCCAGAGCGCGCCATTGACATTGCCGCCGATCACCTTGACGCCCCGGCTGAGCGACTGGGCCACAAACTCGCCGGCGCCGTCTTCGAGGGTGCCTGGGGTGTCGAACCAGCCCTCCTGCGGGAAGGCGATCAGCTGCAGCTCGACTTGCGCGGCCATCTCGCGGCTGGCCTGCTGCAAACCTTCCAAGGCGCGAAAGCCGGCCGAGCGGTCGACCTCGCAGTTGCTGCGCGCCCAGACCGTGCCGTGCTGCACGCCCATGCGCAGGGCGCGCCGGCCGCGCTCGGCCACATCGGCCACGGTAAAGCCTGCCTTGATCGCGCGCACCGCCCGGATGGCCTCATCCAGATTGCGGGCGGTGCCCGGGCTGCGGCGGCTGGTCAGGCATTTGTCCAGGTGCAGGTGGGGGTCGACAAAGCCGGGCGAGACCAGGCGGCCGGCCGCGTCCCAGGCCGGGCCCAGGTCGCGCGCGCCGGCGTCGTCCTGGGGCTGCACGCTGGCAATGTGCGCACCGGCGATGCCGATGCGCCACAAGCCGGCGCGGCCAGGCAGGCGGGCGTTGCAGATGAACCAGGGCTCGGTCATGGTGGGCTCGGTCGCGCTCATGCGCAGCTCAGTTGCCAGCCATCTTGATCATGCGATCGGCCTTCGGCGGCAGGGCCGCGCGGCTGAACACCTCACTGACCGCAGGCAGGCGCTGCAGGCCGTAGCTTTGCGCGATCTGCGCAATGGCATTGCTCATGCGCGCGTCCTTGATATCGCCCAGGCCCAACTCGGCCGCCTCAGGGGTCAGCACCGAGCTCTTGAGCACATAGTTCAGCCGGCGCTTTTCGATGTCCTTGTTGATCAAAGGCTCGTTGACCGCCAGGTTGTCGATGCAGGCGTCGACGCGGGCCACGCACTCTTTGAAGGCGGTGTTGATCGCCTTGACCAGGCTGCTGACGGCCTTTGGGTTTTCTTTGAGCAGCTTGCTCGAGACCAGCACACCGTTGCTGTAGAGGTCCAGGCCGTGGTCGTTGTAGAAGATCCAGCGGATGTCCTTGTCGGGGTCGACGTTTTGCGACACCAGGTTCATGTAGCTGGTGGCAGAGAACACCGCCGAGGCGGCGACCTGGCCCTGCAGCATCATCTGCTCTTGCAGGTTGGGCGCCATATTGATCCAGTTGATCTTCTTTTCGTCTAGGCCGTTTTTCTTGGCCAGGGCCGGGAAGATGGCCAAGGCCGCACTGCCGGCGGGCGAGCCCAGGGTCTTGCCTTCGAGGTCCTTGAGTGTTTTGATGTCGCTGCCGGCCTTGGTGATCAGTGCAAACGGTGCGCGGTTGTAAACCATATAAACCATCACCGGCGCCTCGCCTGGCTTGAGCGAGGCGTTCTGGATGATGGCGTTCATGTCGCCTATGCCGGCCTGGTAAGTGCCTGACATCACGCGTGTGACGGCTGCGGCCGAACCGTTGCCTTGGTCGATTTCTACATCCAGGCCCTCGGCCTTGAACAGGCCCTTGTCCTTGGCCCAGTAGAACCAGGCGTGCACGCCCTGAATCTTCCAGTCCAGGGTGAACTTGATCTTGGTCGGCGCTTGTGCCGAGGCGCTGGCGCAGGCCAGGCTCAGCAGGGCGCCGGCGCTGCACAGGCTGACGAGTCGGCGCAGGGAAAACACAGGGTTTGCAGCAGTCATGAGCGAGCTCCTTGGGGGGTCAATGAAACGGTGAGGGCCTGGGCGCTGGCGACAAAGCCGTGCAGCTTTTCGACCAGAAACAAGATGGCCCGGCTGACATAAGCCGGGGAGGGGGTAGCGCAGGCGTCATCTAACAAGACGCAGTCGTAGCCCAGAAAGCCGGCGTCTTGCAGGCTGGAGAAGACGCAGCGGTCGGTGTTGATGCCGGCAAACAGCAAGGTCTGGATGCCTTGCTGGCGCAACAGGCTGTCGAGCTCGTTGTCGTAAAAGCCGCTCAGGCGGTGCTTGAACACGGTGATGTCGGTGGCGGCCACCGGCAGCTCGTCGACCACCTGCGCGCCCCAGTGGCCGGGCACCAGGCTGGGGCCTCGATCCAGCGGCGAAGATTCGGCATAGCCGACGCCGCTGAGTTGGCCCTGGGCGTCCACCTTGGCCTTGAACAGCACACCGTCTGGCAGGTTGAGCCGGTCGGGGCGCACACCCCAGTTCAGCCAGACCACCCGACCGCCGGCGGCGCGCCACAGCGGCAGCAGCTTTTGCAGCATGGGGATGGGCTTGCGGGTGGCGCGCATGCTCACGCCTTTTTGGCCGAACCAGCCTTCGCTGTGGCAAAAATCGTTTTGCATATCCACCACCACCAACGCGCTGCGCTGCAGGTCGATCTCCAGCTTTTGCGGGCGCGCCTGCAGCCACACCGGCTTGGGTTTGCGGGTCGGACGCAGCAGGCTGACTCCCTCAGCTTTGGCTTGCCAGCCTGCATCAGCGCCCTTGATGCCCCTGGTTGGTGCAGTCCGCGCGTTTGCGGGCGTGTTCTGCCTGGCTTTGGTGCGCTGGGAGGCTTTGGGGGCTTTCATGGCATGCACTTAAGCAGCCCTGATGCCAGAGTGCGTTGTCTGAAGATGCCGAATAACGGGTGTTGCGTTGCTTTTTTGGCATCAATCCTGCATGGGTCGGCTTTTATGAACCATTTGAGATTTCTGCGCTACATCGACGAGATCGCCCGTTCGGGCTCGATCCGGGCCGCGGCCGAGCGCCTGCACGTGGCGCCTTCGGCGGTCAACCGGCGCTTACAGGACATCGAGCAGGAGCTCGATGCGCCCTTGTTCGAGCGGCTGCCGCGCGGCATGCGGCTGACCGCCGCTGGCGAGATGTTCATCACCTATGTGCGCACCCGCCAAGCCGAGCTCGAGCAGGTGCGCTCGAACATTGAGGAGCTCAAGGGCCTGCGCCGCGGCACCGTCAAGTTGATCTGCAGCCAGGGTCTGGCGCCGAGCTTCGTGCCGCAGGCCATCTCATCGTTTCGCAGGCAGCATCCGCTGGTCGAGTTTCGGGTGCAGGTGGGCGACCATGTGCAGGCCCTGAGCGCCTTGCGGGCGATGGAGACGGATTTGATTTTGGTCTTCAACCTCGACTCTGAGCCTGATCTGCACCCCATCGTGTTTCATGACCAGAAGCTTTTAGCAGTGATGCACAAAGACCACCCGCTGGCGCAGCAGGGCCCGGCCATTCGTCTGGCCGACTGCGCTGCCTATCCGCTGGCCCTGCCCAACCGCGATACCGCCGGTCGGCAGATGCTCGAGCGTTTTTTGCTGCGCCGCTCCATCGACCTCAAACCCATGGTGGAGAGCAACAGCTTTGAGCTGCTGCGCGGCTGCCTGTATCACCAGGAGGCGGTGACTTTTCAGTTTGAAAGCGGCGCAGTCACCGACGGCGGGCAGCTGCTCACCCGCGAAATTGAGGACAGAGGATTCCCGCTCGGCCACATCCTGATGGCCCGCCTGGCCAAGCGTCAACTGCCGGTGATTGCCCATGCCTTTGCTGAGCATGTACTGGGTTTGTTGGGGCAGGAGGAGCCGTAGAGGGGACGTGCTCACAAATGCCGCGTCCTCGCGGCGATGCGGCTGTCTTTGTGGGAACTGTGCCTTCGTGGCGATTCCGCTGCATTTGTGGGAGCGCCGCCCTCGGCGCGATGCGGCTGTCTTCGTGGGAACTGTGCCCTCGTGGCGATGCCGCTGTCCTTGTGGGAGCGCCGCCCTCGGCGCGATGCGGCGCCTGATCAGGCGCAGCAATGTTCAGAGCGCATCGAAGCAGTGCTCACGGGTGGGCACTGCGCCGCTCGTGTCCCCCGCCTCGGCTAGCGCCTCGGCTCCTCCTTAACCTCGCTTCGCAGCGCCCACCCGCACGCCCTCGGGTGGCACCAACGCCGCACCCTCTGCTTAGAAAATTCAGCCGCCCGGGTTTGGCCGCAGTCTGCAGCCTTCGCAGCGTTAACCCACGGCCGGTGCGTCGGGCCTGGCGCAGCGGCATCAAGGAGGAGCCGAGGCGGGGGACAGCCGCGGAGCCAGGCCCGATGCGGCGGACGCTTCCCTAGTCCTTGTACGAATAGCTCTGGGCAGGGCCAATGTGGCGGCCTATGGACAAGCGCAGCAATGTTCAGAGCGCATCGAAGCAGTGCTCACGGGTGGGCACTGCGCCGCTCGGTTCCCCGCCTCGGCTCCTCCTTAACCTCGCCGCGCAGCGCCCACCCGCACGCCCTCTGGTCTTTCAAGGGCTCCGCCCGCTGCGCAGAGGACTCATGCGCCGGCCCCCCGGAACGATTGCCTATGGGCCCGTGCGATCCAGCGCAGCGCCCTTGGCTTCATGTATCGTCAGCAGCTGGCAAGCCTGCTATAGGCCCACCCCTTTGACAAGGAAGTCATTCATGAGCGATATCCTGCCGCAGATCACCCTGGCCGCCGTGCAGGCCTCCTCGGTCCATTTGGATCGGACGGCCACGGTGGCCAAAGCCTGTGCCTTGATTGCCGAGGCGGGCGCCAAGGGGGCCGACCTGATTGCCTTTCCGGAAGGCTTCATACCGGCCCATCCCTGCTGGTTTACTGTGCGGCCGGCCACCGACAAGATCAGCTTGGGCCTATCGCGCCAGTTGTTTCAAAACGCGGTGGTCATCCCTAGCGCCGATACCGATGCACTGGCCCAGGCCTGCAGCGATGCGGGCATCACCGCGGTGGTGGGGGTGTGCGAAAAGCGGGCGGGCACCACCGGCACCCTGTTTAACACCCAGCTCTTTATTGGGCCAGACGGTCAGCTGCTGGGCAAGCACCGCAAACTCATGCCGACCCTGGCCGAGAAGCTGGTACATACCGGCGGTCACGGCGATACCTTGAGCACCTTTGAGACCCCCTTCGGTCGTATCAGCGGCTTGGTCTGCGGCGAGAACGGCAACCCGCTGGCGGCCTACGCGCTGCTCTCGCAATACCCCTTGGTGCATGTGGCTTCCTGGCCGGCCTTTGTTTCGCCCACCGTCAGCCTGGCTGATGTGATCCCGACCATCACGCGTGGGCTGGCGGTCAGCATGGGCTGCTTTGTGGTCAATTCAACCGGGGTGCTCACGCAGGAGGCGATCGAGGTCTACCAGGCTGGCGAGGCAGAGCGGGGCTTTATGGCGGCGCTCAAGGGTCAGGGCCATGCTTCGGTGATCGGCCCGTCGGGGCAGGTCTTGACCGCACCCCTGGCCGGCGAGGGCATCGTCTATGCGTCTGTCGATCTCAATGAGATCGTGCTGCGCAAGGTGGCCATGGATTTTGCCGGCCACTACAACCGCTCCGATGTGTTCGAATTTCGGGTGCGAACGGATGGAGCGCCGACCGACAAAGGCTGAGGGTTCTGCGCCTGAAAAGAAAAAGCCGGCAAGGCCTTAGGACCTTGCCGGCTTGGGTGCCGCAGTTTGTGCTTAGCCTTGCAGCTTGGCGCCGGGGAAAGCGGACTCCTTGGGATGGACCACGATCCACTTGCCGTTTTGGATCTGTTTGACCCTGTTCATATCGTCGCCATAGTTGTTGGGGCCGTCAAAGCGCAGGCGTCCGACGATGGTGTCGACCCGGTTTTTGCGCAGCCATTCTGCGATGCGCTTGTCGTCTAGGCTGTTGGTGCCTTTGACGCCAGCTTCGAGCACCTGCCAGCCGGCATAGGCATTGGCCGCCTGCAGCTCGAAAGCGGTATCGGGCAGGTTGGCTTTGGCGGCGCGGTCGTTGAAGGTCTTGAAGACATCGGCATAAGTCGGGTTGCTGGTAAAGGGCGCGTGCTGCTCGAAGGTGGTGAAGGACAGCGCGTTGGCACCCAGCGGCGACTGCGACATTGGGCCGGGCGTGGGGTAGAGGTGAAAGTGCAGCTTGGGCCGGTAGTCGATCTTGGACAGGGCTTCGAGCAGCTGGATACTCTCGGGGCCAATGGAGCCGACCCAGAGGAAGTCGGGGTTGGCGTCTTTGATGCGTGCGGCGATCGAGCCGAAGTCGCGGTTGCCAAATTCCCACTCCAGCCATAGCAATTCGCGCATGCCCCGCTTGCGAAATACGTCGCGCGCGCCGACCGACATGAAGGCCACCGAGGGGAATTTGCTGGTCACCAGGGCCACCGTCTGCGGCTTCAGGCCATTGGCCTGGAAGGCGTCGAGCAGGGTGGTGGGCGATGTGGTGCCCGGCTCGTGGCCCATCGCATAGGCCGGAAAGTGCATCTCGTACTTGGCCAGCGAGGGAACACCGAAGGAATTGGTGATGATGAACTTGCTGTAACGCTGGGCCACGCCCATGGCGGCCAGGGAGTTGGCGGTGGCATAGGGGCCCATCAGCAGGTCCACCTTGTCGACCGTGACCAGCTGCTCGTATTGGGTACGGGCCAGGTCGGGCTTGGACTGGTCGTCCTTCATCAGCCATTCGATGGGCCGGCCCAGCAGGCCACCGCGCTTGTTGAGGTTTTCGATGAAGATCTCGGTCGAGATCTTGTGGATGATGGCGGTGGCCGCCAGCGGGCCCGTCATCGACATGGTGCTGCCCACGCGGATGGGCTGGCCCTGGGCCCGTGTCAGTGTGGGCAGGGCGGCCAAGGCCACCGATGAGCCCAGTGCTTTGAGAAAGGGGCGCTTTTGCATGCTTGTCTCCTGAGTATCGCCAGCCGGAGCGGCGTGGCGTTGGGGCGATTATTCGGGCGCCGGCGTTGGCGCTGATCAGGGCAATCCCGTAGCCCTGCTGTCCTGTTGTCTGCGTGGGCTTCGCATCTGGCGATGGACCGTACAGCGCTATTGCTCTGTACGCTCAGTCTGAAAGCCGCTACATTGGGCAGGTGTTGCCATGCGGGGCCTTGCTCTGTTGGTACTCTTTTCTTACTTATTACATCCCACCAGGAGAGATCGACATGAACGCACCGACCGAAAGCGGTCTCAAGAGCCGCTACGACGCTACCGACCTGATCACCCAGGAGGTGCTCAAGCGCTATGAAGCCACCCCGGATCCTCGCCTGCGCGAGATCATGCTGTCCTTCATCCGCCACTTGCACTCCTTCGCCAAGGAGGTCAAGCTCACGTCCAATGAGTGGCTGTATGCCATGAACCTGCTCGAGGAAACCGGCAAGTGGTGCGGGCCCG
>JBILDR010000218.1:0-5506 GCA_044352515.1 Polaromonas sp.
CTCCCACGGCTTCACCCTGGTCGAAGTGCTGGTGGCGCTGGCCATCGTGGCGGTGGCGCTGGCCGCTGGCCTGCGTTCGAGCGGGGCGCTGGTGCAAAACGCGCAGCGCCAGAGCGAGCAGTTGCTGGCGCAGCTGTGCGCCGAAAACGAGCTGGTACGCCTGCGTCTGAGCCGTCAATTGCCGGCTATCGGACAGGGCGACTTTGACTGCGAACAAGGCGGGCAGACTCTGCAGGGCAGCCTGGTGGTCAGTGCCACGCCCAACCCCAACTTCCGCCGGGTCGAGGCCCGGGTGCGCAGCCCGGACCAGCGGCCCCTGCTCAGCCTGGTGGCGGTGATGGGCAACCTTTGAGCATGCAGCGCGTACGCGGCTTCACCCTGATCGAGCTCCTGGTCGCCATCGCCGTGATGTCGGTGCTGGCGCTGGTGGGCTGGCGCGGCTTGGACGTGCTGCTGCGCACCCGCGCTCAGGTGCAGGAGCAGACCGTCCAGGTTTCGCGGCTGCAAACCGGGCTGGCGCAATGGAACGCCGACTTGCAAGCCATGGTCGATACCGAAGGCATACCGCCTATGGACTTTGACGGCCTGGTGCTGCGCATCACCCGCGTCGACCGCAGCCTGCCCGAGCAGCCCCTGCGGGTGGTGGCCTGGAGCCGCCGGGTGATCGCTGACCAGCACCAGGGCCGCGGCAGCTGGGTGCGTTGGCAATCGCCGCCACTGAGTCAGCGCGAGGCTTTGAATCAGGCCTGGGCCCAGGCCCAGCGCTGGGCCCGCAACCCCAGTCAGGACGACATTGCGCGGGAAGTGGCGATCTACGGCATCGAGGGCTGGCAGTTGCGCTACTTTCGCAACAACAGCTGGAGCAATCCCCTGTCGGCCGACGATCAGAAGACGGGGCAAACGCCTCCCGCGTCAGGCCAAGCTGCGGGCGTGCCCGACGGTGTGCGCCTGCTGCTGCGGCTTAGCCGCGAGCAGGCCGTCAGCGGCACCTTGGTGCAGGACTGGTCCCGCCCCTACGACAGCCTGAGCCCTGCAGGCCCCAGACCATGAACAGGACAAGCAAGGGCTACAAACGCTGGCCGCAGACCGGGGCGGCGCTGATCAGCGCCATGCTGACCGTCAGCCTGGTCGCCAGCCTGGCCGCTGCGGCCCTGGCCCAGCAATGGCGGCTCAGCGAGGTCGAGCGACATGAGCGGCAGCGCCAGCAGACGCAGTGGATCTTGCAAGGCGCGCTCGACTGGGCCTGCCTGATCTTGCGCGAGGATGGCCGCAGCGGCGGCAGCGATCACCTGGGCGAGCCCTGGGCGCTGCCGCTGCAGGAGGCCCGCTTGTCGAGCTTTTTGGCCAGCGACGCCAATGCCAGTGGCCTGGCCGATCTCAACGGGGTGTTTCTCTCGGGCCGCATCGAAGACATGCAGGCGCGCTTGAACCTGCGCAATCTGGTGCTTGAAGGCAAGGTGTCCGAGCCCGATGTCGAGATGGCCGAACGCCTGTTCGATCTCATTGATCTGCCGCCGCAATTGGCCCGCCAGCTCGCCCAGGGTCTGCGCCAGGCGGCGGCCAAGACGGGCCTGCCCGACGGCCGGTCGGCGCCCTTCATGCCGCAGCAAGTCGATCAACTCGTCTGGATTGGCCTGAGCCCGGCCCAGATCGAGCGGCTGACACCCCATGTCAGCCTGCTGCCCCGACGCACCACGCTCAACCTCAACACCGCCAGCGCCGAACTGATCAGCGCCAGCCTCAAGGGCTTGCCCCTGGGCCAGGCCCGCGCGATGGTGCAAGCCAGGCAGCGCCAGCCCTGGCAGACCCTGGACCAGGCCAACGCGGCTCTGAGCCCGCCGCTGGCCTTTGACGCCAGCCGCCACAGCATCAATTCAGCGTTTTTCAGCATCGCCGGCCAGTTGCGCCAGGACGATCTGCAGATCCGCCAACAGGCCCTGGTCCAGCGTGACGGCCAGAAAATCCTCACCCTTTGGCGCCGTAACCAGGTGGGTGCCGGACCGGGCTGAACCGGGGGAGCGAGCGCTCAGAACGATGCACCAAAGCGTCATCCGGGCTTGACAAGCCCTTGTGTCATGTTAAATTGACACTTATGGATGTCCCATTTCGGTGACATCACGACGCCGGAGGCACCCGATGAGCATGAACCAACGCATCGAGCAAGCGCTCGAGCAACAGTTTTCCAGGGTCCAGACCGCCGGCTCACCACCTCGGTTGCTGGCCGCCATGCGCCACGCAGTGTTTCCGGGCGGCGCCCGTATCCGGCCTCAGCTGTGCCTGGCGGTGGCCACCGCCTGCGGCGACGATGCACAGGCCCTGAGCAGCGCCGCTGCGATCAGCATCGAATTGCTGCATTGCGCCTCGCTGGTTCACGACGACATGCCCTGCTTCGATGACGCCGATATACGCCGCGGCCTGCCTACCGTCCACAAGCAGTTCGGTGAGCCGCTGGCCTTGCTGACCGGCGACGCGCTCATCATTTTGGCCTTCCAGTCCCTGGCCTGGGCCGGCACCCGCTGGCCCCAGAGGCTGGCACCGCTGATGCAAATCGTATGCGAGGGCACCGGCGCGCCCGAGGGCATCGTCGCCGGGCAAGCCTGGGAATGCGAGCCCAAGGTGGCCCTGAGCCAGTACCAGCGTGCCAAGACTGGCGCCCTGTTTGTGGCCTCCACCTGCGCCGGCGCGATTGCCGCCGGGGTCGACCCCCAGCCTTGGCGCCGCCTGGGTGACTGCCTGGGCGAGGCTTATCAGGTCGCCGACGACATCCGCGACGTGATGGGCCAGGCCCTGGCCATCGGCAAGCCCCAGGGGCAAGACGCCCACCACGGCCGGCCCAGCTCTGCGGCCGATCTCGGCCTGGTCGGCGCGGTCAACTACTTCCGCGAACTCATGCAAGCGGCCATCGACTCGGTGCCGGCCTGCCCGGCCCGCACGGCCATGCAAAAGCTGGTGCTGGCCGAATCCGAGCGGCTGCTGCCCCAACATGCACGCGAGCAGATCGCCCGCGGCGTCATGGAGCCTGGCCTGGCATGAGCGTGTCGGCGGCTGTCATGAGCGCCGACGCCAGTTGGCGCGAACGCTGGCTGGCCCGGCTCGACCGCTGGCTGAGCAGCCCGGACCTTTACCGCTGGGCCCTGCTCAACCCGGTGGGGCGCTGGATCATGCGTCGGCGGGCGCAGCAACTGTTTGACGTGATGGCCGGCTTTGTGCACAGCCAGGTGCTGCTGGCCTGTGTGCGCCTGGGTTGGTTTGAGCGCCTGCTGGAGCAGCCAGCCACCCTGGCTGAGCTGCAGCACAGCAGCGGCCTGCCGGCAGACGGGCTGCAGCGCCTGCTGGGCTCGGCCATCAGCCTGGGCCTGATTGAAGCGCGGGGCACGCGCTACGGCCTGGGCCCGCTGGGCACCCCGGTGGCGGCCCACGCTGGCCTGCGGGCCATGATCGAACACAACGCCCTGCTCTACGCCGATTTGAGGGACCCGTTAGCCCTGCTGCAACACCCCGAGCATTCGGGCATGCATGCCTATTGGCCCTACCCCACCGGCGCTGCCGAGGAGGGCCGGACGGCCGCTTTGACGCCACCCAACGCAAGCCCAGCAGCGATCGCCCCGGCAGGCGCTACTTCTCTCAGCCTGAGCGACTTCAGCCAAGCCCGCGCCGACGCTGGCCAAAGCGCCCGTTACTCCGAGCTCATGGGCCGCTCGCAGCGCTTTCTCATTGAGGAGCTGCTGGTCGCCTACGACTTTGCCCAGCACCGCAAGGTGCTGGACGTTGGCGGTGGTCACGGCAGCTGGGTCATGGCCCTGGCGCGCCATGCACCGCAACTGCAGCTCATGCTGATGGACCTGCCGCCGGTGGCCGAGCTGGCACGCCAGCGGGTGGCCGAAGCTGGTTTGAGCGAGCGCATCACCTGCCACGGTGGCAGCTTTCGCAGCGACCCCCTGCCGGCCGGGGCAGACCTGATCACCTTGCTGCGGGTCGCTCACGACCACGCCGACGAAGCGGTGCTCGAACTGCTGCGCGCCATCCATGCTGCCTTGCCCTCGGGTGGTCACCTGCTGCTGGCCGAGCCCATGGCCGAGCCCGGTGGCCAGGCCAGCCGCAGCGACGCCTACTTTCACTTTTACCTGCTGGCCATGGGCCGGGGTCGGCTGCGTACCGCGGCCCAGCTCAGCGCCCTGATCAGCCAAGCCGGCTTTGCGTCGGTTCGCACCATCGCCAACCCCGTGCCCCTGCACGGCAGCCTGCTCTTGGCCCGAAAAGCCTGAGCAAGTCCCCAATTCAGCCCCAAAAAATAAGTGTTTACCCTAGTTTCTCGTCCGATCCGTCAATTTAAGTTGACACATATCAATGTCAACTCAAGAATGCAGTCATGAAAGCCTCTGCCATCGTGTTTCAAAGCCCGCGCCAGTTGTCGGTGCAGTCGTTGGAACTGCGCGAACTGAGCCCCGGCCAGATTGAAGTCGAAGTTGATTACAGCGGCATCAGCACCGGCACCGAGCGCCTGCTCTGGGACGGCAGCATGCCCGCCTTCCCCGGCATGGGCTACCCCCTGGTGCCAGGCTACGAGACCACCGGGCACATCGTGCACATGCACCCCGAGGGCAATGAAGGCCTGGCGGTGGGCGACCGGGTCTTCGTGCCAGGCTCGCACAGCTTCGAAGGCGTCTTCAACCTCTTCGGTGGCGCCGGATCCCGCCTGGTGGCCGCCAGCGCCCGTGTGGTCAAGGTGCAGGCCGCCCTGGAACAAAAGGCCACCCTGCTCGCCCTGGCAGCCACTGCTTATCACAGTGTGGCCGTGGGGGGCACCCGGGAACCTGCCGCACCGCCGGCGCTCATCATTGGCCACGGCATCATGGGCCGCTTACTGGCTCGCCTGACAGTGGCCGCTGGCGCGCCAGCGCCGGTGGTCTGGGAAACCCATGCCGAACGGCGTACCGGCGGCGAGGGCTACAGCGTCATCGACCCCAAGGACGACGAGCGCAAGGACTATCCGGCCATCTACGACGTCAGTGGCGATGCTTCCATCATCAACGCCCTGATCGGGCGGCTCAAGCCCGGCGGTGAGGTGGTGCTGGCCGGCTTTTACAAGCAGGACATCAGCTTCGCTTACCCACAAGCCTTCATGCGCGAGGCCACCATCCGCGTGGCCTCTGAATGGAAGCGGGCCGACCTGCTGGCCACCACCGAACTGGTTCACGAGGGCAGGCTCTCGCTGGACGGACTGATCACACACACCCAAAGCCCAGGGCGAGCGCACGAGGCCTATGAACAGGCTTTTGGCGACAGCAACTGCCTAAAGATGATTCTTGACTGGAGACACTGATGAGCCCCAATCCCCCCGCCCAGACCATCCAGTTCGTGCAGCAGCTGCGCCAGGAAGCTGCCATCGAACCGGCGCCGGTGGCCACTGGCGCACCGACCAAGGAAACCCAGATCATTGCCATTTACGGCAAAGGGGGCATAGGCAAGAGCTTCACCCTGGCCAATCTGAGCTACATGATGGCCC
>JBILDR010000055.1:0-17996 GCA_044352515.1 Polaromonas sp.
GCGCTCGAACCAGGGCCAGGCCCAGGCCGGCGACTTGAAAGCCTTGTAGTAAAACCCAGCCGGCAGCCAGCGATGCAGCCAATCAGCCCAGGCCATGGGGTCCAAGCCTGGCCAGCCCTGCTGCCCAAAAGCATGCAGGCCCTGCACCAAGGGCTCGGTGGTGGCCAGCACATTGGGCTCGCTGCGCGGGGCCAGCAAGCCCACAAAGGCACAGGGCTCCTCCCAGCCCGCAGCGAAGACGCCGCGCGGACGGTGGTATTTGAAGCTGCGCGAGAGCACATCGACGCCCTGGGCCAGCAAGGCCGAGGCCAGGGTGTCGCCAGCCAGGCCCTGCAAGGGCCGGCCATTGAAGCTGAAGTCCAGGGGCTGCGAACGGTCGATGAGCCGCCCACCGCTGCTCAAACGCCAGCCGCTCATGTGCCCTGCCCCACTGCGCGCGACTCCAAAATGACCTGAGTATGCGGGTCGCGCCGCACCATGAGCCAGCTGCGGCAGCCCTGCAGATGCCACCAATGCTCGAGCACTGGCGCATCCGGGTTGTCGCGCTGGTAGAGGTGATCGGCCCAAGCCGCGTCATCGAGCGCCTCGGGCTGCGCCGGTCGTGGGTTGAACTCACCGGTCGCGATGAACTCGTGCTCGCTGCGCAGGCCACAATGAGGACAGGGAATTTGCAGCATGGTCGGGGCTCTAAAACCGGTTGGAGGCGCTGGCCGTCTCAAAGAGTAGCCGGCCGCTGTTAAACCGAGCCAGCGAGAAAGGGGCGCAGTGCCGATCGGCTTGGCCGCGGGCCAACAGCCCGGCCAGGCTACGGCCGCCGGCCGGAATCGACTTGAAGCCCCCCGAGCCCCAGCCAGCGCTCACGCACAGGCCATCTACCTCGGTGGTCGACAGAATGGGCGAGGTATCGGCCGACAGGTCAATGGCCCCGCCCCAACTGCGCATCAGCTTGACCCGGGCCAGGGCCGGAAAGAGCTCAAGCAGGCTGGCCACGCAGTCTTCGATCACGCTGAACTGACCGCGCTGCGTCCAGGACATGCCGGCATCGGGACCGCCGCCAATCACCAGCTCGCCCTTATCCGACTGACTGAAGTAAATCCCCAAGGCCGGGCAGGAGACGATCACATCGAGCATGGGCTTGAGCGGCTCGGAGACGAAAGCCTGCAGGGTCAATGTTTCCAAAGGCAGCCGCAAGCCGGCCATGCGTGCCAGCCGGCTGGTCGAGCCGGCCACAGCCAGCCCCAGACGCTCGGTGGCGATGCGCCCGCGGCTGGTTTGCACCGCCTGCACCCGACCCGCATGGAGCTCAATGCCATGGACCTCGCAGTTTTCGATGATGTCGACCCCCACCGAGCTGGCGGCGCGGGCATAGGCCCAGGCCACCGCATCATGGCGCACCGTGCCAGCCCGGCCCTGCCAGGCCCCGGCCAATACTGGCAGGCGCTGGGATCGATCGCGCCGCAGCAGCGGCAGGAGGCGATAAACCGCTTCGGCGTCGAGCAGCTCATAGTCAGCCCCGACCAGGCGCATCGCGTGCATCCGTCGGCGTGCATCGCGCAGCTTGGCCCAGGTCTGGATGATCTCCACCTGCCCACGCTGGCTGACCATGAGGTTGAAGTCCAGCCGATGACTCAGATCTTCCCACAGCCGCAGGTTCTCGTCCTGAAAGCGAATTCCAGGCTCACGCAGGTAGTTGGACCGAATGACAGTGGTGTTGCGACCGGTGTTGCCGCCGCCCAGCCAGCCCCTCTCGAGAACGGCCACTCGGGCGAGGCCCTCGTCGCGCACCAGGTGCCAGGCCGTTGCCAGGCCATGACCGCCACCACCGACCACCACCGCGTCATAACTGGCCGCGGGCTCGGCCCGTCGCCAAGTGCGAGGCCAGCCACGATGACCGGCAAAGCCCTGCCAAAAAAGTTGTAGAAAGTTGTACCGCATGACCGCTGCAGGAAGCCGGGCAACGGGCACCCAACCTTGTCTAGACAGGCAACTGTAACTGGCAGTTGGTCTGCCAGAGTCAGGGACAACCATGAGTCGGCAAAGGGCGGACGACTGATCAAGGCCGAAAGAAGCTGCTACAGTTGCGCTCGCATATACGAGTGGCGCCGAAAACCGCGCACCCTGAGCTGCCCGGCCCATAGCCACATCACCCCCCCCAACGCTTAGTTAGAGAGGTGTCCTCATGAGATTTTTCAAGACCCTGTTGTCCATCACGATGGTGGCGCTGGCCGCACTGAACAACCCGGCGGCAGCGCAAGGCGCGCCCGCCAAGAGCCGTCTTCAAACCATCCTCGAGCGCGGCACCTTGCGTGTGGGCACCACCGGTGACTTCAACCCCATGTCCATCCGCGATGCGGCCACCAACAGCTATCGCGGCTTTGACGTCGAGGCCATGGAACAACTGGCCAAGGACATGGGCGTCAAGATTGAATGGGTTCCGGCCGAATGGGCCACCCTGGTGACCGGTATCACCTCCAACCGCTACGACATCTTCTCTGGCGCCTCCCTGAGTATGGCCCGGGCCAAGACAGTCGCCTTCTCCGACCCCTACATTGAAGCGGGCACTGTGCCGGTGATTCGCCGGGCTGATGCCGCCAAGCTGGCCAGCTGGTCCGACCTCAACCGCAGCGGCACACAGATCGCCGTTTCGCTGGGCACCGTGTTTGAAGAACAAGCCAAGGCGCATTTCCCGCAGGCAGCGGTCAAGTCCATTGAAAAGCCGGCCACCGGCTATCAAGAAGTGCTCGCTGGCCGCGCCGTGGCCACCATCACCAGCAATGTGGAAGCAGCCACCCTGGTCAAGACCTACCCGAACCTGACGGTGATCGCCAAGGCCGAGCTGCGTAACAAGCGTCCGTTTGCCTACCCGCTGCCGCAGGGCGAGCCGGTCTGGACCACCTTCGTCAACAACTGGATTGCACTGAAGAAGTCTGAGGGCTACTTCGACACGCTCGAAGCCAAGTGGCTGGGCCGCTGAGCCCACGCACTGAAGCGCCGAAATGACGCGCCTTGCGGCCGCGCTAGCGGCGCTGGCCTTGCTGCTGGCCGGCTGCTCCAGCACCGGTGACACCAGTGCCTATACCTGGGGCTGGTACATCCTCAACCCCTTGAGCGACAAGGGGGCGTCCAACCTCTCTTTTCTGCTCGCCGGCATAGGCCTGACGGTTGGCCTTTCGGTAACGGCTATTCTGGTCTCGGTTCTGCTTGGGGTGTTTCTGGCGCTGTCGGCCCTGTCAAACTCCCGGCCGCTGCGCATGGTCTCGCGCGGCTATGTGGAGGTGTTTCGCGCCATTCCGCTGCTGGTGCTGCTGCTGTGGGTCTACTACGGTCTGCCCATGCTGACCGGGCTGCAGTTCGGCGCCTTTGCCGCCGGTGTGATTTCACTGGCCCTGTCAGACGCGGCCTTCGAGGCCGAAATTTTCCGTGCCGGCATACAGGCGGTGGCCAAGGGACAGCGCGAAGCAGCGCAAACCCTGGGTCTATCGAGCCGCGACACCTTCCGCTTCGTGATTTTTCCGCAGGCCATACGCACCATCTTGCCGGCGCTGGGCAACCAGTTCGTCTATGTGCTCAAGATGAGTTCGCTGGTCTCAGTCATTGGTCTGCAGGAATTGACCCGCCGGGCCAATGAGCTCAACGTGACCGAGTACCGGCCGCTGGAGATCTACACCGCCCTGGTGCTGGAATACCTGCTGCTGATTCTGCTGACCTCCTGGGGCGTGCGGCGCCTGGAAAAGCGCATGGCTTCGGCGGTTCGGTAGGCCTAAAACGGCTTTGGACCCACCCGAGTGGTGAGCCCCAAAAGCGCATGACAGCCCTTGAGAACAAAGACTTAGCACCCGAGCAAGCCGTCAAAGCCATGTCTAGGCTCAGCGCAAGGCGCGGTAGATCTGCTCAGCCAGCGTTCTGGAGATGCCGTCAACGGTGGCCAGATCTTCAGCGCTGGCCGAGCCCACTCCCGTGATCCCGCCAAAGCGACGCAGCAGGGCTGCGCGCTTGCGCGGGCCTATGCCGGGAATGTCTTCTAAGCGACTGGTCACGCGCACTTTGTCGCGCTTGGCGCGCATGCCAGTGATGGCATAGCGGTGGGCCTCGTCGCGGATCTGGGCCACCAGCATCAAGGCGGCCGAGTCGCTGCCCAGGTACACCTTCTCTCGCCCGTCGGCAAACACAAGCTCCTCCAGGCCGACCTTGCGGCCCTGCCCTTTTTCAACGCCGACGATCAGGCCCAGATCCAGGCCCAGTTGTTCAAACACCTCGCGCGCCACCCCGACCTGGCCCTTGCCGCCGTCGATCAGCACCAGATCGGGCATGCGCAGCCGCTCGTCGGTGGGCTCGCCCTCGCGCTGGGCCTCGGCCAGGGGGCCGTAGCGGCGCAGCAGCACCTGGCGCATGGCGGCGTAGTCATCGCCGGGTATCACCCCTTCGATGCTAAATCGCTTGTACTGCGCCGCCTGCATGCGGTGCTGGGCAAACACCACGCAAGAGGCCTGGGTAGCTTCGCCGGCGGTGTGCGAGACGTCAAAACATTCAATGCGCAGGGCCTGCAGATCGACTTGCGGCAGATCGAGCGCCAGCGCCAACGCGCGGGTGCGCGCCTGCTGTGAGCCCTCTTCGGCCAGCAAGCGGGCCAATTGCAGGTCGGCGTTTTTTTGCGCCATTTCCAGCCAGATGCGCCTTTGCTCGCGCGGCTTGTGCACCGCGTTGATCTTGACGCCAGACTGTTCAGACAGCAGCGCAATCAGCTGCTTATCTACCGCATGGCTGAGCAGGAGGGCCGGAGGCGGGCTCAAGTCGATGTAGTGCTGGGCAATAAAAGCCTGAAGCACCAGGGTTTCGATCTGTGCGTTCGGGTCACCCGACGCTTGGCCCTCGGGCAGGACTTCGTCGAGAGCGACCAGATCGACCGCACTTTCCAAGTGGGTCGGAAAGTAGGCCCGATCGCCAAGATGGCGTCCACCACGCACCATGGCCAGGTTGACGCAAGCCCGCCCGCCCTGCACCCGCACCGCCAGGATGTCGGCGTCTTTGTCGGCCTGCACCTCCATGGTTTGCTGGTGCAGCACCCGCGAGATGGCGCGCATCTGGTTGCGCACCTCGGCGGCCTGCTCAAACTCGAGCTGCTCGGCATGGGCCAGCATGCGCGCTTCGAGCGACTGCAAAATCTCCTGGGTCTGCCCCTGCAGGAATTGCTGCGCATGCTCGGTATCGCTGGCATAGGCAGCCGCCGAAATCAGGCCCACACAGGGACCGGAGCAGCGTTTGATCTGATAGAGCAGGCAGGGCCGGGTTCGATTCTGAAACACCGTGTCCTCGCAGGTCCGCAGCCGAAAGACTTTTTGCAGCAGGGCAATGGTGTCCTTGACCGCCCAGGCGCTGGGATAGGGCCCGAAGTAATGGTGCTTGCGATCGACCGCGCCCCGGTAGTAGGCCATGCGCGGATAAACCTGGGCCTGCGCGCCCTGCCCATCGGCGCGCGGAGCCTGCACCGCAGTGATCTTCAGGTAGGGGTAGCTCTTGTCGTCGCGAAACAGGATGTTGAACTTGGGGTTCAGCGTCTTGATGAGGTTGTTTTCCAGCAGCAGGGCCTCGGCCTCGGAGCGCACCACCGTGGTCTGCATGCGCGCAATACGGCCCACCATATGCCCGATGCGGGTGCCGCCGTGATCCTTTTGGAAATAGCTGCTGACGCGCTTTTTCAGGTTGCGGGCCTTGCCCACATAAAGCACGCCGCCGTCGGCGTCAAAGTAGCGGTAGACCCCGGGCAGGGCCGGCAGCGCGGCCACCTCGGCCAGCAAGGCCTGGCGGGTCGCATCGGCTGGCGCTTCAGACTCGGGCTGGCTCATCGCTGACGATCTTGCAGGTGCTCCCGCAGCCACTGCGCAAACTCATTTTCACTCAGGTCGCCGGCGGCCAGGGCGAGCATGGTCAGGGTCGCCTCGGATTGGCTTGCCTGCAGTCTTTGGCCGTTAAGCGCCAAAAACAAGCCTACAGCCAAAAAAGCTGCGCGCTTGTTCCCATCGACAAATGCGTGATTGCGAACCAATCCAAAACCATAAGCCGCAGCCAGCGCGGCCAAGTCTGGTTCCCCGTACGCAAGCAACTGCTGCGGCCTGGCCAGGGCAGACTCAAGCAGGCCTTCGTCGCGCAAGCCCGGGCGCCCACCATGCTCGGCCAGACTCTCGTCGTGGAGCAACTCCAGGGCGCGCCGGCTGATGAAGCGCCAAGTCATTTGGCCAACTGGTGAAAGGTGTCTCGATATTCCCGCATGAACTCCCGGCCCAGAGCCAGCTCTTCTTCCAGAGCAGGGTCGTACGGCGAAAAATTGAGGCCATTGGCCGCCTCGGTCACAAACACCGTGTCGCCCTTTTCAAGCTTTAGGCGCGCCAGCAGCTCCTTGGGCAGGATCACGCCGACGGAATTGCCGATTTGGGTGAGTTTGAGGGCGGTCATGGCAGGCTCCTTGTTTTAACACTTGTTATATTAACGGATTCTGCACCCTCGCCACAACCATGCGCCCCGCCCTGCTCTGGGACCTCTTTTGTACCGTAATAGACAACCATGGCGACCTGGGCGTGTGCTGGCGCCTGTCCCGCCAGTTGAGCGATGCCGGGCAGCGGGTACGGCTGTGGGTTGACGAGGCCTCAGCCCTGACCTGGATGGCACCGAAGGCCAGCGACGAACGCGCCATCGAGTTGCGACGCTGGCAAGAGGCCTGCGATCCGACCGCGCTTGAAGGCTTGGAGCCGGCCGATGTCTGGATCGAGGCCTTCGGCTGCCAGATTCCCGAGGCTTTTGTGGCCTACGGCGTACAAAGTCACCCGCGAGCGCCGGCCTGGATCAACCTGGAATACCTCAGCGCAGAGGACTGGGTGCCGCGCTTTCACGGCCTGAGCTCGCCAGTAATGAGCGGGCCAGCCCGGGGCTGGAGCAAGCGGTTTTTCTACCCCGGCTTCACCGAGCAGACGGCCGGGCTGCTGCGCGAGGCCGATCTGCTGGAACGGCAGCGCCTATTTGACCGCAGCGCCTGGCGAGCCGCCCACGGCTCGGCTCAAGGCGAGCGCCTGATCAGCCTGTTTTGCTACGAGCCGCCTGCGCTCAAAGCCCTGCTCGCTGAACTGGCCGGCAGCCAATTGCTGGTTGCGCCCGGCCGGCCGCTGGCCGCGGTGCAGCAGGCACTGGCTGGGTCGGACGCAAGGCCGCGCTGGAGCGCCCTGCCCTACACCAGCCAGGACGGCTTTGATGAGATGCTCTGGGCCTGCGACCTGAACTTTGTACGCGGCGAAGACTCGCTGGTGCGCGCACTCTGGGCCGGCCAGCCCCTGGTCTGGCAGATCTACCCGCAGGCCGATCAGGCCCACCATGCCAAGCTCCATGCGTTTTTGGATTGGCTGGACGCCCCGAGCAGTCTGCGGCAATACCACCTGATCTGGAACGGACTGAGCGATAGTCCTTTGCCCAAAATAGAGGCATCAAGCCTGGCCGCCTGGGCCGACTGTGTGCAGGCCGCGCGCAATCGACTGCTGGGCCAAGCCGACCTGCTCACCCAGCTGTTCGATCAGGTCTTGAACGAGAGTGCCTGAACCTGATCGCTTAAACCTGATTGCTTAAACCGGCGGGGCCCAGCGGTGGCTGCTTCAGGCCAGATAGCTCGCGAGCTGGGCGATGTCGATATTGCCGCCGGAGATGATCACCCCGACCCGCAGGCCCCGAATCTCCACCTTGGACTGCAGGGCAGCGGCCATGGCCAACGCACCGGTGGGCTCGACCACGATCTTCATGCGCGCTGCTGCAAAACGCATGGCGTCGATCAGCTCGGCGTCGCTGACCGTCACAATGTCCGAGACCAGCGCGTCGATGATGGGAAAAGTCAGCTGGCCCAGCGCCTGGGTCTGCGCCCCATCGGCTATGGTGCGGGGCGTGTCGATGCGCACAATGCGGCCCAAACGCTTGCTTTGCTGAGCATCGTTGCCCGCCTCGGGCTCAACGCCGATCACCCGGCAGCCTGGACTGAGCTCGGCTGCAGCCACCGCGCAGCCAGAAATCAGGCCGCCGCCGCCGAGGCACACCAGCAGCAGGTCCAGCGGCCCGGCCTCCTCGAACAGCTCCTTGGCAGCGGTACCTTGACCGGCCATGACGTCGGCATGGTCGTAGGGCGGGATCAGGGTCATGCCCTGCTCCTGAGCCAGTTGGCGACTGATGGCCTCGCGGTCGTCGCGGTAGCGGTCGTAGCTGATCACCTGCGCACCATAGGCCCGCGTCGCCGCCATCTTGATAGCGGGCGAGTCCTGGGGCATGACGATGGTGGCATTCATGCCCAGGATTTGGGCCGAAAGCGCGATGCCTTGCGCATGATTGCCCGAGCTGAAAGCGCAGACACCGAGGCGCTTTTGCGCGTCCGTTAGCTTCAAGAGCGCGTTGTAGGCGCCGCGGAATTTGAAAGCGCCCATGCGCTGAAAATTCTCGCACTTGAAAAATACGCTGGCGCCGGTCAAACCATTGAGCGTCTGCGAGCGGATCACCGGCGTGCGGTGCGCCACCCCCTGCAAGCGACGGTGCGCAGCAGCGATGTCCTCGTAGGAAATGGCCAGGTCCATCGCCGCCTCTTACTTTGCAAACAGAGAATCGAGCGACTTGAAGGCCTTGAACTCGATGGCGTTGCCAAAGGGATCAAGGAAGAACATGGTGGCCTGCTCGCCAGGCTCGCCCTTGAAGCGAATGTAGGGCTCGATGATGAACTTCGTGCCGATGCCCTTGAGCCGAGCCGCCAGAGCCTCCCAATCGGGAAGGTTCATCACCAGCCCGAAATGCCGCACCGGCACGCCATGTCCGTCCACCTCGCTGCGCGACACCTCAGCGTTCATCGTGGGGCACAGGTGCGCCACGATCTGATGCCCGTGAAAATTGAAATCCACCCATTCAGGGCTGCTGCGCCCCTCGGGACAGCCCAGGATACCGCCGTAAAAGGCGCGGGCCTGTTCCAAGTTGGTAACGGGAAAAGCAAGGTGAAAAGGTTGCATGTCTGGACTCCGTGGGAGGCCAGATGCTAACAAAGGCAAGGCCGACCTACACAGCAGCTCTGAAGACGCATTTGGCCGCATTCAGCTGTACTTGGCAGGATTGGGGCCCCAGCTCAGCGGCCGAAGACCTTGCGCAGGATGTCGCTGCCGGTGGCCACCGGATCGCGGCGGATTTTCTTTTCTTCCTCGCCGATCATCAGGTACAGCCCATCAAGCGCCTTGCGGGTCACATAGGTCTGGATGTTGGCATCCTCCTTCTTGACCAGACCCAGGCCGGTGGCCTTGCCAGCTACCGAGTTGTACTTTTCAGCCAGCGAGACCCGCTCGGTCGCCTGGGTCACGATGGGCAAAAAGCGCTCGCTCAAAGGGCTGCGGGTGCGGCCTGCAAAGAAATCGGTTACCGAGGTATCGCCACCTTTGACGATACGTACCGCGTCCTGCACCGACAAGTTCCGCACTGTGCTGACCAGCAGGTCCTGAGCCTGCGGCACCGCCGATTCGGCAGCCCTGTTCATGGCGGTGAGCAATTCATCAACCCGCTTTTGCTGGCCCAGGGCCTTCATCACCTTGGCGCCGTCGTTCAGATAGCCGGGCAAGGCAATGCGAACCAGGGCATTGCCAAGAAATCCGTCGGTGCGCCCGAGCAAGCCGACTGCGGCCACCGCACCGCGCTCCAAAGCCGCCTTGACACCAGCAGATGCATCAGCGTCCCCCAGCGAAAATGCCTGAACCATAGGGCTACCCAGGCTCAGACCCAGCCCGGTCAGGGTGACTGAAGAAAACCGGCGTCTTTGCATGGCTGCTCCTTGAATGATCGTTCTCGATCTTGCCAGTCACACCCTGCCCCGGCAAGCAAGGCCGGCAGCTCGTAACAAAAAATGACAGAACCAGATCCCACCCAATTAATCTTTAATTGGGGTCAGATACCGATTAAAGGAGGCCCAGCAGCCGGCTCATCAGACGCATGCTCGGCTGGTTAGAATAGCGGGTTTGGCGCTTCGTCCCGAAGCGCCAGTTGACCTTTCACAGACCTATGAAAATCGCCCAAGAAATCCGCGCAGGCAATGTGATCATGCACGGCAAGGACCCGATGGTGGTCCTCAAGACCGAGTACAGCCGTGGCGGACGCAATGCGGCCACCGTGCGCATGAAGCTCAAAAGCCTGCTCAATAACTTCGGTACCGAGGTGGTGTTCAAGGCCGACGACAAGATGGACCAGATCATTCTGGACAAGAAGGAGTGCACCTACTCCTACTTTGCTGACCCGATGTACATCTGCATGGATGCCGAGTACAACCAGTACGAGGTTGAGGCCGAGAACATGGGCGATGCGCTCAATTACCTGGAAGACGGCATGTCGCTGGAAGTCGTCTTTTATGACGGCAAGGCGATTTCGGTGGAACTGCCCACCAGCGTCGAGCGCGAGATCACCTGGACCGAGCCAGCCGTCAAGGGCGATACCTCGGGCAAGGTGCTCAAGCCGGCCAAAATCGCCACCGGTTTTGACGTGCCCGTGCCGATCTTCGTCGCTCAGGGCGATCGCATTGAGATCGATACCCGCACCGGCGAGTACCGCAAGCGCGTCTGATCGGCGCATGCGCACCACAAAGGCTCCGGTTTCGGGGCCTTTTTTCTTCCACCTGGCCCGAACGTGATTGCACCGCAAGCCCCTTCCCCGATGCTGGACCTGAGCGATCTGCCCCTGCCCATGCGCATGCAGCCAGGCCTGCAACGCTGCGAGCGGGTCGACCTGCACCCCTTGCAGCCGGGCAGCGCCTTGCAGCAGGAAAAACAGGCCCTGGTCGCTGCCGGCTGGCAGCCGCTGTCGGTACCCGGCTTTGACGCCGGACCGGTTGAGCAAACAGTGCGCGCTGTGGCGGGCCTGCAGGCTGATGAGGCGGGCCCACTGGCTCTGCTGATCGAAGAAGACCTGGCAGTGCTCGACGGTGCCAGCGGCACCCTGCCCTGGCTGTCCATCTGCACGCCCTCGCATTGGGCACCCGAAGACAAGCTGGGTCTGCACTGGTCGGCGGTCCATGCGCCGGTGGCGGACAACACCGCGCTCATGGCGGCCCAGCGCCAGCTGATTGCCCTATCAACGAATGGGCACTGCTGGCAGCGATCGGTCTATACCCTGGCCAGCAGCCCGCGCTACGACCAACACCCCCGAAGGGCCCATCGCCAGCCCTGGTCTCAGCAGCTCGCCGGTCTGGCACTGGCCGAGCAGTGCTGGCTGCGGGTCGAGCGTCAGGGCTTTTTCCCCGTGCAAGGCAGACCCGGGCAGGCTGTTTTCAGCATCCGCCTGCAGCTTGAACGGCTGGACCGCAGTGCCAGCGAGCCGGCACGAGCAGCCCGGCTCCATGAATGGCTGGCCACCATGAGTCCGGCGGTGGCCGACTACAAGGGCCTGAGTCCGGCACGCGATCGCCTGTTGCAGTTTCTGGCCGAGCGAGCCCGCTGAATCGATTTAAAGCAGAACACCGAGATACCGACCATGCCCATCCTGGAGCGACTGCTCGAGATCATCATTCCGGTCTTCATGATCGTGAGCGTGGGCTATTTCTATGCGCGGCGCTATCGGCCCGACATGGGCATGTTCAACCGCATCGCGCTGGAAGTCTGCACACCGATGCTGACCTACTCGGCGCTGGCCTCGCGCACCTTTGAGATTGAGCGCTATCTGCCACTGCTGGCTGGCGGCGCCTTGCTGATCTTTGGCGCCGGCCTGCTGGCTTGGCCCTTGGCCCTGCTGGCCAGGCAGTCACCGCGCACCCTGGTGCCGGTGGTGATGTTCAACAACTGCGGCAACATGGGCCTGCCGCTGGCGCTGCTGGCTTTCGGGCCGCAGCATATCGGCGCGGCAGTGGCTCTGTTTTCCATGAGCAACCTGATTCATTTTTCCATCGGCTCGCGCATCACCAGCGCCCATGCACGCACGCTGGACCTGCTGCGCAGCCCGATGATGCTGGCCGCCTTTCTCGGCTTTGTCAGCGCCTGGGCCGAGGTACGACCGCCGCAGGTTCTGCTGACCGGCATGAAGCTGATGGGCGATGCGGCGCTGCCGATGATGCTGTTTGCCTTGGGCGCCCGCCTGTCAGCGTTTGAGTTGCGCGGATTGCACAGCGGCCTGCTTGGTGCGCTGGCCCGGCCCATCGTCGGCCTGGTGGTAGCCTGGCCCCTGGTCATCTGGCTGGGCCTGGAAGGCACAGCGCGCGCCCAGTTGCTCTTGTTCGCAGCACTGCCGCCAGCGGTACTGCAATTCATGCTGGCCGATCGCTACCAGCAGGAGCCCGAAAAGGTGGCCGCCATGGTCATGCTGGGCAATGTGATGGCCCTGATTTTTGTACCCCTGGGGCTCATCCTGGGCGCAAGCTGAACACAAGCCGACTCACACAGGGTGGCTGGGCGAATGGGCTGAAGGCTGAGAAGGAGGCCAGAAAAAACTGCGTGGCGCACGCCGCAAACGCAGCCGCAGGGCCATGCCTATGCGCTTGCGGTCGATGCTGCTGACGCCACGCGCCTTCATGGCCAGCGCAAAGGCGAGGTAAAAGCTCACGCCCACATTACAAACTCCTACCAGCAAGGTGGTACAGACGGCCGACCAAAATGCCGGCTCCAGCAATACCGCGCCGCCCAGGGCCATGGCGGCTGCGCATAGCTGACCGGCCATCAGCGTGACGTGGCGCACGTCCAGATAGAGGCCGAAGAATTGCGCGATCACCGGCAGCAGCCCGAGCATGAAGCCCAGGCTGATATTGGCCGCCAAACCGCTGATGTGTCGGCGCATGAAGGCACCGATGCGCTGGGCCCGCTGCGCGCCCCACCAGCGTCTGAGCTGCGGCTGATAGGCCAGTGCTGAATCCAGCCGGTTGTACACAAACCAGTTCTCGACCCAACCGGCCAGGATGCTGCTTGCAAACAGCAGAACCCCCGTCAGAGCCGCAAAGAAAACGCTCGGGCCCCACAGCTGCGAGGCCTCAATGACTGCCCGCGCCTTGCCCTCCGACAGCATGCCCTGACCCGTGCTCAGCAGCAAGGCCAGGTAAAGCAGCACCACCGCTGGAATCACCGCACCGAGGTTGCCGACGATGGCAGCCATCTGCGAGCGGATCAGGTGAGCCACCTCGTCAACGAAGCGAAACACGCTCGATGGGTGGTCGAGCACCCGCAGGCGGGCAACCATGGCCGGAGCTGTCATCGAGGGCTGCTTGGTCGCCAGACTGAAGTGCAGCATCTGGATCAGCATAAAACTGATCGCGTAGTTCAGTCCCGCCCACCAGCCCGACCAGAACAAGGACAGCCCCCAGGCCGCAATCAGGAATTTGAACCAGGTGGTCAGTCCCACCACAGCGCCGCCGCCCATGGCGGTGCCCAGCATGTGCCGATAGGCCGGCCAGTCGCGTGTGATGTAGTGCTCTCCGGTCTCGGCGGTGCGCTCGGCCACACGGGCCGCTGTCAGCTGGGTGCTGTCGGCCAGCAAGGCCCGAACGCTGCGGCCGGCCGCCCCCTGCTGCACCAGTTGGGCCAAGAGTTTCAGGCCGGCCCTCTGCTGCGAGGCATTCTCCAGTAGATCCAGCAGCAAATGCACACGCTCGGCCCGGCGGCGCATCTGGCGCACCTGATAGACCACCTCCACAGAAATGCCATGCTCCTCCAAATGCTCATAGACCGAGGCGGACGCCCACTGGGCTCCAACCAGCATGAAGCGCAATTCGGCCACTGGCTCAGTCAGATCCTGCCCCTGGTCCATGGCCTGCTTCAGGGCCTGCAAGCCGCCAGGCAGTTGCTCAAAGCAATCGGTGCGGCGGGCCTGCTGCGACATGCGCTGGCGCAGGTCAGCGCGAAAACCGCTGGCACTGATCTGCCCAAGGCAATGAGCCAGGGCGCGCACCACCGTGCGCAACCAAGGACTTACATGTGACGTGGCGACAGCCTGGCCTGAGTCGGGTGCGTTCGATGACGAACACAGCAACTCGCTCAAAGCCTGCATCTGGGCCGGGCTCAGGGCCTGAATCCAGAGTGCATCGCGTTCGTCATGGAAAACCAGCGAAAACAAGTCGGCAGGGTCTTGCGTGACCGGAGAGACCGGCAACACCTTGCGCAGCAGCCGGTGGCCGAGTTCAGCCAGAAACATGCCGCGCGAGGCCAGGCCGAAATCGGCCAGCACGCAGGCCAGATCGAAGTCTTGCTCGAGCGCATGCCACAGCCTGCGAACCCGCTCTTGAGACAGCTCGTCGGACTGCAGACGCTTGAGCAGCGCATCCATGCGCGCCAGCACATCTGGCACCCTGCCCTCTCGGCCGCGCAGCCAGTCGAGCACATCGCGCAACCAAAGGTGCCGCAAAGGCGCGTCGTGGGCCTGCTCGAGCTGCTTGAGCAGCCCATCCAGGGGGGTCTGATCTACTCTCATTGAGCTAGCTTAACCCATGCCACCGGCCGATCAGTTCGCTATTGATACCGGCCCTGCGACACAATCGGGTTCATGGAAAACACGCAGAATCTGTCCACCACCCGACTGGCCGACGCCTGGGCCGAATTGCAGGCCCACGCAGACAGCGGCACACCGCTGCAAGCCGACGCCTATCGCCTGGCCTTTGCCGACCCGGAGTTTCTGCTCAGGCGCGAAACCCGCGGACTGCGCATGCAACTGGAAATGCTCAAGCCCGATCTGGAGCAGCAGCGCCTGGGTATCGAACACACCATCGTGGTTTTTGGCAGCGCCCGCTTTGTGTCGACCGAACAGGCCGAACGCGATCTGCAGCAGGCTTTGGCCGATGGAGCCGATGTTGATCGCAAGCGAGCCGAACGCCAACTGCGCAATTCAATTTACTACGAGCAGGCCCGGCAGTTTGCCCAGCTGGTGGCGCGCCACAGCAAGGCCTGTGCGGCCGAGCAACAGATCTTCATCTGCACCGGCGGCGGTCCCGGCATCATGGAAGCAGCCAATCGGGGAGCGCACGATGAGGGCATGCCCAACGTGGGCCTGAATATCGCCTTGCCCCATGAGCAAGGTGCCAACCCCTACATCACCCCCACGCTGAACTTCAAATTCCACTACTTTGCGCTGCGCAAGATGCACTTCATGATGCGGGCCAAGGCGCTGGTAGCGTTTCCTGGCGGCTTTGGCACGCTCGACGAACTGTTTGAAGTGCTCACCCTGGTACAGACCCGCAAGGCCAAACCAGTGCCCATCTTGCTCTACGGCAGCAGCTACTGGAAGCGACTGTTTAACGTTGAGGTGCTGCTCGAAGAAGGCGCGATCTCGGCAGGCGACCTGGACTTATTCCACTATGTCGACAGCCCACAACAGGCCTGGGAGCAAATCAAGAGCTTTTACCGGCTCTGAGCGTCTGAGCCGGGCTAGTGGCCCTGCTTGTCTTTAGGGCCGCTGACTGCACGCAGTCCCCAGGCCACCCTTGAGCCACTGCCAACCACCGCAGCAGCCATCCACAGCACACCGGACAGGCCGATCAACGAACTGGCCGTGCCCAGCAGCAAAGGCACCACCACACCGGTGGCGGTCACCGCCATCAGGCGCAGGCCCAGCGCCTCACCGTGTCGGTCCGGCGGTGTCACCTGATGCAAGATGCTCATCACCATGGGCTGCACCACGCCGAGAACCAAACCCATGCAAAAGGAACAGACCCCCATGGCCAGGGCCGAAGGCAGCAGCGGATAGACGGCAAACAGCAATCCGGCGCTGATCATGGCGGTGACCATGACCGCCCACTCGCGGATGTGATCGGCCAGCAAGGGCAGCAGCAGACGCACCACGCCGGTAGCCACCGCGAAGGCGCCCAGGATCATGCCGATCTGCGAAGCGCTCAGACCGCGCTCGACGCCCAGCAAAGGCACCACCAAGCTGTGCACGTCCCAGCTGGAAGACACAAACCAGTTGACCATCATCAGCCGGGCGACGCCGGGCTCGCGCAAGAGCTGCCAGGCTCGCCAAGCCGAGGGGCGCTCGCCCGCCGGCTGATCGTCCAGGAGCTCGCGCACCGGCCGCAGCAGCAGCCAGGTGATCAGAGGCACCACCGCCATCAAGGCAAAGGCGGCCTGAAAGCCCTGCACACTGCCGGGGCTGGGGCCGGCATGGTCGATCAGAAAGCCCACCGCCAGGGCGCCGCCCAGGTTAGACACCGATGGGCCTATGGCCAGCCAGCTGAAGGAGCGTCGCAGCTGAGCGCCCCCTTCGGCCAGGCGCCCCACTTGTCGCTGCACCGTGATGACAGCGGCGCCCGCCGCACCGCCGGTCAAGAAAGCGGTGACGCATAAGACGCCGAACACCGGCCATATTGCCGCCAGAGCGCCCCCAACGCTGGCAGCTATGACCGCAAACGCCATCGGCCGCTTCAATCCGTGCCGATCGGCATAGCGCCCTACCGGAATGGCCAGCATCACCTGCGCCAGCCCGAACAAGGCCAGCAGCAAACCAATCGCCGCCGCGCTATAACCTTCGTGCAGCGCCAGCAGCGGCGCAGCCATGCGGTTACCCGCCAAGGTCGAATGCAGGAAGATCTGGGCGCAGATCAGGCGCAGCAGTTCTAAGCTCACCGAGTCACCGCCCTGGGCATGGCTGCAGCGCTCACTGGATCATCCTTCCTGTCCAGCGGCCGGCTCTAGCGGCCCTAGCGGCTCGGTCGGATCTGCGGGGAGCAAGAGCTTGGCCTCGGCCTGCGGCAGGGCCTGCACCTGCTTGAGCGCCCGGCCCATCACCCGGCTGCGCTGCTCGGCGCTGTCCAGGGTGTTGAGCACCGTCTGAGTCTGGGCCTTGACCCGGGCCAGCACATCGCCGAACTTGCCGAACTCGGTCTTGACCGCGCCGAGCACCTGCCAGACTTCGCTCGAGCGCTTTTCCAATGCCAGCGTGCGAAAGCCCATTTGCAGGGAATTGAGCATGGCCAGCAAGGTGGTCGGCCCAGCAATCACCACCCGGCATTCGCGCTGCAAAGACTCGACCAGCCCGGGCCGGCGCAGCACCTCGGCATACAAGCCCTCGCTGGGCAGAAACACGATGGCAAAGTCGGTGGTGTGCGGCGGGCTGATGTATTTCTCGCTGACCGAACGGGCCTGCAGCCGCACGCTGGCCTCCAGGGCGCGGCCGGCCGCTTCGACGCCGGCCACATCGGCCAGTTGCTGCGCGGCCAGCAGGCGCTCATAGTCTTCGCTGGGAAACTTGGCATCGATCGGCAGCCACAACCCCGGCCCGTCGTCCTGGCGCCCCGGCAGGCGCACCGCAAAGTCCACCGCATGGCGGCTGCCGGGCACCACGCTGGCCTGGGCCTGGTATTGATCGACGGTGAAAACCTGTTCGAGCAGACCGGCCAGTTGGGTCTCGCCAAAAATGCCGCGGGTCTTGACATTGCTGAGCAGGTGCTTGAGGTCACCCACGCCCTGCGCCAGGGTCTGCATCTCGCCCAAGCCGCGATGCACCTGCTCGAGCCGCTGGGCCACATGGGCAAAGCTGGCATCCAGCCGGGCCTGCAAGGTGCTTTGCAGCTTCTCGTCGACGGTGGCACGCATCTGCTCGAGCTTGCGTTCATTGCCCTCTTGCAGCAGCGTCAAGCGCTGCTCGATCGCCTGCCGGATGTCGGCCAGCAATTGCTCCTGGCGCTGGCTCATCTGCTGCAACTGGCCCTGCATGTCTTGTGCAAAGCGCCTGAGCACGAGGTCCTGGGCCTCGCGGGTCTGCGCCATCGCCTGCGTCAGGGCCTGGCTGCTGGCCAGTGATTGCTGGTTCAGCGATTGCGCACTGGCCTGCAGGCTTTGCGCCAGTTGCTGCTGCATGGCCGCCAGTTGCACCCGAAAGGAGTCGATCTGCTCGTTCTGGGTGCGCGCCACGTCGCCGGCCTGGGCCAGCAAGGTTTGCTGAAACAGTGCCAGCGACTGCTGCAAGTCCGATCGGGTGTCGCGGGCGCTGCCCTGGACTTGCTCACGCAGCTCGCGCTCCAATCGCTCGCCGGAAACCCGCAATTGCTG
>JBILDR010000219.1:0-5489 GCA_044352515.1 Polaromonas sp.
TGGTGGTTTCCAGGCCACCCATATTCCGACCAAGGGCACCAACGAGGCGCTGACCGAGGTCATGTCGGGCCGCGTCGATTTCTATTTCAGTCCCATAGGCCTGGCCACGCCGCTCATACAGTCGGGCAAGTTGCTGCCCTTGGCGGTCAGCAGTGCCAAGCGTTTCCCCACCCTGCCGGCGGTGCCCACTTTGCTCGAAGGCGGCCTGCCCAATTCGGAGTACGAGGTTTGGATCGCCATGTTCGGCCCGGCCAAGCTGCCCAAGGCTGTGGTCGATCGCATGCATGAAGAGGTGCTCAAGGCCCTGGCCTCGCCGGAGCTGCGCGAGCGTTACCGGGGCTTGATGATGGACGACATGAGCATGAACGTCGAGGCATTCAATCGCTTTCTGGCCAGCGACTTTCGCCTCAACGCCGAGCTGATCAAAGCCGCCGGGGTTCAGCCCAACTAAGGCTGTCTGATAAGGCACAGCAGGTTTGACGGGGGGCGTGGGAGCCGCGCCCTCGCGGCGATAGGGCCATCGCTCAAGCACTGAACCTGATCGAGTGCTGCATCGCGCCGAGGGCGGCGCTCCTACAAAATCTTGACAGGCTCAGAGTGAGGCGTGGGAGCCGCGCCCTCGCGGCGATAGGGCCATCGCTCAAGCACTGAACCTGATCGAGTGCTGCATCGCGCCGAGGGCGGCGCTCCCACCAAAAGCGGTGGCTTTTTGCAATACTTATAACGGTCCATCGCGGGCCGTACCGGGCTGCGCTTGAGCTGCAAATCCTGAGCGGCCTGCGGCCCGCCGCACATTGGCCATAATGGCCGCCTGCTAACACCAAGGCGGATCTTTCAGCCGCCGCATCCTCAGGAAGACAACCATGCACAAGCGAAATTTCATGCTGGGCTGCAGCCTTGCTGCTGCTACCTTGCTGGCCGGCACCGCGATGGCGCAGGACAACACCTTCAAGATCGGCCTGATCGCGCCCTTGACCGGCCCCTTCGCCTCGACCGGCAAGCAGCTGGAAGCCGCCGCTCGCCTGTACATCGCTCAAAACGGCGATACGATTGCGGGCCGCAAGGTGCAGCTCATCGTCAAGGACGACACCGGCGTGCCCGATGTGACCAAGCGCATTGCGCAGGAACTGGTGGTTGGCGATAAGGTGCATGTACTGGCCGGCTTTGGCCTGACGCCCTTGGCCCTGGCCACCGCGCCGATCGCGACCCAGTCCAAGACGCCGATGGTGGTCATGGCCGCGGCCACTTCCATCATCACCGAGGCCTCGCCCTTTATCGTGCGCACCAGCTTTACCGTGCCCCAGGTGGTGACGGTGTTGGCCGACTGGGCCACCAAGAACAACATCAAGAAGGTGGTGTCGCTGGTGACCGACTATGCGCCGGGCATTGATTCGGAGAAGTTCTTCAATCAGCGCTTCCAGGCCAATGGTGGGGTGGTGGTCGAAATGCTGCGCGTACCGCTGCGCAGCCCCGACTTTGCGCCTTTCCTGCAAAAGGTGCGTGACGCCAAGCCCGATGCGCTGTTCACCTTCGTGCCGGCCGGCCAGGGCTCGGTGCTGATGAAGCAGTTTACCGAGCGCGGGCTGGACAAGGCGGGCATCCGCATGATCGCCGAAGGCAGCGTGACCGATGACGACATCCTCAACGGCATGGGTGAGGCGGCTGTCGGCGTGGTGACCGCCCACCACTATTCGGCCCATCACAAGTCCGAGCGCAACAAGAAATTTGTGGAGGCCTTCGGCAAGGCCAACGGCGGCCTTCGGCCCAACTTCATGGGCGTCGGCGCCTACGACGGCATGCGCGTGATTTATGAGGCGGCCAAGGCCACCAAGGGCCAGGGCGGCGAGCCGCTGCTCAATGCCATGAAGGGCCAGGTCTTCGAGAGCCCGCGTGGGCCGATGTACATCGATGCGCAGACCCGCGATGTGGTGCACAGCGTTTACGTGCGCCGCGTCGAGCGCATCGACAACCAGCTGTGGAACGTGGAGATCCAGACCACCACCGACGTCAAGGACATTGGCAAGACCCGCTGATTCACGCCATGGCGCTGCCACTCGTTTTGGTGCCGGGTCTGATGTGCGATGGCGCTACCTGGGCGCCCTTGCTCCCGGCCCTGCAGGGCTCAGGCCAAGTCGGCTCGCTGCTCCTGGTCGATCATGGCCTCTGCGACAGCCTGCTGGGCATGGCCGAGCAATTGCTGGCCGATGCGCCGCCTCGCTTTGCGCTGGCCGGCCATTCCATGGGCGGGCGGGTGGCTCTGGAGGTGTGTCGACTGGCGCCCGGGCGGGTCAGCCATCTGGCCTTGCTCGATACCGGCCATGCCCCGCTGGCCGCCGGTGAGTCTGGGCAAGCGGAGGCGCAAAAGCGGCAGGTACTGCTCGATATCGCCCGCACGCAAGGGGTCAGGGCCATGGCTGCACAGTGGGTCCAGGGCATGGTTCATCCTGAGCGGTTGTCTGAGCAGACTTTGATCGATGCCATCCTGGATATGTTCGAGCGCAAGAGCGCTGATGACTTTGAGCGGCAGATCCGTGCCCTGCTGGGCCGGCCCGACGGCGCGCCGGTCCTGCGCGGCCTGCGCGTTCCCACCTTGATCCTCACCGGCCGCCAGGACAGCTGGGCCAATGTCGAGCAGCACCGCGCCATGCAGGCCCTGGCAGCCCCTGAGGCCGGGGCTGTGCTCGAAGTCGTAGAAGACTCGGGTCACATGGTCCCGATGGAGCGCCCCGCCGAATTGGCTCATGCCCTCTTGCGCTGGCTGGCCCGCTGAAAGCGGAGTTGGAGGCTGTTTTAACCCCAATCGCGCCGAGGGCGGCGCTCCCACAAAGCCGCAGCCCATAGTGCCCCGTCGATTGACCGGGGCTGTAGGAGCCGCGCCCTCGCGGCGATGCGGCGATGGATCAAGCGCTGCTGGCCCACTGGAAGCGCAATCGCGCCGAGGGCGGCGCTCCCACAAAAGTGGCAGCCCACAGTACCCCGGCCATTGACCAGGGGCTGTGGGAGCCGCGCCCTCGCGGCGATGCGGCGATGGATCAAGCGCTGCTGGCCCACTGGAAGCGCAATCGCGCCGAGGGCGGCGCTCCCACAAAAGTGGCAGCCCACAGTACCCCGGCCATTGACCAGGGGCTGTGGGAGCCGCGCCCTCGCGGCGATGCGGCGATGGATCAAGCGCTGCTGGCCCACTGAAAGCGCAATCGCGCCAAGGGCGGCGCTCCCACAAAAGCGGCAGCCCCATAGTGCTCCGTCGATTGACCGGATCGGCTTGCTGGCGGTGGTAGTGCTCCAGCGCTAAGACCCAGATCGCCAGGGCCTGCAAGGCCCGTCATACCAAGTGTTCGTCAGGCCTGCTTAGGCCTGCACCACCGCATGCAGCACCAGGCCGCATACATCACGCAGATCCAGGCTCAGGCGCTCGGGGCTGTCGTGCAGCCTGCGCAGTTGCAGGCGTTCGGCCCGCTGCGACAGGTCATGCAGCGAGGAAAACACCAGCGTCAATGCGCTGGGCAGGGCCGAGCCGGTGCCTGAGGATTCCAGAGCAATCCAGGAGGGCCCCAGGCTCAGGCGCCCGCCTCCAGTGGGCTGGGCGCCGGCTTGCTGTAGTCGCTCGGCCCAGGCCTGCAGCGCGGACTCTGCGCCGCTGTAGCTCAGGCCGGCCAGGGCCAGTGCGCCGTTGGGGTGTAGCAGCAGCGAGGGCGAGCGCACCAGTTCGGGGGTGACTTGCTCGACCCAGCAAATATAGGAAGGGTCGCTGGCCGTCCAGGGCGCGTCGAAGTAGCGAAAACGGGCCAGGCCCGATCGCTCGGGTGTGGAGACGGGGCGTGCCCAGTCCATGATCGGTCCTGGCTTGAGGCCTGCAACCTGTTGGTGGCAGGCCTGGGCGTCGCCAGCCCCCAGGGCCAGCACATGCAAGCCATAACGCTCGTCGATCGCCGGAGTGAGCTGATGGCCGGCCTGGCGGTCGGTGATCTGCATCAGCTCGATGTAGCCGGTGCCCAGCATGATCGAATGCTGCGAGCTGCCGGCCGATACCTTTTCGCCCTGGGCGTTGGTGCGGGTATGGTCGGCGCGCTCGGTCAGGGTAAAGCCCAGGCCCGCGAACAGGGCGCGGGACGCGGGCAGGTCTTCAACAATGAAGCCCACATGGTCCAGGAAGATGGGCGAGCTTGTTTGGGCTGGGTTTTGCATACTAAATAGACCTGTGGTGAGGGCTTGCACCGATTGAGCGCCGATGCGAGGCTCGTAAAATTGTACGCAATCGCTTGTGCGTGCTAGCATTGTTCAGTCCCCTTTCGCATTGCTTTTGGAGCCACACCATGATCCCTCTGTTGAAGTCCCTGGCAGCCCTTGTGGCATTGAGTGCTTCTTTCGCCACTGTGGCCCAGGCCCCGGTGCGGGGCGGCACCCTGACGGTGGCTTTGCCGACCGAGCCGGCCCACCTCAATTCGGCCATCGACACCACGCAGCAGGTCAAGATCGTGGCGGGCAAGATCTACAGCGGCCTGCTCAAGTACGACCTGAAGATGAACATGCAGCCCGACCTGGCCGAGTCTTGGAGCGTGGCGCCCGATGGCCGCACCATCACCTTCAAGCTGCGCAAGGGCGTCAAGTGGCACGACGGCCGTGACTTCAGCTCGGCCGATGTGGCGTTTTCCATCATGAAGGGCTTTGGCCCCAACAATGGCCTGGTGCGCACCACCTTTGCCAATGTGGAATCGGTGCAGACGCCGGACGCCCATACCGCGGTGCTGGTAATGCGCCAACCGGCCGCCGCCCTGATGAACGCGCTGCCGGTGGCCACCGCCACCATCTTGCCGGCGCACATCTACGACAACACCGACATCCGCCGCAACCCGGCCAACACCCGACCCGTGGGCACCGGCCCCTTCATGTTCAGCGAATGGCGCCGGGGCGATGCCATCGTGCTGGTGCGCAACCCCAATTACTTTGAAGCCGGCAAGCCCTACCTGGACCGCATGGTGTTCAAGGTCATCCCCGACACCCAGGCGCGTGGCGCAGCGGTGGAGTCGGGCGCGGTTGACATGGTGTTTCACAGCACGGTGGCTGCCTCCGACGCGCGCCGCCTGGCGGGCCTGAAAAATCTGGAGTTGACCACCGACGGTTACCACTTCGATTCGACCGTCTCGTTTGCAGAATTCAATATGCAGCACCCCATCGTCGGTAAGCGCGAAGTGCGGCAGGCCCTGGCCCATGCGATCGACCGCAAGTTCGTGCTCGACAACGTTTGGATGGGCTTTGGAAAAGTGGCCACCTCCCCAGTGCATTACGGCCTGCGCCAGGCCCACACCGACTCAGTGCCCCAGTACGCCTACGACCTCAAGCGGGCCGAGCAGTTGCTCGACGAGGCCGGCTTCAAGCGCGGTGCCAACGGCATGCGCTTTAAGCTCACCATCGACTTCGTGCCCTTCGGCGACCAGTACCCCAAGGTCGCGCAGTATGTGCGCCAGCAGTTTGTGCAGATTGGCATTGAT
>JBILDR010000221.1:0-5419 GCA_044352515.1 Polaromonas sp.
CGAGAGCCAGGACGCTGCACGCAGCAGCGTGCTGACCGCCACCACCAATGGCTACGGCAAGCGCACGCCGATTGCCGAGTACACCCGCCATGGCCGCGGCACCAAGGGCATGATCGCGATCTCCCAGTCGGAGCGCAATGGCAAGGTGGTGGCCGCCACCCTGGTTCATACCGACGACGAGATCATGCTGATCACCGACCGTGGCGTGCTGGTGCGCACCCGGGTGAGCGAAATTCGCGAACTCGGCCGTGCCACCCAAGGCGTCAAGCTCATTGGGCTGGACGACGGCTCGCAGCTCAGCGGCTTGCAGCGCATCGTGGAGAACGACGCCCAAATAGCCGCAGATGCTGCCGCTGATTCCGCAGATGGATCGGCCGAAGGCAATGACGGCAACGAATCCGAGCCGAACGCGCCCGCATGAGTCGGCCCTACAACTTCTCGGCCGGCCCGGCCGCCCTGCCCGAGGAGGTGCTGCAAACAGCGGCTGCCGAAATGCTGGACTGGCATGGCAGCGGCATGGGCGTGATGGAGATGAGCCACCGGGGTAAGGAGTTCATATCCATCTACGAGGCGGCCGAGCGCGATTTGCGCGACTTGCTGGCGGTACCGGAGCAGTTCAAGATTTTGTTCATGCAAGGCGGGGGCCTGGCTGAAAACGCCATCGTGCCGCTCAACCTGTCGCGCGGCGGCGCCATGGACTTTGTGATCACCGGCAGCTGGAGTCAGAAGTCGCACAAAGAAGCCAGCAAATACGGCCAGGCGCGGGTGGCGGCTTCGGCGCAGGACGCAGGCTTTACACAGGTGCCGGCTGCCAGCAGCTGGCGCCTGGGCGACGACGCGCACTATGTACACATCTGCAGCAACGAGACCATACACGGTGTGGAGTTTCACGAACTGCCCGACCTGAAGGCCCTGGGCTGCACAGCGCCACTGGTGGTGGATTTTTCTTCACATGTCTGCTCGAGGCCGGTGGACTGGTCGCGCGTGGGCCTGGCTTTTGGCGGCGCGCAGAAGAACCTCGGCCCTGCCGGCCTGACCCTGGTGGTGGTGCGAGAAGACCTGCTCGGCCATGCCCTTGCCGTCTGCCCCTCGGCCTTTGACTATCAGCTGGTGGCTCAGAACCAGTCGATGTACAACACCCCGCCCACTTACGGCATCTACATCGCGGGGTTGACCTTCCAGTGGCTCAAGCGCCAGGGTGGCATCGCCGCCATGGAAGCGCGCAACATCGCCAAGGCGCAGCTGCTGTATGACTACATGGACGACTCGCAGCTGTATATCAACCCAGTGGACAAGGCGGTGCGCTCGCGCATGAACGTACCCTTCTTCCTGCGCGGCGAGGACGGCCAGTCCCTGCTGGACCCTGCCCACCCCCGCAACGCCGCCTTCCTGGAAGGCGCCAAAGCCAGCGGCCTGCTGCAACTCAAAGGCCACAAGTCGGTGGGCGGCATGCGCGCCAGCATCTACAACGCCATGCCGATCGAGGGCGTGCAGGAGCTGGTGGCGTATATGCGCGAATTTGAGCGGCGGGCATGATGAGCCTGACGGCGATGACCCCGGGCGCCAGCACCCAAACCAGCCTGTGCAAGACCCCTGGTCCTGAAACAGCCCTGTGGGAGCGCCGCCCTCGGCGCGATGCGGCTGAGTTGAGCACCCAGCACCCCCATCAAAGGCCCCATCGCCGCGAGGGCGCGGCTCCCACGACTCATAGCCCCACTGGCGCCCTTGAATGGCCCCGTTGCAATGCTGCTCTTCCCCGAATGTGGGAGCGCCGCCCTCGGCGGGATGCGGCTGAGTTGAGCACCCAGCACCCCCATCGAAGGCCCCATCGCCGCGAGGGCGCGGCTCCCACGACTCATCGACCGATGTGCGGGATTCGAGCGCCCCATCGCCGCGAGGGCGCGGCTCCCACGACTCATCGATTGGTGTGTGGGATTCAAAGGCCCCCTCGCCGTGAGGTTGCGGCTCCCACAAACATGGCGATGACCAGCGCCACCGAAAGTACTCGGAGTTACCTATGAGCCAACCGATTCAATCTGACGCCCTGGCTGACCTGCGCGTGAAAATCGACGCCCTGGACAAGCAGCTGCTGCAATTGCTCAACGACCGCGCCAAAGTGGCCGAGCAGGTCGGTGAGATCAAGCGGGCCGAGGGCTCGCCCTTTTTCCGACCCGACCGGGTGGCACAGGTCATTGCCAAGATCACGCAGGCCAACCCTGGGCCGCTGCACGCCGAACATGTGACGGCCATCTGGCGCGAGATCATGTCGGCTTGCCTGGCCCTCGAGGCGCCGCAGCGGGTCGCAGTGCTGGGGCCCCAGGGCACCTTCTGCGAAGAGGCGGCGATTCAATTTTTTGGCAGTGCTTCCAGCCTGATTTACTGCGCCAGCTTTGACGAGGTCTTTCACGCCACCGCCGCCGGCTCGGCGCACTTTGGCGTGGTGGGCATGGAAAACTCCACCGAGGGCGTGGTCGCTCGTTCGCTGGATTTGTTCCTGCGCTCGCCGGTGCAGGTGGTCGGCGAGGTCAGCTTGATGGTGCGCCACAACCTGCTGCGCCAAAGCGATACGCTTGAAGGCATTGAGGTGGTAATGGCGCATCCGCAGGCGCTGGCTCAGTGCCACGGCTGGCTCAGCCAGCATCTGCCCCAGGCCGAGCGACGCGCGGTGTCGAGTAATGCCGAAGGCGCGCGCTTGGCCGCCAGCAACCCGGCCTGGGCAGGCATAGCCAGTGAACGGGCGGGCGGTCAGTTTGGCCTGTACACCGTGCGCCACGCGATTCAGGACGAGGCCCACAACCGCACCCGCTTTGCCGTCATCTGCCTGCCTGAGACTCTGGCCACGCCGCCGGCTTCAGGCCGCGACTGCACCAGCCTGGTGGTATCAGTGCCCAACCGGCCCGGTGCGGTGCACGACCTGCTGGTACCGCTCAAGCAAAACGGTGTGTCCATGACGCGCTTTGAGTCGCGTCCGGCCAAGTCGGGGCAGTGGGAGTACTACTTCTACATCGACATCGAAGGCCATATCAGCCAGCCGCATGTGGCTGCCGCGCTGAACGATCTCAAGCAGCTGTGCGCCTTCTACAAGGTGCTGGGCTCCTACCCCGTTCCTGACTGAGGCCGGCGCCGTGTTTAAAAAACTGGCCTTGATCGGCTGCGGCCTCATGGGCGGATCCTTCGCCCTGGCTGCGCGCCAAGCCAAATGGGTTGACTCGGTCTGCGGCTACAGCCGCTCGCCGGCGAGCGCCCAGAAGGCTTTAGAGTTGGGCATCGTGGATGCGGTGGCTGCCAGCGCCGCCGACTGCGTGCGCAGCGCCGACCTGGTGCTGCTGGCCGTGCCGGTGGCCTCGACCCAGGCCACACTGAGCAGCCTGCTGCCCCAGCTGGACCCGCAGGCGCTGGTAATGGATGTGGGCTCGACCAAGGCCGATGTGGTGCGGGCGGCCGAGCAGGCCCTGGGCGAACGCATTGCGCAGTTCATGCCGGCCCACCCGATTTGCGGCAAGGAAGTGGCAGGCATAGAGCACGCCGACGCCAAGCTCTACGCGGGCCAGCAGGTGATCCTCACGCCCTTGCCTGTGCACAGTGCAGCGCAAATCGAGCGGGCCCGCGCCTTATGGGCAGCACTGGGCTGCCAGGTCAAGACCTTAGAGCCACAGCTGCACGACGAGGCGCTGGCAGCGGTCAGCCATTTCCCGCACCTCTTGGCCTTCGCCTTCATGGACAGCCTGATGCAGCAAGCCGACGGCGAGCGCTACCTGGCACTGGCCGGCCCCGGCTTTCGCGACAGCACCCGGATTGCCGCCGGCGACCCCGACCTGTGGGCTGACGCTTTGCTGGCCAATGCCACCCAAGTGGTTGCGCAATCGCAACGCTTGCAGCAAAGCCTGCATGCCCTGGAAGAGCTGCTCCATCGCGGCGACCGCGCCGCTTTGCGCCAGGCCATAGAACAAGTGAGCCAAAGGCGCAGCGCCTGGCGCATGGGCCAGGGCTGAGCAGCTCCTGGGTCAGACCCCTTCATTCCCGCACCCTGCTTGCCATGTACCAGATCGAACACCTCGACCTTCCCGCCCTGCAAAGCGCCAGCGGCAGCGTGCGGCTGCCGGGCTCCAAGAGCATTTCCAACCGGGTGCTGCTGCTGGCGGCACTGAGCGCGGGCGAGACGGTGGTGCACGACCTGCTGGCCTCGGACGACACCGCGGTCATGCTGGCGGCACTCAAGCAACTGGGTTGTGTGGTCGAGCAGACCGGCCATACCGCGCTCATCACGGGTCTGGGCGGACAGTTGGGCCAGCGCAGCGCCAAGCTGTTTTTAGGCAACGCCGGTACCGCGATGCGGCCGCTGACCGCAGCGCTGGCGCTGCTGGGCGGCGACTTTGAGCTCTCGGGCGTGCCGCGCATGCACGAGCGCCCGATTGGCGATCTGGTCGATGCGCTGCGCCAACTCGGCTGCGCCATCGACTACCTGGGCCAAGACGGCTACCCGCCCCTGCGCCTGCGGCCCGAGCAGAGCCTCAAGCTCGACGCGCCGATACAGGTACGCGGCGACGTCTCCAGCCAGTTCCTGACTGCCCTGCTGATGGCGTTGCCCTTGGTGGCCGAGCGCGATATCGTGATTGAAGTGGTGGGCGAGTTGATCTCGCGGCCCTACATTGAGATCACGCTCAAGCTGCTTGAGCGCTTTGGCATTGCTGTGCGGCGCGAAGGCTGGCAGCGTTTCACCATTCCCGCCGGCAGCCGCTACCAATCACCCGGCGAGATTTATGTGGAGGGCGATGCCTCCTCGGCCAGCTATTTCGTGGCGCTGGGCGCGCTGGCCGCACAGCCGGCTCAGGGCATCACCATCCTGGGACTGGGCAGCAGTTCCATCCAGGGCGACATCCGCTTTGTGGAGGCAGCGCAGGCCATGGGCGCAGCGGTGGAGCTATCGCCCAACCAGATCCGCGTCAGCCGCGGTGCCTGGCCCCTCAAGGCCCTAGACCTCGACTGCAACCACATCCCCGACGCGGCCATGACGCTGGCGGTGATGGCCCTCTACGCTGACGGTACGACCACGCTGCGCAACATCGCCAGCTGGCGGGTCAAGGAAACCGACCGCCTGAGCGCCATGGCCACCGAGCTGCGCAAGCTCGGCGCCAGCGTCGAAGAAGGCAGCGACTACCTGCGCATCAGCCCACCGCAGCTCTGGCACTCAGCCTCGATCGCCACCTACGACGACCACCGCATGGCCATGTGCTTTTCGCTCGCCGCCTTCAACCCGGCGGGCCTGCCGGTGCGCATCGAAGAGCCGCACTGCGTGGCCAAGACTTTCCCCGACTACTTCGAAACCTTGTTCGCGGTGTCAAGCACAGCCGCCGAGCGCATTCCCGTGATCTGCATCGACGGCCCCACCGCTTCGGGCAAGGGCACGCTGGCTTCGCTG
>JBILDR010000222.1:0-5366 GCA_044352515.1 Polaromonas sp.
GTCGCCCTCGAGGCCGGCCACGCTGAGTACCGCCGTCAGGCTGCTGGGCCCCGGCAGGGGGACCACGGGTGCGCCGGCATCGCGCACCGCCGCCACCAGGCGTGCGCCGGGGTCGCTGACGGCTGGCGTGCCGGCATCGCTCACATAGGCCACCCGCTGGCCCGCCTGCAGCCGACCGATCACCTGGACCGCCGCTTCCTGCTCGTTGTGCTCATGGACGGCCATCAGCGGCTTGGCGATGCCATAGTGTTTGAGCAAAGCCTGGGTGTGGCGGGTGTCCTCGCAGGCAATCGCGTCGACCAGCCCCAACAGGTGCAGGGCACGCAGGCTGATGTCGGCCAGGTTGCCGATGGGGGTGGCGACCACGTACAGTGCGCCTGCGGGGTGGCTTTGCAGGCCGGCAGCGTTGCGGGCGGCCTCCCGCGCTAGGTCGAAAGAAGCGTTCAATGCACAGTTCCGGGAAGCAGTTGGCTCAGGCTGCGGGCGGCGGCGGCCGGCCCGACGGCAAGCAGGTTACCACCAAGGCTCAGGGCGACCAGGCCGAGGCGATCGCCCGGGCCTATTTGCAGCGCCAGGGCCTGCGCTGGCTGGCCTCGAAATTCCGCAGTCCGGGCCGCGGCGGCGGCGAGATCGACCTCATCATGCGCGACGCCGACGGCACTTTGGTCTTTGTAGAGGTGCGCCAGCGCAGCCGAAATGACTTCGGCGGCGCTGCCGCCAGCATCGTCGGTAGCAAGCGCAGCCGCATCATTTTTGCCGCCCAGCATTACCTGCTGCGCCTGCCCAGCCCGCCGCCTTGCCGCTTTGACGTGGTGCTGATCGAGGGCCCGCTGCAGGTCGCTCCGACAGTGACTTGGCACAAAGCCGCATTTGATGCGTCTTGAGCCGCTATGATTGCCCTCCATGCTTGAGCAACGCATCGAACAACATTTCATCGACAGTGCAGACCTGAAGTACCAGGCCTCGCAGCTGCTGTCCAAGCCGATCGCAGCGGCGGTTCAGGCCATACTGGCCAGCGTCACCAGCGGTGGCAAGGTGCTAGCCTGTGGCAATGGCGGCTCGGCCGCCGATGCCCAGCATTTTGCGGCTGAGTTTGTCGGGCGCTATGAACGCGAGCGTCCAGAGTTGGCGGCCATTGCCCTCACGACAGATAGCTCGATTCTGACGGCCATCGCCAACGACTACGACTACAAACTCATCTTCTCAAAGCAGGTCCGCGCTCTGGGCGGCGCTGGCGATGTGCTGCTGGCCATCAGCACCAGCGGCAATTCAGACAATGTGCTGGCCGCTATTGAATCGGCTCATGAACGCGACATGATCGTGGTGGCCTTGACCGGCAAGGGCGGCGGCAAGATCGGCCAGGTGCTGCGCGAGACCGATGTACACATCAGCGTGCCCCATGAGCGGACCGCACGTATTCAGGAGGTTCATTTGCTCATCCTCCATTGCATCTGCGACGGCGTCGATGCCCAGTTACTTGGTGATCAGGAGTCCACACAATGAAAGCTATGAAAAAAATCACATTGACCTGTATTACGGCGGCGCTGTTGGGCGCTGGCTTGAGTGGCTGCGCGCCGCTGATCATCGGCGGCGCTGCTGGCACCGTGCTGGTGGCCACCGATCGCCGCACCGCCGGCGCCCAGCTGGAGGATGAAAGCATTGAGTTTCGGGCCAAGTCCAATATTCGCGAGCAAATGGGCACCCGGGTGCGGGTTGACGTCACCAGCTACAACCGCATGGCGCTGCTCACGGGCGAGGTGGCCAACGCGGCCGACAAGCAGGCGGTCGAACGTGTCGTAGCCAATGTGCAGAACGTGCGTTCGGTGGTCAATGAACTGGCGGTGTTGAGCACCCCCTCACTGTGGGATCGCTCCAACGACCTGCTGGTCACTGGCAAGGTTAAGGCCGCCTTCATCGACAAAGGCGTTTCCGTGACGGCGGTCAAGGTGAGCACCGAGCGCTCGGTGGTCTACCTGATGGGGCGGGTGACCGCCAGGGAGTCGGAGCTGGCCACGGACGCGGCCCGCTCGGTTTCCGGGGTGCAGCGGGTGGTGCGGATGTTCGAAATCATCAGCCAGCAGGAGCTCGAGCGCCTGCAGCAGACGTCGGCGCCCAAGTCCTGAAGCTGGCCCTGCGGCTGCGGCTTGATCAGCGCAGCCGCTTGATCAGGCTGGAGGTGTCCCAGCGACGCCCGCCCAGAGCCTGTACATCGGCGTAGAACTGGTCGACTAAGGCGGTGACCGGCAGGCGCGCACCATTGCGTTTGGCCTCGTCCATCACCAGGCCCAGGTCTTTGCGCATCCAGTCGACCGCAAAGCCGAATTCGAATTGGTCGCGCGCCATGGTTTTGCCGCGGTTGTCCATTTGCCAGCTCTGAGCCGCACCTTTGCCAATGACCTCCAGCACCTGGTCCATGTCCAGACCGGCCTTTTGGCCAAAGGCAATCGCCTCGCTCAGGCCCTGAACCAGTCCGGCAATACAAATCTGGTTGACCATCTTGGTCAGCTGCCCTGCGCCGGGTTCGCCCATCAAGGTGAAGGCTTTTGAAAAAGCCATGCCCACCGGCTTGACCGCATCGAAGGCCTGCGGCTGCCCGCCGCACATCACCGTCAGCATGCCATTTTGAGCCCCGGCCTGACCGCCCGAGACCGGGGCGTCGATAAAGTGCAGGCCGAGCGCTTGTGCTGCTGCGAAAAGCTCTCGAGCCACCGCGGCCGAGGCGGTGGTGTGGTCGACAAAGCAGGCCCCAGGTTTCATGCCGGCCAGGGCGCCGTCGGCCCCCAGCACCACCGAGCGCAGGTCGTCGTCATTGCCGACGCAGCAAAAAACGATGTCGGCCTGCTGCGCGGCCTCACGTGGGGTGGGGGCGCTGCTGCCGCCGAATTCCTGCACCCAGGCCTGGGCCTTGGCGGGGTTGCGGTTGTAGACGGTGACCGTGTGGCCGGCGCGAGCGAGGTGGCCGGCCATGGGAAAGCCCATCACGCCCAGGCCTAAAAAGGCCACAGATCGGGGGCTGATGCTGTCATAGGTGCGGGCGTTGATGGATGCGTTGCTCATGGGAGTCCTTGGAAAATGCAAATCCGCTGGTGGCGGGACGGTGTCAGAGCGTCATATTGTCCAGATTTCTGGCTTGCCGGCGGGCCTGCTCTGCGGTGATCAGTTGCTGGCGCACCAGTGCGCTCAAAGACTGCTCCAGCGTCTGCATGCCGCTGGCCGAGCCGGTCTGCATGGCTGAGTAAAGTTGGGCCACCTTGTTCTCCCGGATCAGATGGCGCACCGCCGGGGTGGCCACCAGCACCTCGTGCGCAGCCACCCGGGGGCCATCGCGGCCTTCGCACAGCACCTGCGAGACGATGCCCAGCAGCGACTGCGACAGCATGGTGCGCACCAGTTCCTTGTCCTGCCCGGGGAATACGTCGATCAGCCGGTCTATCGTCCTGGCGGCGCCGGCGGTGTGCAAGGTGGCCAGTACCAGATGGCCGGTTTCGGCGGCGGTCAGGGCCAGTCGCACGGTTTCCAGGTCCCGCAGCTCGCCGACCATGATCACATCCGGATCCTCCCGCAAGGCTGACTTCAGGGCCTGGCTGTAGTTGCGGGTGTGGCTGCCGAGCTCGCGCTGATGAATCAGGGCGCTGTGGCTGCTATGTATGAACTCGATGGGATCTTCGATGGTGATCAGATGGCCGCCCTGGCGGTCCAAAAGATGCTGCAGGACGGCGGCCAGTGTGCTGGACTTGCCCGACCCCGTAGGCCCGGTGACCAGCAGCAAGCCGCTGCTGCGCAGGGCCAGTTCGCCGAGCACCGCGGGCACCCGCAGGGCGTCCATGGACGGCAGGGTCTGCGGAATATGGCGCATGGCCAAGCCTGGGCCCCGCTGGTGGCGGTAGGCGTTGAAGCGAAAACGCCCGAACTCGGCCTGATCGAGCGCACCGTCGATATCGTCGCCCGCGCGCCAGCTCTCGCGCTGGCCAGGCGTCATCAGTGACTCGGCCAGCGCATGCAACTGCTCGCTCGTCAGCGGCGGCTGGGGCAGACGCAGCAGCTTGCCGTGCACGCGCACATGGGGCGGCAAGCCGCTCGTCAGATGCAGGTCCGAGGCTTGGTGCTCGACCGCTTGGCGCAGGAATTCATGCAAGTTCATGGTTCGGCCTGGGTTACAGTTTCTTCATGGCCCCTATCGCAACTCAGCTCGAGCAAGTACGCAAGCGCATTGACAAAGCTTGCGAAAGTGCGGGGCGTGATCCACGCTCTGTGACCTTACTGGCGGTGTCCAAGACCTTCGGCCCCGAGGCGGTGATCGCGGCGGTGCAGGCCGGTCAGCTGGCCTTTGGCGAAAACTATGTGCAAGAAGGGGTGGACAAGATCGCTGCGTTGGCCGACTGGGCCGCAGCGCAGCCCGAGCCGCCCGCGCTGCAGTGGCATTGCATAGGCCCGCTGCAGAGCAACAAGTCGCGGCCGGTGGCCGAGCATTTCCACTGGGTGCACAGTGTGGACCGGCTCAAGATCGCCCAGCGCCTGTCGCAGCAGCGGCCTCCTGAGCTGGCGCCCTTGCAGGTTTGCCTGCAGGTCAATATCGACGGTGGCCCAAACAAGTCGGGCGTGGCGCCGGCCGACGCGCTGGCCCTGGCGCTGGCGGTGCAGGACCTGCCTGGGCTGGTGCTGCGCGGTCTGATGACCCTGCCCGAGCCGAGCGAGGACGCTGCGCAGATGCTGGCGGTCCACAAGCAGGCGCGAGAGCTGTTGGACCGCCTTAATGCTTCAGGACGCCTGTACCAGCCGCTCGACACCCTGTCCATGGGCATGAGTGCCGACCTGGATCTGGCGGTGGCGGCCGGCAGCACCATGGTGCGGGTGGGAACGGCTATTTTTGGCGACCGGACGCGGGCCTGAGCCTGCCCAGCATGAACAGGCTGTCCCTGCCTGCGCCGGCCCTGGGGCAAACCCGGGTCCGCCGTGCGAAAATCGGGCTATGAACGCTCCTGACCAGGTCGCACAGCCGTCCCCTTCGCTGATTGCGCAGATGCATCAGATGGGCGCCGACGCCAAAGCCGCATCGGCGGGTATGGCGCGGGCCTCGGCCGCGCTGAAAAACCAGGCCTTGAAGGACTTGGCTGCCTTGCTGCGCGCTCAGGTCCCGGCCCTGCAACAGGCCAATGCGCGCGATCTGGCGCGCGCCCGTGCCGCCGGCCTGAGCGGGCCCATGCTTGATCGGCTGCAACTCAGCCCCAAAGTCATCGAGACGGTGGCCCAGGGCTGCGAGCAATTGGCGGCCATGCCCGACGTGATCGGTGAGATCATCGGCATGAAGCAGCAGCCCAGCGGCATCCGGGTGGGGCAGATGCGTGTGCCCCTGGGTGTCTTTGGCA
>JBILDR010000032.1:0-21895 GCA_044352515.1 Polaromonas sp.
GCCCATATCGCCGTGCAGAGGACCAGTCTACAGAACCCGGGTTTGTTGAAATGATTTTTCATGGGTGTCCTGGTTTGCAATTCAGTAGCGTGCGACGCCGGGGTCCAGGCTGACCGACCATGCGTCGATGCCGCCTTGCAGATTGACCACATCGGGGTAGCCTTGCTGCTGGAGGAAATGGGCCACCTGCAGACTGCGCATGCCATGGTGGCACAGGCACGCGATCGGGCGGTCTTTGGGCAATTGGGCCAGTTGCGACGGAATCTCGCCCATGGCGATCACCCGCAGCTCGAATCCATCGGGGCGCACCGAGGCGGTTTGCACCTCCCAGGGCTCGCGCACATCGAGAACCAGCGGCTGGCGCGGAGCTTGGGCATCTCGCCATTGCGCAAACTGCGCGGCAGTTACTTGCTGCACCATCGGCATCAGAACCGGAAGGCCGATGGCTCGGGAAAGTGCTGCGACCGCGGTGCCACTGTTTCCCAATTCTGCTCGGTACGAAACTGGGACTCGCCGAGCCGGGTCAGCAAAGTGGCGCTCATCACCGGCTCGTTGCCGACGATGGCCATCAGGCGACCGCCCACCTTGAGCTTGGCCTTGAGCGAGGCCGGAATCTCGGCGACCGAAGCGCTGAGCAAGATCACGTCGAAGGAGCCGGCCAATTCAGGCGCGCTCAGCGGCTTGGAGCCGTCTTGCTCGAGCACCTGGGCGTTGTAGATGCCGGCTTGGCGCAGATGATCGCGCGCGCTGGCGGCCAGGCTGGGCTCGATCTCCAGGCTGATTACTTGCTGTGCCCGGTGCGCCAGCAAGGCCGCCATGTAGCCGCTGCCGGTACCAATCTCCAGCACCTTTTCATGCTTTTGGACGGCCAGATCCTGGAGCATCCGGGCCTCTACCTTGGGCGACAGCATGCACTGACTGGGATGGCTGTGGGGCGGCAGCGGAATTTCAAGGTCGGCAAAGGCCAGGGACTGGTGTGCCTTGGGCACAAAGTCTTCCCGTTTGACCATGGCCAGCAGGGACAGCACCTGGCTGTCGAGCACCTCCCAGGGGCGGATTTGCTGCTCGATCATATTGAATCGGGCTTGTTCGAAATTCATGGCAGCGGATCCTCAGGCTTTCAGGGGCGGTTGTCGCGGTAGACGAATTTAACAATTTTAGCGATCAGAGGCTCTTGGCGTCGGAAGCTGGGTCGCGAGCTGATCCGGTGTGGGCCGCCGCCGGGGGCAGACGGCGACGCAGCCACTGTGCCAGATCGTCCAGATAGCAGTAGACCACCGGCACCACCACCAGGGTGAGCAGCGAGGAAGTGATCACCCCGCCGATCACCGCCTGACCCATGGGTGCGCGCTGCTCCGAACCCTCGGTCAGCGCAAAGGCCAGGGGCACCATGCCGAAAATCATGGCCAAAGTGGTCATGAGTATGGGGCGCAGGCGCACCTTGGCGGCCAGCAAAAGGGCCTGCTCGCGCGCCAGGCCGTCGGCGCGGGCCCGAATGGCAAAGTCGACCAGCAAGATCGCGTTCTTGGTGACCAGACCCATGAGCATCACGATGCCGATGATGGAAAACATCGACAGGGTCGAGCCGAACATCAGCAGGGCCAGCACCACGCCGATCAGGGTCAGGGGCAGCGAGGTCATCAGGGCCAAGGGTTGCAAGAAGCTCTTGAACTGGCTGGCCAAGATCATGTAAATGAAGAGTACTGCCAGCAACAGTGAGGACAGGGCGTAGCTGAAGGATTCCTGCATGCTCTTGGTCGAGCCGCCAAAGCGGTAGCTGTAGCCCGGCGGAAATTGAATCTGGTTCAGCACCGCGGTGATGTCAGCTGAGACTTCTCCCATCGATCGGCCATAGACATTGCCATTGATAGAAACTTCGCGGGTCAGGTCGCGTCGGTTGATCTGGTTGGGGCCGCTCGAGGCCTCGATGCGCGCCACCTGGTTGAGCCGCACCAGGCTGCCTTCTGCGCCGGAGCCGGTGCTCATCAGGGGCAGGCGCTCCAGGTCGGCGATGGCGTCGCGCGCCTGCGGCGTCAGCCGCACCTGGATGTCATAGGTCTGGTCATCAGGCGCTCGCCAGGTGCCTACCGTCTGTCCAGCGATCAGCAGACGCAGCGCGTTGGCGACCTGACCCACCGACAGGCCCAGGTCGGAAGCCGCCTCGCGGGCGAGCGCCACATTGAGTGTGGGCTTGTTGGGCTTGTCGCTCGAATCAAGGTCAACCAAGCCGGGGATGTTGGAGATGCGTTGGCGCACCTGCAGCGCCAGTCGCTCGAGCTCGCGCAGGTCAGGCCCCTGTAGGGAAAATTCGATCTGCTTGTTGCCGCCGACGCTGTCGGTCAAGCCGGCCAGAGTCACCGTCATCCCCGGTACTTGTCGCAGGCGCTCGCGCAGCGCAGCAGACATCTGGTCGGCGTTGCGCTCACGCTGGTCTCGGTTGACCAGGCGCACATACATTGAGGCGTACATCTTGCCCTGGGCGTTGCCGCTGTTGATGGTCGTGACGGTGTAGCGCACCTCGGGAAATTCACGCACGATGGCATCGACCTGCCTGGCCTTGGCTTCTGTGGCCTCCAGCGACGAACCCACCGGGGTGTGGAAATTGACCGTCGTTTCAGAAAAATCAGCCTTGGGAACAAACTCGGTGCCCAGCAGCGGGACCATGAAGACGCTGCCGATGAAGATCACCAGCGCCATGATGACCGTCCACAGCCGGTGTCGCAAGGACCATCCCAGGATGGCTTGGTAGCCGTCGGCCAGCTTGTCGGTGGCTTTCTCGAACCCGCCGGTGACACGGCCTATGCTGCGGTCGTACCAGCTGCGTCCTGGGTTTTTCCCGTGCGCATGGATGGTCGGGTCGTGCCAGATCGAGGAGAGCATCGGGTCGAGCGTGAAGCTGACGAACATTGAAATCAGCACCGCAGCGACGATGGTGATGCCGAACTCATGGAAGAACTTGCCGATGATCCCGCCCATGAAACCGATCGGCAGAAACACGGCCACGATGGAGAAGGTGGTGGCCAGCACCGCCAGCCCGATTTCCTGCGTGCCTTCCAGGGAGGCGCGGAAAGTGTCCTTGCCCATTCGCACATGGCGAACAATGTTCTCGCGCACCACGATCGCATCGTCGATCAGTAGGCCCACGCACAGCGACAGCGCCATCAGGGTGACCATATTGATGCTAAAGCCGAAGGCGTACATGAACAGGAAAGTGCCGATGATGGAAATCGGTAGCGTCAGTCCGGTGATGACGGTTGAGCGCCAGGAGTTCAAAAACAGAAAGACGATCAGCACGGTCAGAAAGGCCCCTTCGACCATGGTGCGGCGCACGTTGTCGACCGCCACCCGGATCGGCCGCGATGTGTCGGTCACCGGCTCCAGCGCCACCCCTGAGGGCACCTGCGCACCGAGCTCAGCCAGCGCCTTGTTCAGGCCATCGACCACTTCAATGGTGTTTTCGTCCTGTGCCTTTTGCACCGTCAGCAGCAGGGTGCGCTGCCCGTTGCGCAGGGCCAGGCTGTCGACTTCCTGCGCCCCGTCCTGGATATCGGCCACCTGGGCCAGGGTCACGGGCACGCCGGCGCGTCGGGCCACGATGAGCCGGCCGAAGTCCTCAGGCCGCTTGACCCGCGCCTCGATCTTGACGGTGCGCTCCTGGGTCAGCGAGCGCACAGCCCCCAGCGGCAGATCCTGGTTTTCGCTGCGCACTGCATTGGCCACCTGCTCGGCGGTGATGCCCAGCGCTTCCAGAGCCTGCGGTTTGAGGTAGATGTTGATTTCCCGGCGGGTGCCGCCGACCAGGGTGACCGAGCCAACACCGCGCACGTTCTCCAGGCGCTTTTTGAGCACCTGATCGGCCCAATTGGTCAGCCGGACCGGGTCGGCATTGAGACCGCCATCTGCGGGGGGAACCACCGCCAGGCCCCAGACCGGGCGGCTGGCCGGATCGAAGCGCAGCACCCGGGGCTCCTTGACCTCGGTGCGCAGATTGGGCCGGATTGCGGCCACTTTTTCGCGCACATCCTCGGCCGCCTTGCGCCCATCGACGTGCAGTTGAAACTCGACCACCACCACAGCCGTGCCTTCATAGCTGCGCGAACTCAGGGCGTTGATGCCAGCGATGGAGTTGACACCTTCTTCAATCTTGCGGGCCACTTCGCTTTCGACGATTTCAGGCGAGGCACCCGGGTAATCGGCGGTGATGACCACCACGGGGAAGTCAATGTTGGGGAACTGGTCAACCCGCAGGCGCTGATAGGAAAACAGGCCCAGCACCACAATGGCCAACATGACCATGGTGGCAAAAACCGGGTTGTGCAAGCTGACGCGGGTAAACCACATGCGCTGAGGTGCTCGGGTAGGGGGGCCTGAACGGGCGCCTCAGGGCTGCCGAGGCTTTGGCTCGGGCAGGGCGGTCAGGCGGGCCGCCAGGCCGGCGCGCAGCAGGCCCACCGAGGCGCGCAGCAACTGGGTCCCTGCGCTCAGGTCAACCGCCACCATCACCTCGTCGCCGACCGTGCCTTGTACCCCGGCTTTCACCGGTTGGTGCACGATCTGGCCGCCCTCCAGCACCTGCACATAGGGCTGGGCCTGGTCGGTGCGCAGCGCCGACAGAGGCACTGCCAGCACCCGGCTGCGCCCTGTTCCCAACACACCCTGGGCATACAGGCCCTGGCGCAGCGCTGCGCCAGCGCCTCGCGAATCAATGCTCAGATAGGCCAGCACGCTGCGACTGGCCGCCTGCGCGCTGGGGTTGATGCGCACCAGCCTGGCACTGAGAACCGCGGGACTGCCCTCGATGCGCAATTGCCCGGTTTGTCCCAACTTGAGCTTGAGCGAGTCAACAGCGGCGATAGGGGCCTCCAGTTCGAGCCTGCTGCTGTCGACGATCTCCAGGATGCGCGCATCGACCGCCAGCCGCTCGCCGGGCTGGGCCAGGCGCTGCGCCACCTGGCCGGAGATGGGCGCGACCAGCGCCGTCTCGTCCAGGCTTTTGCGCGCCACATCGACCGCAGCCAGCGCTGCCCGGTAAGTGGCTTGGGCGGCCTGTAAATTGGACAGCGAAGCCTCCAGCGCGGTCTGAGATATGAAGTTTTGCGCCACCAGTGCCCGGTTGTTGTCCAACTGGCGCTGCGTGATATCGACCTGCGCGCGCGCTGCGTCAGCCTGCTGCTGCGCTTGCTGCAGCCGAGCGCGGTATTCGGTCGGGTCGATCTGTGCCAGCAACTGGCCGGCCTTGACCGCCTCGCCCTCACGCACCTTCAGGCCTTGCAGTTCGCCCGCGACCCGGGTTTTTAGCAGGGCTGAATGGACGGCTCGCAAGGTCCCCGAGACCGGCAGCCCCAGGGCCATATCCACCTCTTGCACCGCGACCAGATCGGTGGCAGCCAATTCCACGCTGCTGCTGACTGGCGCAGGTGGCGCTGCGCGGGTATTGCGCTTTTGCAGCAAGCGCTGGCCAGCCCAGGCCAGACCGAGCACGACGACGGCAGTAATTCCCCAGCCGATCAGGCGCGAGCGCTTCATGGCGCTTGTCCTTCGCCGTCCAAAAACACGACCAGACCGCAGGTCATTGGCTGGGTGGGGTGTCTGCGGCTAGCCTCGGGGTCCACAATCATGGGATAAGCATCATAAGCGCCTGAACACAGGCCAGGTGGGCCCGGAACATCAAGCTGAGGGGCCGTATCTTGGGCAGCTGGGTGATTGGCCCGGCGCTCAGGGTGGCTTCTGGTTCGATGGAGTTGAAGCGTGTTGGGCTCAATTTCATTGTAATGGCGTAAGGCGCTGCGTTCGATCGCCCCGTGCTCTGGTCCTTGTCCAAGCCGACTTGGGCTACAGTGTCGTCCCCCTACTGATTTTGCGCAGAGGTCGCGACAGCCATGAACAGTTCAACCGAGCCACAAAGCATCACCTTAGCTGGAGGTTGCTTTTGGTGCCTGGAGGCGGTCTACCTTCAGGTGCGAGGCGTGCTTGCGGTCGAGTCGGGTTACAGCAACGGGCACCTCAAGCAGCCTAGTTATGAAGAGGTCTGCACCGGTCAGACCGGATGCGCCGAGGTGGTGCAGGTGCAGTGGGATCCGGGCCAGTTGTCGCTGCAGGACATTTTGGAAATTTTCTTCCTGATTCACGACCCGACCTCCTTGAACCGCCAGGGCCATGATGTGGGCACACAGTACCGCAGCGGCATCTATTTTCACAACGAGGAGCAGGCTCGCCTGGTGGCCGACTTTGTATCCGCCTTAGGCAAGCAAGGTGTTTATGCCCAGCCCATCGTGACCGAGGTATTGCCTTTGACCGATTACTCGGCGGCTGAGGCCTATCACCAGAACTACTTTGCCCGTCACCCGCAGCAGGGCTACTGCGCCCATGTGGTTGCGCCCAAGGTGGATAAATTTCGGCGTACCCTGGCACGGCTGGTACGCACATGAGGGGGTGCACAGAGCATGGCGTTCAGCGAGGCCGCTGATCCTGCCTGCCTTTTGGGTGGTGCACCGTCGGCACCCGCATAATTTTGTCGATGAGATGGCGGTTTTCTACATCGGGCGCGTCGGTGGGGGTGTTCTCCTCGTGCTCAACATCGTGTTCTCCGCGTGAGCGCTTGGCTTCCTCGCGGCGCGGGTTGTGGGGCGGCGGTAACTGAAGTTCTTTCATGGTGGTGAGCTCTCCTTGAATCTCATCGTCGTCGAACTGTTGTCGCTGTGTCTTCAGATAAAACGCACGGCCGGTGTCAGAGAATTCTGAGCCGGCTCGTCTGTGTCCTAGAGATGCCAGCACAGGCTTGATGCCTCGGCGGCAAGCCCCCGGGCCTGCAGACTCTCGCGGTCGGTGGCAAGATGGAGGCCTGGGAAGAGAGCGGATCAGGCTGAGAGCGCAGGCACAAAAGGACATGGGAATGAATCATCAAACGGGCTCATCGGCGCTCATGCAGGCGCTTGAGGGCCTGAATGCCGAGCAGTTGAGAGGCATGCGGCGTGGCTTGGAGAAGGAAAGCCTACGGGTGCGCGCAGACGGCGCTTTGGCGCTCACGCCCCATCCGACTGCTTTAGGCTCTGCGCTGACGCATCCGAATATCACCACCGATTTCTCTGAATCGCAGCTTGAACTGGTCACCGGTGCCCATGGCAGCCCCGAGGCGGTGTTGCAGGAGCTCAGGCTGCTGCATCAGTTCACCTACAAGGTGCTGGCTGCCCAAGGCGACGAGATGCTGTGGGTCTCGAGCATGCCCTGCGGCCTGCCGACCGACGAGACCATTCCGATTGCCAGGTACGGCTCGTCGAATGTGGGGCGCGCCAAGAGCGTCTACCGCATGGGGCTGAGCCACCGCTACGGCCGACGCATGCAGACCATTTCGGGCATCCACTACAACTGGTCCTTGCCCGGCTTGAGCAACGCACAGTACTTTTCCTTGATTCGCAATTTCAGGCGCCATGCCTTCTTGCTGCTCTACCTCTTCGGCGCCTCGCCAGCGGTGTGCTCGAGCTTTGTGGCCGGGCGCCAGCATGAGTTGCAGACCCTTGAGGGCCCGACCATGCACATGCCCTATGGCACCAGCTTGCGCATGGGTCGCTTGGGTTATCAAAGCGATGCACAAGCCTCGCTGGCGGTGAGTTACAACAGCCTGGAAGGCTATGCCGCCTCCCTGCATGATGCGTTGAGCCGCTCCTACCCGGCTTACGAGGCGGTAGGCATACGTAACCCTGGTGGCGACTACAACCAGTTGGCCACCACCTTGCTACAGATCGAAAACGAGTTCTACGGCACCATCCGGCCCAAGCGGGTGATCTTCCCGGGGGAGCGCCCCTTGCATGCGCTGCGTGAGCGGGGTGTGGAGTATGTCGAGGTGCGCCTGATGGACCTCAACCCCTTTGAGCCCTTGGGCATAGACGCATCGACCATGCGTTTCCTGGATATTTTCCTATTGCACTGCTTGCTCAGTGCAAGCCCACCCGATACGCCCCAGGAAATTGCGGCACTGGCGCGTAACCAACATCGCACGGCAGCCCGTGGGCGCGAGCCTGGCCTGGAGCTCGAGCGCGAGGGCAGGCAGACGAGCTTGCTGCAGTGGGGGGGCGACTTGCTCGAGGCCTTTGAGCCGATTGCCCGCAGGCTGGACCTGGACCTGATGGGCTCGGCCCAGGAAGGCGCTTATGCGCAGTCCCTGGCGCAGGCGCGCGAGCGTCTGGCGCGGCCCGATGAGCTGCCATCGGCGCGGGTGCTCGATGCGATGGTGCGCGAGCATGGTCGCTCCTTTACCGCTTTTGCCCGCGCCCGCTCGGTCCAGACCCGCACTCTCATGCTCGAGCAGCCCTTGAGTCAGGTCGACGAACAGCGCTTGCTGGAGATGTCGGCCGAGTCGGTGCGCGAGCAGCAACGCATCGAATCGCTCGACAGCCTGCCTTTCGAGGTCTACCGCCAGCAATACACCTCGCCCGAGCGCCTGGGTCGGCCGCGGGCTGTGATGGCCTGAGTTGGCATGGCCATCCAGTGGTTCCCTGGCCACATGCACCTGACGCGTCAGGCCATGGCCGAGCGCATCAAGGCCATCGATGTGGTGATCGAACTGCTGGACGCCCGGCTACCAGGGTCGAGCGCCAATCCGATGCTCGCTCAGATCACCCGCGGCAAGCCCGCGCTTAAGATTCTCAACAAGCAGGACCTGGCCGATCCGGTGCGTACCGAGGGATGGCTGGACCATTACAACCGGCAGCCTGGCACGCGAGCTCTGGCGCTCGACGCCAGTGAGACGGCGCCGACACGGCGCCTGTTGGCCGCCTGCCGCGAGCTGGCGCCCACGCGCCAGGGGCTGGCACGGCCCATGCGTGTGCTCATCTGCGGCATTCCCAATGTGGGCAAGTCCACCTTGATCAACACCATGGTGGGAAAGCGGGCGGCTCGCACCGGTGACGAGGCCGGCATCACCCGCAGCGAGCAGCGTTTCGTGCTTGAAGACGGCTTTTATTTGTGGGACACGCCAGGTGTGCTGTGGCCACGCATCATCGTGGCGCAAAGCGGTTATCACCTGGCTGCCAGTGGTGCTATCGGCCGCAATGCCTACGATGAGCAAGAAGTGGCGCTGGAGCTGCTGCTAAGCCTGGCGCGGGGCTATCCGCAACTGCTGGCCGCGCGCTATGGGCTGGAGGCCGGCCTGAGCGATGAGCAGGCGCTGGAGGCCATTGCCCGCAAGCGGGGCGCTGTATCGGCCGGCGCTCGGCCCAATTTGCAAAAGGCGGCCGAGATCCTCATTCATGAGTTTCGCGGTGGCAGCATAGGCCGCATCACCTTGGAGACGGCCGACGAGTACGCGGCTTGGCTGGCTCAGGGCAAGGTCATGGAGGCTGAGCGTTTGCTGCGCAAGGAGCAGGCGGTGGCAGCCGGTCACATACGGCCGGCCCGGCGCCCTGCCGGCAGTGCGCGCAGCCGCTAGGCCCGGCCCCATACACCCGTCCCACATACCCGTCTGATATGGCCGGCGCTTGCAGCCGCTTGCCGCTAAGATGCTCCCGAAGTTTTATAAATCCTCGCGCGGCGACAGAGCAGCTGCTAGCGCGACAGTTTTTTCAGGAGATGCCTTGAGCGCCGATACCTCCCCCCTTTTTGAAGCCGGTCGTTTTGGCAGCGGCCAGAGCGTGGCCCGCATGGAAGACGACGCCTTGCTGCGTGGTCAGGGCCGTTTTACCGACGACTGGAGCGCGGCTCTGGCCGAATTGCCGCCCTCAGAGCTGGCCCATGTCGCTTTTGTGCGTTCCCCCTACGCCCATGCGGTGCTGCGCAGCATAGACGCCAGCGCTGCCCGGGCCATGCCCGGGGTCTTGCTGGTGCTGACCGGGCAGGAGATGGTCGATGCCGGCTGCAAGCCCATGGCCGGTGTGGCTGGCTTCACCCGCGCTGGCGGCGCGCCGGCCGCCTCCCCTGCGCGGCGGACCTTGGCCCATGAGCGGGTGCGCTTTGTGGGCGAACCGGTGGTGGCGGTGGTGGCGCTCAGCCGTGAGCAGGCTCGCGACGCGGCCGAGGCGGTAGTGATCGACTACGAAGAGCTGCCGGCGGTGGTGGACCTGGCGGGCGCTCTGGCCGGTCAGGCGGTGCTGTGCGAGGGGGTGAATGACAACATCGTGGCCGAGTCACGCTACGGCAAGGCCGATGAGGCGGCCCAGGCTTTTGCGGGGGCCGCGCATGTGGTTCGTTTGGAACTGGACAACCAGCGTCTGGCCGCGCTCACCTTGGAGCCGCGCTCGGTGTTGGCCTCCTGGCAGGCTACGAGCGGCCGGCTGATCGTGCGTTTGAGCTCGCAGATGCCTTCGGGCGCGCGCAACAGCATTGCCGATGTGATCGGCCTGGAGCGCTCTGCGGTTCGGGTGGTGGTCGGCGATGTGGGTGGCGGCTTTGGCATGAAGACCGGCGCCTACCCGGAGGACATCGTCACCGCTTTTTGCGCCCACAGGCTCAAGCGCTCGGTCAAGTGGATCGCCGAGCGCAGCGAAGAGTTTCTGGCCACCACTCACGGCCGCGACCTGCACACCCATGCCGAGCTCGCACTGGACGCCAAGGGCAAGGTGCTGGCCCTGCGGGTCAAGTCCGACGCCAATGTCGGCGCCTACCCGACCGGCACCGGGGTGGCGATTGCTCTGTTGATCGGCCCCTGGGTCTTGACCGGGGTCTATGACATTGGTTTGGTGGACTACCACTTCCGGGCGGTCATGAGCAACACCATGTCGACCGCTGCCTACCGCGGCGCAGGCCGGCCCGAGTCGATTTACATCATCGAGCGGCTGATGGACGAGGCGGCGCGCCAGATCGGCATCGACCGCATTGAATTGCGCCGGCGCAACTTTATCGCGCCTGAGCGCTTTCCCTACAAGAACGCCATGGGCCAGGTCTACGACGTGGGCGCCTTTGAATCCATGATGGATCAGGCGCTCAAGCTGGCTGACTGGTCCGGCTTTGAGGCGCGGGCGGCGCAGTCGGCCCAGCGAGGTCGATGGCGCGGTCTGGGCATCGCCACCTTCCTCGAGTGGACCGGCGGCAACCAGATGGAAGAACGGGTGACCCTGTCAGTGCAGTCCGACGGCACCATCGAGGTGTTTTCTGCCGTCATGCCCATGGGGCAGGGCATTGCCACCACCTTGGCGCAGTTGGTGGTCGATGCCTTTGGCGTGCCCATTGATCAGGTGCGCATTGTGCTGGGCGATACCGACCGTGGTGACGGCTTCGGCAGCGCGGGCTCGCGCTCGCTGTTTACCGGCGGCTCGGCGGTCAAGGTAGGGGCCGATCGCACCATTGCCCAGGGCAAGGCGCTGGCGGCCCAGGAATTCGAGGCCTCCGAGCAGGACATCGTCTATGCGGGCGGATGCTTCAGTGTGGCTGGCACCGATATGTCCATAGGTTTGTTCGATCTGGCCAGCAAGCAGCCCGAGCAGCGCATCTTCATGGATTCGACCAGCGCGGCATCCGGCCCGAGCTGGCCCAATGCCTGCCACATCACCGAGGTCGAAGTCGACCCCGCCAGCGGCGAGGTGGCGGTGGTGGCCTACGCCTCGGTCAACGATGTCGGCCGTGTGGTCAACCCCACCATCGTCCGCGGCCAGCTTGACGGCGGCGCGGTGCAGGGCATAGGCCAGGCCTTGCAGGAGGCGGTGATTTACGACGCGCAAAGCGGCCAGTTGCTCACCGGCAGTCTGATGGACTACACCGCACCGCGCGCCGGCGACTGCCCCGACTTCAAAACCGAGATGGATCCGAGCGTGCCTTCCACCAACAACCCCCTGGGTGTCAAAGGGGTGGGCGAGCTCGGCACCATTGGCGCTACGCCTGCTGTGGTCAATGCGGTGGCTGATGCGCTGGCGCGGGCTGGCCAGGGCCGGCTGGCACCTCAGCTGCAAATGCCGCTCACCCCAGCGCGGCTGTGGGAACTGCTGCAGCGCTGAAACTGCGTCTAGCGTCATCCGCTTGCGCCTTGGTGGAGGCATTAGGGTTTACCCTTTTTTAATGCATTTATCGATCGATGGCGGTCGATAGTCGATCGATTCCAGGCGGATTTAGGGGCTCACTTCGGCAGTGCGGGCTCGGCTACGCCTACAGTGCCGGGGGTCGGACTTGTTGGGCAGCTTGCCCGGGCCAGTTGTTCCTGAGCGGCCGGTGGCCATGAAACCGCAGCGTTTTTTCTTCGAGGTGACGATGAGCACAAGCACAAACCTGCCGCGAGAGGCGATTGCCGAGCCGGCCAATCCCCTGGGCCTCAACGGTATCGAGTTCATTGAATACGCTTGCTCCCGCCCCCAGGCTTTGGGGCAGGTGCTGGAGATGATGGGTTTCAAGCCGGTGGCCCGTCACCGATCGCGTGAGGTGATGCTTTACCGACAAGGCGGCATCAACATCATCGTCAATGCCCATCGGCCCAGCCTCACGCAGGAGCAGGCCGCCAGCGACAAACTCTGGCTGGCCGCCGTCGCGCTGCGGGTACGAGATGCCGGCGCAGCCTATCGCCGGGCGCTCGAGCGAGGCGCATGGGCGGTGCCTTCACAGGTCGAGGTGATGGAGCTCAATATTCCGGCCATCCATGGGGTGGGAGCGAGCCGTATTTACTTCGTGGACCGCTACGAGCAGTTCAGCATCTACGACGTGGACTTCGTGCCGATTCCTGGCGTCGACCCACATCCGCCCGCGCTGGCCGACCTGCATTTTTTTGGCGTGGTGCAGTACATCGGCAACGAGCGCACCGCCGACTGGAGCGAGTTCTATCGGGAGCTCCTGGGCTTTGCTGAGTTGCCGTCCGAGCAGCACTTCGGCATCTTGCCCAAGGGGCGCATCATGCAAAGCCCTTGCCCACCCGCCGCGAGGTTTTATATCCAGCTCATTGAGCCTGAGGCAGGTCTGCTCGATGTCGAAGGCCAGGAGCAGTTGCAGCGTGTCGCGCTCGGTACCGGCCAGGTCTTACAGACGGTGGCTCAACTGTCCCAGCGCGGCGTCGAGTTTTTGCAGTCCAAGTCGGTTCAGGCTGACCACCGTGGCGCGTTGACCCGAAGCTGGCAGGGCAGCGTGAGCTTCGAGCTGGTTCACGACGCCAGGACCTGAGCGCCATGGTCGATTACAGCGCCAATATCAGGGATTTCGGGATGGACACCATCTCGCTGGCTGGGCCGTTGGAGGCCAAACTGCTGGCCGTCCGCCAAGCCGGGTTTTCGCAGATCATGCTCTCGGCCCGCGATGTGGTGGGCCACCCCGGCGGCCTGGAGTCGGCCATGGCTGCGGTGCGTGCAAGTGGTTTGCGGGTCACCGGTTTTCAGGTGCTGCGCGACTTCGAAGGCCTGTCCGGGCACCTGCACGACTATAAGATCGATATCGCCAAGTCCATGCTGGAGATGTGCAGCGCCCTGGGCGCCAAGGTGCTCTTGGTGTGCTCTTCGACGTCGGTGCACGCCAGTGATGACCCGGATGCCCTGGCGCGCGATCTGCGCAAGCTGGCAATGCTGGCCATACCCCGGGGTATCAAGGTTGCCTACGAAGGTCTGTCCTGGGGGCGCACCATCAACGAGTTCCCCCAGGCCTGGGACATCGTCTGCCGCGCCGACATGCCCAATCTGGGCCTGGGATTGGACAGCTTTCACCTGTTTGCCACCAAGACGCCCTTGGACGATCTGGAAATGCTCGACGCAGACAAGATCTTCCTGGTGCAACTGGCCGACTTCATGTGGACCGAGATCAAGTCGGTTGAAGAGCGCATCAGTACGGCGCGGCATTTCCGGGTTTTTCCCGGCGAAGGTGTGCACAGCGCCGATCTGGCGGCGCTGGTGAGCAAGCTGCACAACCTGGGTTACCGCGGCGACTACAGCTTTGAGGTCTTCAACGACGACTACCAGCAGATCCCGCTGCCCACCGTGGCCGAGCGAGGTCGGCGTTCGGCCCTGTGGTTGGCCGAAGGGGTGCTGCGCCGGGCGGTGCCGCTGCCCAATCAGCTGCGGCTGCGCCGCGCCAATGCCTGAGCCTGAGCCTGAGCCTGAGCCTGAGCCTGAGCCTGAGCCTGAGCCTGAGCCTGAGCCTGGCCGGCAGATCGGCTGCTATTCTTGGCGCATGAAGCATTTTTTGCCCAAGCTGAGCCCCGCCCTAGCTGAGGCCCAGCGATGAGTCGTTCTCACCTGCATTTCGTCTGCCAAGGCCAGGGGCCCTGTTTGGTCCTCAGCCATGCCCTGGGCTGCGACCTGAGCATGTGGGACGCTGTGGCCGAGCGCCTGCAGCAGCGCTACACCGTCTTGCGCTACGACCACCGTGGCCACGGCCGATCACCGGCGCCACCGGGCCTTTGGACCATGGACATGCTGGCCGACGATGCCCTGGCCTTGATCGAAGACCAATGTGATGGGCCGGTGCATTTTGCAGGTCTGAGCATGGGCGGCATGACCGGCCAGGCCCTGGCCAGCAAGGCACCGCAGCGCCTGCGCAGCCTGATCATCATCAACTCGGCCAGCCATTACGAGGAGGCCGCCCAGGCCATCTGGCAGGGGCGTATGCGCGCGGTGCGCGAGCAGGGCGTCGCCGCGATTGCCGACGGCGCCATGCAGCGCTGGTTCACCCCGGCCTTTCGCGCCGATCTGGCGGGAGGGCGGCAGGTGGCGGCGCTGCGCGAGCGGCTTGTGCGCATCCCCGCGCCTGCCTACGAGGCGGCCTGTGCGGCGGTGGCCGGCATCGACTTTCGTGCCAGCAACCCGCAGATCCGCTGCCCGACGCTGGTGATCGCCGGCTTGCGCGACGAAGCTACGCCGCTGGCGGCATCCGAAGCTATGGTGAGCCAGATTCCCGGTGCGCAGCTGCGCACCATCGACGCAGCCCATTTGAGCGCAGTTGAGCGACCGGCCGAACTGGCCGAGCTGATCGACGCCTTCATCGCGCCCTTGTGAGGGCCTGTGCGCGGGCTGCACAATGGCGCATGGCCGGCGAAAGTCTTTATCCGATTGATGAGCGTGAGGTGCAGTGCAGCGCGATCCGCGCCCAGGGCGCGGGCGGCCAGAACGTTAACAAGGTCTCCTCGGCCATCCACCTGCGCTTTGACATACCGGCCTCGTCGCTACCCGACGAGGTCAAGCAGCGTTTGCTGGCCAGCGGCGACAGCCGCATCTCACAGGACGGTGTGCTAGTGCTCAAGGCCCAGCAGCACCGCACACAGGAACAAAACCGCACGGCGGCGCTGCTTCGACTGCAAGCCATCGTCGATGCGGCTGCGCTGCCGCCCAAGCCCAGGCGCCCGACCCGGCCTACTGCAGCTTCCAAGCGCAAGCGCTTGCAGGGCAAGAGCGAGCGCTCGGCGCTCAAGAGCCAGCGCGGCAAGGTAGGGGATCTCTCGTCTTGATGCCCTCAGCCAGATCGGTGGAGCAGCCCCCCGAAGTGCTGCAGTTGCTGGCCAGCAGTCGGCGCGTTCACACGGCCTGTGGCGCCGGTGAGCTGGTCTGGCATCTGTGGGGACAGACTAGCCCCCAGGGGCCGCCGCTGGTGCTGCTGCATGGCGGCAGTGGCAGCTGGACCCATTGGCTGCGCAATATCGAGGCCTTGGTGGCCGCAGGGCGGCAGCTCCTGGTGCCTGATCTGCCCGGCTTCGGCGATTCAGCTTTGCCGCCAGCGGGCCGCGACGCCGATGCCATGCCTGCACCGCTGGAGCAGGGCCTGCAAAGTCTGCTTGGAAGCACGGTGTGTGAGCTGGTGGGTTTTTCCTTTGGCGGCATGGTGGCGGGTTTGTGGGCCCAGGCTTATGCGAAGCGGTTCTCTCGCCTGGTATTGCTGGCGCCGCCCGGCCTGGGACGGCCGGCGATTGAGCGCATTCGTCCGCTGGCCTGGCGGCATCTGGACGAGCCACAGGCTCGGCTGCGCATACACACCCATAATTTGCGCGAGCTGATGTTGCACCATGAAGACGCTGTCTGTCCCCTGGCTTGCCGGCTGCAACAGCTCAATGCCGAGCGAGACCGCTTGCCCAGCCGCCGTCTGGCCCGCACCGACGTTCTGGCGCGCGCGCTGCAGCAGCTGCGCCTTCCGGTGCAGCTGATTTACGGAGAGCATGATCGCTACTACCTGCATCAAGTGGCCGAGATCGAGGCGGTGATGCGCCGCTGCGCGGGCTTTGAGCGGATGCAGGCGGTTGCCGGCGCTGGCCACTGGGTGCAATTCGAGCAGCCGCAAGGCTTTCACGCGGTTTTGGCGGTGGCGCTGGATGACCCCGCCCTTGGCCGACAATAGCAGCCATGGCTTTGAATTGGTATCTCGTGCACAGCAAGCCGCGCCAGGAAAAGGTGGCGCTGGAGAACCTGCAAAGGCAGGCGTTTGAGAGCTACCTGCCTTTGATGCGGCTCGAAAAGCTCCGCCGCGGTGTGCTGACCGTGGTTGAGGAGCCACTGTTCACCCGCTATCTCTTTGTCCAGCTTGATACCGACAGTCATGCGCGCAGCTGGGCACCGATTCATTCGACCCGCGGTGTGGCCCGCTTGGTGCGTTTTGGTAACGATCCCGCGCGGGTCGATGATAGATTGATCGAGACCCTGCGTGAGCAGGAGTCGCAGGCGGGTTTGGCACGGCGCCTGTTCGAGCCGGGGCAGAAGGTCTTGGTCAGCGAGGGACCGTTTGCCGGGGTTGAGGCCATCTTCGAACTCAACGACGGGCAGGCACGCGCCATGGTGCTGATTGAACTGATCGGTCGGCAGGTGAGTCTTGCGGTTCACCCTGCCGCCTTGCGCGCTGTGAACTGAGCAGCTTGTCCGCTGAGAATTCTTCCGGCCGTGCTTGCTGCCTATGAGGCTAGGCCCCTAAAATAGCGACAGGACGCTGCTATGGTCCTCATCTTTTCCGGCCCTATTTTCCTAAGCCGGAGCCCGAGCTACCCGATTGCCTCTCTTACACATGAACTATCCCGAAAAGTCCTTTCATCGCCCGCCCGTCGCCGAGGGTCTGACCGTTGCCTTGGTCGATGCCCGTTATCTGCGCTGGCTGACCCGGCAGGACGGGGGCGAAGGGCAGTCCCAGGGCCCGCTGGCCCGCGATGGCTGGAATGAGTTGTTGCGTCATCTGCTGCACCGCCACGGCCTGCGCGGTACTTTGCTGCGCACCTATTGGTACGCGGTGCAAGATGACCAAGCGGTCCATGATGACCAAACCCTGCGGGTGCTCTCCAGCGCTGATACCGACGGGGTTGCCCTGGTGCGCCAAATGACCGCCGACCTTCAGGCCTTGGTGTCGGGCGGTCGGGTCGACACCCTGTGCATCGCCAGCGACGACGACCGCTTGATGACCATCATCGATACAGCCAAACTGGCCGGTATCACGGTCTGCCTGGTGGCTGATGAGCGGGCGCTGTCCATGCCGCGCCTGATGCAGCAAGACCCCAGTTGGGCACGTTTGCTGCGCGAGGCCGATCGGCGCATTGTCTTGCGTGCATCAGAGCTGAGCCAAGCCTTGTTGGCGCGTTCGCAGATGGCGGCCGACGGCCCGGTCAGCGCCGACCTTGACGCCAGGCTGCAGGCAGTGGTGCAGGCCTGGTGGGATGATCTGGTCGAGGACGACCGTGATTCTCTGCGCGAGGAATTGCCCGGGCAGCGTGGTTTGCCGCCTGAAGTCGACAGGGAGTTGTTGGTGCGGGCCAAGAACGCGATTGGTCGCAGCCTCAACTTTCAGGAAAAGCGGGTCTTGCGCTCACAGGCACGGCAGCAGGCCACCGGCGAGAGCCAGGATGCTGGCGCTGCTGCGCATGAGGAGGCCTGATCTGGGGGCATGGCACTTCGTTGATAACCCCGACAGGGATTGATCTGACCGAAGGTCCTTTTGCCAGCTCAGAACCTGAGCTTCAGCGGTCTTGTTCGATCAGTTCGCCAGGGCAACGCTTGCTGCCCCACTTGAAGCGCACCAGCATTTGGTAGAACAGGTGGTAAAGCAGGCCGCTGGCCAGCAGCCCAGCCACCAGGAAGGTGGAGTCTTTGGCATAAACCACCGCCCAAGTGGTGCTCAGCAGACTGGCCGGCCACATCAGCACACCGGTCACCGAGTTAAGGCTCAAGGCACTCGCGCGAGGTAGCCAGAAGCCGGTGATGCGTCGACGTACCAGGCTGTGCAGATGCAGTCGGTCGGCCTGACCGGGACTGTGACGACGCTGACGCCTTCTGGCAATGCTGAAAAACAACTCAAGCACGGGATAGGCGCAGACCATGATCGGTGCCCAGCTTGATATCCCAGGGTTGCGAGCCGTCAGGGCCACGCCTATCCATCCCAGCACAAAGCCGGCGAAGTAGGCGCCGCCGTCGCCCAGAAATATTTTTCCCATGGGCCAGTTGAGCACCGCAAAGCCGAGCACGGCCGAAGCCAGCACCAAGCTCAGCAACACCAGGTCCTGATCACCGGCGCCCGCAGCTATCAGCGCCATACCTACAAACATGATGATGAGTGAGCCAGCCGACAGGCCGTTGAAGCCGTCGATCATGTTGATCGCATTGGCCATGGTGCCTATGCTCAGCGCGGTAAACAGCAAGGACACCAGGCCAAAGCTCAGCAGCCAGTCCAGTCCCCAGACACCGGTGTTGGCCACTGAGTAGCCGGTCAGGAGGCTGGCCAGTACGCCCGAGCCTATGGTGCACACCAGCCGGGTCCGAACCCCTACGGTTTTGGTGATGTCCTCAATGAAGCCCGAGCCGAAGGCTGGAATGGCAGCCAGCAGCATAGGCGTGAGCAGGGTCTGCAATTTGGCCGGCATCAGCGTCCACGCCACCAGCACGCCCACCAGCACCGGCAGACCGCCCACGCGCGGCGTTGCCTGCGTGTGAAATTTTTGAATCCCGCTGTCCTGGTCCAGGCTCAGATGGGCGTGCCAGCGCTGGGTCAGCAAAAGCGTCAGGGTGACCACCAAGGACACACCGGCCGCCACCAGTGCTGGCAAGGCGCTTTCGATACCGTTTTGGAAAATCATGATCTGGAGGGCAGGACCGCTGGCTGACAGCCGCAACTTGGATAAACCAAATTCTGACGAGATTTCGAGTTTAGCCGCAGCACAAAGTTATTGTGCGACGAGATCCGCAGATTTGCGATAACTTATGTGTTAACAGATGTCAGAGAGGCGCTGAAAATTAATGCATGGATAGTTTCGAACTGTTCTCGAAAGCTTTTCACCAGAATAAGGCCCACAGCAGCCCACCGATCAGCAGCCATTTTCCAAAGTAGTAGAGCGTCTTGTTGCTGGTTTTCACGCGCTTTGCCGCTAGCCTGACCTTGTAGATCTGGCCAAAAACCCGATTGATAACGCCCACGCTTTCGACCTCGGTGTTTTGCGAGGACGCGGCGGCCATGATGTGGCGGGCGAACAGTCGGTTAAAGGCGCGCACCGGGGCAAAGGCCAATGGCCTTTCGATGTCGCAAAACAGAATGATTCTCTGAGCCTGGGTGCTGTTTTGTGCGTGGTGGATGTAGGTCTCGTCAAACATCACCGCTTCGCCGTCTTTCCAGCTGTAGCGCTGACCGTCCACCTCGATAAAGCAGTGCGCCTTGTCATCGGGCGTGATCAGCCCCAGGTGGTAGCGCAGCGAGCCGGCATAGGGGTCGCGGTGCCTTTGCAGGTGGGCGCCCGGCGGCAGCGACGCGAACATCGCCGCCTTGACGCTGGGCAGGCCCTTGAGCAAGGCCGCGGTTCGTGGAGCCAGAGCCTGGGCCGATGGCAAATCCTTGCCGTACCAGCTCAGGTAAAAGCGGGTCCAGCCGGTGCGAAAGAAGAAATTGAATCCGATGTCGTTGTAGGCGTTGGCGGCGCGGATTGCGCCCTCATCAGACAGGCGCAGGGCCTCTTCGCGAATTTCCTGCCAGTGCTCTTGCAGCACCTTGAGCTCAGGAAAGCTTGCGGGGTCCAGGTAGGCGGTCTTGGGTACCCGCGAGAACAGGTACATCAGCGCGTTGATGGGCGCCAGAACAATCGTGAAGTCCAGCATGCGCTTGGTCTCGAAGCGCACCTTGCCGCGCAGATGAATGTACAGCCCCGAGGCGAGGAAAGTCAGCAGCACCCAGTGGCGGGGCTCAAGGGGGGTTATACCCATGCGCTTAATTTTAAGTGCTGTGATCAGGTCCGGCGCCGGCTCAGCGCCGCTGAAGGTAGGCGTACAGAGCCAGCATGGGCTCCCCCTGATCCAGCCGCAGCGGCGCCTGATGGTGGCTGTGCCAGTCAAAGCCGTGGGCCTGGGCGCAGGCTTGCAAATAGCGCAGCGGGTGGGCGTAACGCAGGCTGGGCAAGAGGCGCGGCTTATCCTGCTCCTGGCCAGACTCGTCCAACTCTGCGGTGAAGGCGAGCCAGCTGTGCGACGGCATGAGCCGGGCCAGTTGCTCAAACAGCGGCTCCAGAGCGCCGATGTAGATGAACACGTCGGCGGCCAGCACCAACTGCCAGGGCTGTTGGCAACTGCTGAGAAACTGCGTGGCGTCGGCCTGCTGCAAGTGGTCGTAGACGCCTGTCTGCCGTGCCTGATCGATCATGCCCTGGGCCAGGTCTATGCCCCACAGCTCGCCTGCGCGCGGCCGGATCAGCGGCCCGCACAGGCCAGTACCGCAGCCCAGGTCGAGCACCCGTGCGAAATGCTCTGGGGCCTGCGCCGGCAACTGTTCGATCAGATGGCTGTGGCCGCGGTATTGCAGCGGCCCCAGCAGGTGGGGCTCGAAATCATCGGCGTATTGCTCGAACAGGCTTTGCACATAGGCCCGAGGTGGCTGTGCCGGCCCGCCCTGGCCGCGCAGGGCGCTCAGGTAATAACGGTAAAGCTCATGGTCGGGTTCTATCGCCAGGGCGCGCTCGTAGCAGGTGGCCGCTTCGTCCAGTCGATGCATCTCGCGCAGCAGGCTTGCGGCTTCGCCCCAGCCCTGGGCCTGCCGCGGCGCCAAGCGCTGTACCTGCTGGTAAGCCTGTAAGGCCTCCTCAAGCTCGCCCAGGCGGTTCAGGGCCATGCCCAGGGCCACCCAGCCATCGAGCTGATCGGACTGGCTTTTTAAGCTCTCTTGCAAGGGCGCGACCGCCTCCTGCCAGCGCCCCAACTGCATGCGGGTGATGCCCAGATTGAGCAGCACCGAGGGTCGGCCTGGGGCCAGCACCAGGGCTTGCTCGAAACGGCCGTGAGCGGCTTCGAGCTGGCCGCCTTCAAACAGCTCCACACCCTGGAAGAAAAGGTCTTTGGCTTGCTGGAGATCACGCATGGCAGCTGTTGGGATGGAGGGGTATGGTTGAGAATCGACCCTATCCTTTTGGATGGGGGAGCTAGACGATGAAGAAAATCTTGTTGGTCACTGGTGGCGGCCGGGGCATCGGTGCGGCCACCGCGGCTTTGGCGGCCGAACAGGGCTGGGCTGTCGCTGTCGGCTACAGCAAGGACGAGGCTTCAGCCCATGCGGTGGTGCGCAACATTGTCGATCATGGCGGCCAGGCCATGGCGGTGCAGGCCGATGTGGGCCAGCCCGAGCAGGTGCTGCGCATGTTCGAACACATCGACCATCACTGGGGGCCCGTCAGCGGTCTGGTCAATAACGCCGGTGTGGTCGATGTTGCCGCCCGCCTGGACGAGATGGATTGGGCCCGCTGGCGCCGCATGTTCGACATCAATGTGCTGGGCAGTTTCCTGTGTGCGCGCGAGGCGGTGCGGCGCATGAGCACCCGCCATGGGGGCTCTGGCGGCAGCATCGTCAACCTCTCTAGTGCGGCAGCCCGTCTGGGCTCACCCGGCCAGTATGTGGATTACGCCGCCGCAAAAGCGGCTATCGATGCCCTGACGGTGGGCCTGGCCAAGGAGGTGGGCGCCGAAGGCATACGGGTCAATGCGGTACGTCCTGGCCTGATCGAGACCGAGATTCACGCCTCGGGCGGCCAGCCCGACCGGGTCCGGCATCTGGTACATCAGGTACCCATGCA
>JBILDR010000014.1:0-35873 GCA_044352515.1 Polaromonas sp.
AGCGCGGCGGTCAGGCCCAGGAGGTGGCTCAAGCCATCGTCTGGCTGCTCTCGGATGCGGCCAGCTACACCACCATGGCCTTGCTCGATGTCACCGGCGGGCGCTAGGGCTAATGGGTAGACCGTCAGATTGCCGCAAGACCCTTCCTGATAATGCCGCTCGGTTCGAGACTTCTAAAAAATAATCTGCTGGAGTAGCAGGAGACAAGCCATGTTTAAGGCCTTGCAGCTGAGCAAACAAGATGAATTGTTCACCGCCGGCGTGGTGGACATCGACGAGGCCGCCTTGCCGCCTGGCGATGTGCAGGTGCGGGTGGAATACTCCACCCTCAATTACAAGGACGGCCTGGCCATCACCCAGAAAAGCCCGGTGGTGCGCAGCTGGCCCATGGTCGCTGGCGTGGATGGTGCCGGCGTGGTTCTGTCGTCCTCCCACCCTGATTGGCAGGCCGGCGAGCGCTTCATTCACAACGGCTGGGGCCTGGGCGAGACCCGCTGGGGCTTGCTGGCCGAGCGCGCGAGCCTGCTGGGGCATTGGCTGGTCAAATTGCCGGTAGGGCTGAGTGCCCGCCAGGCCATGGCCATAGGCACAGCCGGCTACACCGCCATGCTCTGCGTCATGGCCCTGGAGGACCATGGCCTGAAGCCAGGCGATGGCGAGGTGCTGGTCACCGGCGCCACCGGCGGAGTCGGCAGCATTGCCGTGGCCCTGCTGGCCGGCCTGGGCCATACTGTGGTTGCTGCCACCGGCAAGGGCGATCAACAGGCCTATCTGCAGCAACTGGGCGCGGCCAGCGTGATCGACCGAGCCAGCTTGTCAGCCGCGGGCAAGCCGCTGCAAAAAGAACGCTGGGCGGCGGTCGTCGATGCGGTGGGCTCACACACCTTGGCCAATGCTTGCGCCCAGACCCGCTATGGCGGCGTGGTGGCCGCCTGCGGTCTGGCCCAGGGCGCGGATTTTCCGGCCACGGTCATGCCTTTCATTTTGCGCGGCATCAGCCTGATCGGCATCGACAGTGTCATGGCCCCGCTGGCAAGGCGTCAGCAGGCCTGGCAGCGCCTGGCCCGTGATCTCGATCGCGCCAAGCTCGAGAGCATGATCACTGAGATTTCCCTCGATCAGGCCGTCGACCAGGCCCAGGCCTTGATGGCCGGCCAGGTGCGCGGACGCATCGTCGTCAAGATTTGATTTGAATTCATGGAGAGCTTTGATGAGCCAGCCCGCCCCGACCTACGCCGATTTCTACCGCCGCTCTGTGGAACAGCCTGACGCCTTTTGGGCCGAGCAGGCCGGCCTGATTGACTGGTTTTCGCAGCCCCAGCGGGTGTGTAACTGGGACAGGCCGCCTTTTGCCCAATGGTTCGAGGGCGGCAAGCTCAACCTGTGCCACAACGCGGTCGACCGGCACCTGAAGCACCGGGGGCAGCACAGTGCCCTGATTGCGGTGTCGACCGAGACGGGCAGCGAGCGGGTCTACAGCTTCGAGCAACTGCATGCGGAGGTGCAGCGCATGGCGGCGGCGCTGCGCGCCCTCGGCGTGGTCAAGGGTGACCGGGTGCTGATCTACATGCCCATGATTGCTGAGGCGGCTTTTGCCATGCTGGCTTGCGCCCGCATCGGCGCGATCCACTGTGTGGTCTTCGGCGGTTTTGCCAGCGGCTCGCTGGCCTCGCGCATCGAGGACGCCGAGCCCAAGCTGATTGTGAGCGCCGACGGTGGTTCGCGCGGCGGCAAGGCCATTGCCTACAAGCCTTTGCTGGACGAGGCCATCCGCCTGTCTTCACACAAGCCGCAGGCGGTGCTGCTGGCCGATCGCGGCCTGGCCCCTATGGATCTGGTGCCGGGGCGCGATCACCTGTGGGCCCAACTGCGCGAGCAGCACCTGAGCACTGAGGTGGCTTGCGAGCCCATGGACAGCACCGATATCAGCTACACCATCTACACCAGCGGCACCACCGGCAAGCCCAAGGGGGTACAGCGCGATACCGGCGGCTATGCGGTGGCGCTGGCTGCGTCGATGAAGCATATTTTCGACGGTCGGGCCGGTGAAACCTATTTCTCGACCAGCGACATCGGCTGGGTGGTCGGCCACAGCTACATCATTTACGGGCCGCTGATCGCCGGCATGGCCACCATCATGTACGAGGGGCTGCCGACGCAGGGGCTAGACGGTCAGCCCAATGGCGCGATCTGGTGGAGTCTGGTCGAGAAATACAAGGTCACCGCCATGTTCAGCGCCCCCACTGCGGTGCGTGTGCTCAAGAAGCAGGACCCTGCGCTGCTCAAAAAGCACGACCTGAGCTCGCTGCGCGCCCTGTTTCTGGCCGGCGAGCCTCTGGACGAGCCTACTGCCCGCTGGATCAGCGAAGGGCTGCAGGTGCCCATCATTGACAACTACTGGCAAACCGAGTCCGGCTGGCCCATTCTCACGCTGGCCAATGCGGTCGAGCGCAAGGAGCCGCGCTTTGGCAGCCCTGGCATCGCCATGTATGGCTACAAGGTCAAGCTGCTGCATGAAGCCACGGGTGAGGAGCTGACCGAGCCCAACCAGAAAGGCGTGGTCTGCATTGAGGGGCCGACGCCGCCGGGCTTCATGCAGACCGTCTGGCGCGACGACGCGCGTTACCTCAAGACCTACTGGCAAAGCGTGCCGGGCAAGATGGTCTACAGCACCTTCGACTGGGGCATACGCGATGCCGACGGCTATTTCTTCATTTTGGGTCGCACCGACGACGTGATCAACGTCGCCGGCCACCGCCTGGGCACCCGGGAGATTGAAGAGAGCATTTCTGGCCATCCGATGGTGGCCGAGGTGGCGGTGGTCGGCGTCGCTGATCAGCTCAAGGGCCAGGTGGCCATGGCCTTTGCCGTCCTCAAGGACGCCTCCCTTGCCGGTGACGCCCAGGCCAGTATGAAGCTCGAGGGCGAGATCATGAAGCGCGTGGACGGCGACCTGGGCGCCGTGGCCCGCCCGGCGCGGGTGCGCTTTGTGACCGTTCTGCCCAAGACCCGCAGCGGCAAGCTGCTGCGCCGCGCCATACAGGCGGTCTGCGAAGGCCGCGATCCTGGTGACCTGACCACGCTGGACGATGCCTCCTCGCTGGAGCAGATCCGCCAGCGGCTGGCCAGCTGAAAGCCGGGCAGGGGGCGCCTGCCCTCCGGCGCAGTTCGTGGCTTGTAGCTTGATGACCCTAGGGTATTTCCCGAGGGATTGCTTGCTTGCGTGGGCTGATGGGCTCCTCATTCGTCATCCCCGCGTCAACATCGGCTCGCTACAATGCGCTTTGCAACGTGTCTGCAACAGGTCCTTCCTAAGCCACAGTCGCATCCGCCAACCGGTTTAGCCGTGCCGCGGAAGGTGTTTTTAACCAGCTAATGTTCCCTGTAGGGGAACGGAGGTCAGCGAATCATGAGCGAGACTACGTCCGTCTACGCCGCCTATCAAGGCAATACCTATCTCTTCGGCGGCAATGCGCCCTATGTCGAAGAGATGTACGAGAACTACCTGGCCAATCCAGGCAGCGTTCCCGATAACTGGCGCGGTTACTTCGACGCCCTTCAGCATGTTCCCGCTGTCGACGGCAGTCAGACCAAGGATGTGCCGCACCTGCCGGTGGTCAATGCCTTTGCCGAGCGGGCCAAGCAAGGCGGCACCCGGGTGGTCATGGCCAGCGCCGACGCCGAGATGGGCCGCAAACGCACCGCCGTCCAGCAGTTGATTGCTGCCTACCGCAACGTGGGCCAGCGCTGGGCCGATCTGGACCCGCTCAAGCGTGCAGAGCGCCCACCGATTCCCGAGCTCGAGCCGTCTTTCTACGGCTTTACCGATGCCGATCAGGAAACGGTGTTTGACATCAGCAACACCTTCTTCGGCAAGGACCGCATGAGCCTGCGCGAACTGATGAACGCGCTGCGCGAGACCTATTGCGGCACCCTGGGCGTGGAGTACATGTACACCACCGATATGGGGCAAAAGCGCTGGTGGCAGCAAAAACTGGAATCGTTGCGCAGCAAGCCGACTTTTGACGCCCAGAAGAAAAAGCACATCCTTGACCGGCTGACGGCAGCCGAAGGTCTGGAGCGCTATCTGCACACCAAGTACGTGGGCCAAAAGCGCTTTTCGCTCGAAGGCGGCGAGAGCTTTATTGCTGCGATGGACGAGTTGATCCAGCAGGCCGGCGCGCAGGGCGTGCAGGAAATCGTTATTGGCATGGCCCACCGCGGCCGCCTCAATGTGCTGGTCAACACCCTGGGCAAGATGCCCGGCGATCTGTTTGCCGAGTTCGACCACACCGCCCCGGAAGACCTGCCGGCCGGTGACGTGAAGTACCACCAGGGCTTTTCCTCGGATGTCACCACCCCTGGTGGCCCGGTCCACTTGAGTTTGGCGTTCAACCCTTCGCACTTGGAAATTGTCAACCCGGTGGTCGAGGGCTCGGTCAGGGCCCGCATGGACCGCAGGGGCGATCCCAAGGGCAAGCAGGTGCTGCCGGTGCTGGTGCACGGCGATGCCGCTTTTGGTGGCCAGGGCGTCAACCAGGAAACCCTGGCGCTGGCCCAGACCCGGGGCTATGCCACCGGCGGTACGGTGCACATCATCATCAACAACCAGATCGGTTTTACCACCTCCGATCCGCGCGATATGCGCTCGACCGTGTTTTGCACCGACATCGTCAAGATGGTCGAGGCCCCGGTGCTGCATGTCAACGGCGACGATCCGGAGGCAGTGGTGCTGGCCACCCAGCTGGCGCTCGAGTATCGTATGAGCTTCGGTCAGGATGTAGTGGTCGACATCACCTGCTTCAGGAAGCTCGGTCACAACGAGCAAGACACCCCCAGCCTGACCCAGCCGCTGATGTACAAGAAGATTGCCCAGCATCCGGGTACCCGCAAGCTGTATGCCGACAAGCTGGCAGCACAAGGCTTGGGAGCCTCTTTGGGCGACGACATGGTCAAAGCCTACCGGGCTGCCATGGACGCAGGCAAGCACACCGTCGATCCGGTGCTGACCAATTTCAAGAGCAAGTACGCGGTCGACTGGTCGCCCTTTCTCGGCAAGAAGTGGACCGATGCGGGCGACACCGCCATTCCCCTGGCGGAGTGGAAACGCTTGGCAGAGAAGATCACCACCATCCCGCCCTCGGTGACGCCGCACCAATTGGTCAAAAAGGTCTATGACGACCGTGCGGCCATGGGCCGGGGCGATATCAATGTGGACTGGGGCATGGGCGAGCACATGGCCTTTGCCTCGCTGGTGGCTTCGGGCTATCCGGTGCGCCTGTCGGGTGAAGACTGCGGTCGCGGCACCTTCACCCACCGCCATGCGGTGATTCACGACCAGAACCGTGAGAAGTGGGACACCGGCACCTATGTGCCGCTGGAGAACGTTGCCGACAACCAGGCGCCTTTCATGGTGATCGATTCCATCCTGTCGGAGGAGGCGGTGCTGGCCTACGAGTACGGTTACGCGTCCAACGATCCCAACACCCTGGTGATCTGGGAAGCGCAGTTTGGTGATTTTGCCAATGGCGCGCAGGTGGTGATCGACCAGTTCATCGCCTCTGGTGAGGTCAAGTGGGGCCGCGTTAACGGTATCACTTTGATGCTGCCGCACGGCTATGAAGGCCAGGGCCCCGAGCACAGCTCGGCCCGTGTCGAGCGCTTCATGCAGTTGGCGGCCGATACCAATATGCAAATCGTGCAGCCGACCACGGCCAGCCAGATCTTCCATGTGCTGCGCCGGCAGATGGTGCGCAATTTGCGCAAGCCCCTGATCATCTTCACGCCCAAGTCCCTGCTGCGCAACAAAGACGCCACCTCGCCGGTGTCCGAGTTCACCAAAGGGGGCTTCCAAACGGTGATCCCTGAAAACAAGGCCCTCAAGGCCGACAAGGTCAAGCGGGTGATCGCCTGCTCGGGCAAGGTGTATTACGACCTGGTGAAAAAGCGCGAGGACAAGGGCGCTGACGATGTGGCGATTTTGCGCGTCGAGCAGCTCTATCCCTTCCCGCACAAAGCCTTTGCCGCTGAGCTCAAGAAGTACCCGAACGCCACCGAGTTGGTCTGGTGCCAAGACGAGCCGCAAAACCAGGGCGCCTGGTTCTTCATCCAGCACAACCTGCACGAGAACATGCACGAGGGCCAGCGCCTGGGCTATGCCGGCCGCGCTGCCTCGGCCTCGCCAGCGGTGGGCTACTCGCACCTGCATCAGGACCAGCAAAAGGCGCTCATTGAAGCAGCTTTCGGCAAGCTCAAGGGCTTTGTGCTGTCCAAGTGATCCGCGTGGATCGAAACCAATAACCTAGCGTTCAAGTCATACAAAGACCCTCATATGTCAATCGTAGAAGTCAAGGTTCCGCAGCTGTCCGAATCCGTGGCCGAGGCCACTTTGCTGCAATGGAAGAAGCAGGTCGGCCAGGCGGTGGCCGTCGATGAGATCCTGATCGAGATCGAGACCGACAAGGTCGTGATGGAAGTGCCGGCCCCGGCAGCCGGCGTGCTGACCGAGGTGGTGGTGGCCGATGGCGGCACCGTGGTGGCCCTGCAGGTGATTGCCCGCATCGATACCGCTGCGGTGGCCGGTGCTGCTGCACCGGCTGCCGCCCCGGCCGCTGCAGCCCCCGCTCCCGCAGCGGCTCCCGCCGCTGCGGCGCCTGCTACAGCGACGCCTGCCATGGCCGGCGTGGCCATGCCGGCGGCTGCCAAGCTGATGGCCGATAACAACCTAGCCACAGGCTCTGTGGCTGGCTCCGGCAAGGATGGCCGCGTCACCAAGGGCGATGTGCTGGCTGCGGTGGCTGGCGGCGCCAAGCCTGCGGTGGCCGCAGCCTCGCCCATCCCGACGGGCGTGCCGACCCAGGCCCTGCCGCAGGTGGCCGGCCCCAGCGTGGACCTGGGCCAGCGCCCGGAGCAGCGCGTGCCCATGACGCGCCTGCGCGCCCGCATTGCCGAGCGCCTGCTGCAGTCGCAGGCCACCAACGCGATCCTGACGACCTTCAACGAAATCAACATGGCCCCGGTCATGGAGATGCGCAAGCGCATGCAGGAGCGCTTCGAGAAGGAGCACGGCGTCAAACTCGGTTTCATGAGCTTTTTCGTCAAGGCTGCAGTGCACGCGCTCAAGAAATTCCCGGTGCTCAACGCCTCGGTCGATGGCAACGACATCGTCTATCACGGCTACTTCGACATCGGCATCGCGGTGGGTTCGCCCCGGGGTCTGGTGGTGCCGATTTTGCGCAACGCCGATCAGATGAGCTTTGCTGATATCGAAAAGAAAATCGCCGAGTACGGACAGAAGGCCAAGGACGGCAAGCTGGGCATCGAGGAGATGACTGGCGGCACCTTCTCGATTTCCAATGGCGGCACCTTCGGCTCCATGCTGTCGACCCCTATCATCAACCCGCCGCAGTCGGCCATCCTGGGCGTACACGCCACCAAGGATCGCGCCGTGGTGGAAAACGGCCAGGTGGTGGTTCGCCCCATGAACTACTTCGCCATGTCGTATGACCACCGCATCATCGACGGCCGTGAAGCCGTGCTGGGCCTGGTGGCGATGAAGGAAGCGCTGGAAGACCCAGCTCGACTGCTGTTCGACATCTGACCGCCTCATGGCCTTCCCGTCGGGAGGCCTCGATGGGGGCTTGAGGATGGGCACCTCGGCCCCCATTTACATCTCCTCGCCGCAATCTTGCGGGTGAGGGCGCCAAGAACAAACGGAACACACCATGAGCAAACAATTCGACGTCATCGTCATCGGCGGCGGCCCTGGTGGCTACATTGCGGCCATCCGTGCAGCCCAATTGGGTATGAATGTGGCTTGTATCGACGAGTGGAAGAACGCTGCCGGCGGACCGGCACCGGGCGGGACCTGCACCAACATCGGCTGCATCCCGTCCAAGGCCTTGCTGCAATCTAGCGAGCATTTCGAGCATGCCAACAAGCATTTCGAGGAGCACGGGATCAGCACCGGCAAGGTGTCCATGGATGTGGCCAAGATGCTGGCTCGCAAGGACAACGTTGTTAAGCAGAACAACGACGGCATCTTGTACCTGTTCAAGAAGAACAAGGTCACCTTCTTCCACGGCCGCGGTTCCTTCGTGAAGGCCGTAGAAGGCGGCTATGAGATCAAGGTGGCCGGCAAGACTGAAGAGAACATCACCGGCAAGCAGATCATCGTCGCCACCGGCTCGAACGCTCGCGCCTTGCCTGGCGTGCCTTTTGACGAGGAAACGGTGCTGTCCAACGACGGCGCGCTGTGCATTGAGACCATTCCTAATAAGCTCGCGCTCATAGGCTCAGGCGTGATCGGCCTGGAGATGGGCTCGGTCTGGCGCCGCCTGGGTGCAGAGGTCACCATCCTCGAAGGACTGCCCACGTTCCTGGGTGCTGTCGATGAGCAGATTGCCAAAGAGGCGAAAAAGGCTTTCGACAAGCAGGGCCTGAAGATCGAACTGGGCGTGAAGGTCGGTGAGGTCAAGGCCGGCAAGAAGGGCGTGAGCATTGCCTACACCAACGCCAAGGGCGAGGCGCAGACCCTGGAAGCCGACAAGCTGATCGTCTCCATCGGCCGTGTGCCCAACACCATAGGCCTCAATACCGAGGCCGTGGGCTTGAAGCTCGACGAGCGCGGCGCCGTCGTGGTCGACGGCGACTGCAAGACCAACCTGCCTGGCGTTTGGGCCGTCGGTGACGTGGTGCGTGGCCCCATGCTGGCGCACAAGGCCGAGGAAGAGGGCGTGGCGGTGGCCGAGCGGATCGCGGGTCAGCACGGCCATGTGAACTTCAACACCATTCCCTGGGTGATCTACACCAGCCCCGAGATCGCCTGGGTGGGGCGCACCGAGCAGCAGCTCAAAGCCGATGGCGTGGCCTACAAGGCCGGCACCTTCCCCTTCCTGGCCAACGGCCGTGCGCGCGCACTGGGGGACACCACCGGCATGGTCAAGTTCCTGGCCGATGCCAAGACCGATGAAATCTTGGGCGTGCACATTGTTGGCCCCATGGCCAGCGAGCTGATTTCTGAGGCCGTGGTGGCCATGGAGTTCCGCGCTTCGTCCGAAGATATCGCACGGATCTGCCATGCGCATCCGTCCCTGTCGGAAGCCACCAAGGAAGCGGCCCTGGCCGTGGACAAGCGTACCCTCAATTTTTGAGGGCCCTGGAGCCTGCTCGCGCAGTGCGAGGCAGGTATGCCTTGCGCTTTGGGGGTAAAGTCACAAGCCCGGGCCCGCCCCGGGCTTGGCTGTTTTTGAGCTGAAACGATTATGTCTGTCCTCGCCGCCTACGAGTCCGAGCTTCGCAGCCGTGGCTTCCAAAGCGATCCCGCCCAACTGCGTGCGGTGGCGGCGCTTGAGCGCTGCGCCAGCGAATGGGCCGCCTATAAGGCAAAGCGGTCCAATGCTTTTAAAAAGCTGATCAGCCACCCCGAAATTCCTCGCGGTGTTTACATGTACGGCGGAGTCGGGCGGGGCAAGAGCTTTTTGATGGACTGCTTTTTCAATGCGGTACCCATCAAGCGCAAGACCCGCTTGCACTTTCATGAGTTCATGCGCGAGGTGCACCGTGAGTTGCGCGATCTACAGGGCACGGTCAATCCCCTGGACGAGTTGGGCAAACGGATTGCGCAGCGCTACAAGCTGATTTGCTTTGACGAGTTCCATGTGGCCGATATCACCGATGCCATGATCCTGCACCGACTGCTGGCGGCCCTGTTCAACAACGGTGTGGGCTTTGTGACCACCTCAAATTTCCCGCCCGACGGCCTCTACCCAGGCGGCTTGCACCGGGAGCGACTGCTGCCGGCCATTGCCATGCTCAACGAGCGGCTGGAAGTCGTCAATGTGGACAACGGCACCGACTACCGAAGGCGCACGCTGGAGCAGCTGCAGCTTTACCTGTCCCCGCTGGGCCCCGAGGCTGATGCGGCCATGAGCTCTGCCTTTGAACGCCTGGCCGAGCGTCAGGACGAGGATCCGCTGCTGCTGATTGAGGCGCGTGAGATTCGCGCGCGCCGGCGCGCCGGCGGCGTGGTCTGGTTTGACTTTCGACAGCTCTGCGGCGGGCCGCGCTCGCACAACGACTACCTGGAAATCGCCAACCAGTTTCACACCGTATTGCTCTCCGATGTGCCGCACATGCCGGTGCGCATGGCTTCGGAGGCCAGGCGCTTTACCTGGCTGGTCGATGTGCTTTATGACCGGCGGGTCAAACTCATCATCTCGGCTGCGACCCAGCCCGAGGGGCTCTATACCGAAGGGCCATTGGCGCACGAATTTCCGCGCACCGCCTCCCGCCTGCACGAGATGCAGTCGGCCGAGTTCATGGCGCTCGAACGCCGTACGGTGGACACTGGTTTGACATGAGACTCCTTGTTGCCTGCGGCCTGGGTCTGCTGCTGGTGCAGGCGCAGGCCCAAACCGGAACGGACTCGGGTAGCGCTGGCGGGCAGGCGGCTTGGGCCGAGCCGGTCGGCAGCGAGCTGCAGCGTATCGAGCGCGAGCGTGCGAGGGTGCACGCTGTCTGGCTCGATGAACAAAAGGCCTGTCGCCAGGGTTTTTGGGTGAACGATTGCCTCAAGGAGGCCCAGGCCCGGCACAGGCAGTCGCTGGCACAGCTCACGCGTCAGCAAGTGCAGATCGAGCAGGCCCTGTCGCAGCAGCGCAGCCAGGCGGCCCTCGAGCGGGTGCAGGACAAGCTGCAGACTCAAAGCCAGCGTTCCGCTGTAGCCACTACAGAGCAAGCTCAGCCTCCGATGTCTGAGGCCGCAGAGCGCGAGGCGCAGGCCCGCGAGCGGGTTTTGCGTCAGCAGCAACGCACCGAGGCGGCGCAGCTGCGTCAGCAGCAGCGTGAGCGACAAGCTGCCGCGCGCCAGCGCGCGGACGAGACGGGCGCAGCACCCGCGGTAGCGCCCTAAGCCATGTCCCTGCAGCACAAGGTTCTCGCCGCCTTCGAGCCTGGGGGGGCGATTGGGCGGGCTGCCGATCATTTCCAGCCGCGCCAAGGCCAGATCGATATGGCCTTGGCGGTGGCTGAGGTGGTCGAGCAGGGGGGGGCGCTGGTGGTGGAGGCCAGCACCGGGGTCGGCAAGACCTTCTCCTATTTGGTGCCCGCCCTGCTCAGCGGCGAGCGGGTGCTGTTGTCGACGGCCACCAAGACCTTGCAGGATCAGCTCTTTGGGCGCGATCTGCCGCGGCTGGTCGATGCGCTGCGCCTGCCGGTGAGCATGGCCCTGCTCAAGGGACGCGCCAGCTATCTGTGCCTGCACCGCATGGAGCAGGCGCCCTACACCGAAGCCGGGCGTGAGCGGGCATCGGCCCGCCTCTTGGCACGTGTGCAGGCTTGGGCCCAGGCCACCGAGACCGGCGATCTGGCCGAGTTGCCCGATATCGACGAACGCTCGCCGGTCTTGCCTCTGATCACCTCCACCCGCGAGAACTGCCTGGGCTCGACCTGTCCGAGTTTCAAGACCTGCCATGTCGTCCATGCCCGGCGCGAGGCCATGGCCGCTGACGTGGTGGTCATCAACCATCATCTTTTCTTTGCCGACCTGGCGGTGCGTGAGTCGGGCATGGCCGAATTGCTGCCCACGGTGAGGGTAGTGATCTTCGACGAGGCGCATCAGCTCAACGAGACCGGGATACAGTTTCTGGGCAGCAATTTGGGGACATCGCAATTGCTCGATCTGGTGCGCGATGTGCTTGCCGCCGGCCTGCAAATGGCGCGCGGCCTGGCCGATTGGCAGGCTGTAGCCGGCCGGCTCGAGCGTGCCACGCGCGAGCTCAGGCTCGCCATCGGCAAGCAGGGGGCCAGCGCCCGCCTGGGTTGGCATGGTCTGACCCCCGAAGGACTGGAGCCCGAAGCCTGGAGTCGGGCCCTGGCCGATGTGCAGGCTGCTTGCGAGGCTGCTGCCAAGGCGCTCGATACCGTCAGTGAACTGGCGCCCGATTTTGTGCGCCTGCACGAGCGCACCTTGCTGTTTGCCTCCCAGTTGGCGCACTTTTCAGCACCGGGCGCGCCCGAGTTGGTGCGCTGGCTGGAGGTGGGTCAGCACGCCCGGCTGGTCGAGTCGCCGCTGGACATTGCGCAGGCCGTCACTGCACGAATACTCGGCCCTGAGCCCCAGTCGCGCAGCTGGGTATTTACCTCGGCCACCTTGGGCGATGACGATCAGCTGTCCTGGTTCACCGGCCCCTGCGGTCTGGGCAATGCCCGCATCCTGCGGGTGGGCAGTCCTTTTGACTACCCGCGTCAGGCTGCCCTTTATTTGCCCCGCGATCTGCCCCGGCCTTCTGATCCGGCGCACCCGCTGCGGGTGGCAGACCTGGTGGGCGACTGGGCCGCCAGTTTGGGCGGCCGCACCATGGTGCTGACCACCAGCCTGAAGGCCCTGCGGCAGATCGCCCAGGCTCTGCAGGACCGGTTTGAGTCCCAAGGCGAGCTCGACGTCCTGGTGCAGGGGCAGTTGACCCGGCGTGAACTGATCGAACGGTTTCGGCGCGGCGCCCAGCAGCCCGGGCGGGGCTGTGTGCTGGTGGGCTCAGCCTCTTTCTGGGAGGGCATTGATGTGGCCGGTGATGCCCTGCAGCTGGTGGTGATCGACAAGCTGCCTTTCCCGCCGCCCAACGACCCGCTGGCGCAGGCGCGCTCCAGGAGCCTGGAGGATCAGGGTCGCAGTCCATTTAACGACTATTTCTTGCCTGAGGCTGCAGTGGCGCTCAAGCAGGGCGCCGGCCGGCTGATCCGCCGCGAGAGCGACCGGGGTGCTTTGGTGGTTTGCGATACCCGCTTGCTGGAAAAAGGCTATGGCGCCCGTTTGCTCAGGGCCTTGCCGCCCATGCGGCGCCTGCAAAGCCCGCAAGAGATGCAGGCCTGGCTGGACGAGCTCACCAGAGGCGATACCAGGGCCGCTTGCTAGCGCCTGGCCCGCCCTGCGCCAGCCAGCTGCTTTGCGGATAGGTGCGCTGCATCACCCGCAGGGTGTCATCGCGCAGATCGTTCATGCCCAGCGCGTCATAGGACTTGTAGAGGATGTACATCGCTTCCTCAACGGCTGGCACGTCGCGAAACTCCTGCACCGCCGTCTGTGCCCGGTTGATGGCGGCCACATAGGCGCCGCGCGAGTGGTAGAAGCGGGCTACATTGACTTCGGACTGCGCCAGCGAGTTGACGATATAGGCCATGCGCAGCCGCGCATCGGGCGTGTACTTGGAATCCGGAAAGCGACGGGCCAGCTCTTTGAAGGCCTCGTAAGACTCTTTAGCGGCCCTTTGATCGCTTTCGGACAGGTCCTTGCGCACAAGTCCGCCGAACAAACCGAGGTTGTCGTTGAAGTTGGCCAGACCCTTGAGGTAGAGCGCATAGTCCATGGCTGGGCTCGCCGGGTGCAGGCGCATGAAGCGATCGAGCGTGGCGGTGGCCTGGGCCGGCTCACCGGCACGGTAATGGACGTGGGCTTTTTCGAGCTGGGCCTGCTGAGCCAGGGGTGTCCCGGCGGCGCGGCCCTCGAGTTTGTCGAACAGCGCCACGGCCTTGTCGTAGGCTGCATTAGCGGCCTCGTCACGTGCCTCGCTGTAAATCTTGTTCGGGCTCCAGCCTGCGGTGGGATCTTTCGGTTCTGTGGCGCAGCCGGCCAAAGCCAGGGCGGCAGCCAAGCAGCCGATGCGCGCGGTCGATAATCCTGCAAACACCATGCTGATGACCTTTAGTTTGATCTTGTGAATACCGGCTTGCGAACCAGCCCCGAAATTATAGAACCCGGTCATGCCGAGGAAGTGCTGTGGACGGACGAATCCGAGGAGGCGGATACACAGCCCGAATCGGGCTGGCCTGGCCAATGGCGGCAGGCTGCGGTGGCCGCCGCCGAGCATGGGCAGCGGCTCGATCGGGCCCTGGCCATTTTGGTGCCTGAGTTCTCGCGCAGTTATTTGCAGCAGCTGATCGAGGCTGGCGCGGTACAGCTCAATGGGCAGGCGGCCCAGCGTTCGGCTGCCAAGGTGAAGGTGGGTGACCTGCTGGGCATAGAGCTCAAGCCAACGCCGCAGAGTCAGGCCTTCCAGAGCGAGATCATGGCGCTGGCGGTGGTGCATGAGGACGAGCACCTGCTGGTGATCGACAAGCCGGCCGGCCTGGTGGTGCATCCGGCGCCCGGTCATTGGAGCGGCACCTTGCTCAACGGCCTGCTGGCCCATCATGAGGCGGCTCGCAGCCTACCCAGGGCCGGCATCGTGCACAGGCTGGACAAGGACACCAGTGGCTTGATGGTGGTGGCCAAGACCCGCAGCGCGATGGATGCGCTGGTAGCAGCCATCGCAGAGCGACAGGTCCGGCGCGAATACCTGGCCCTGGCGCACAAGCGCTGGCAGGGTCCACAGACGGTGCAGGTCGATCAGCCTCTGGGGCGCGACCCGCGCTTGCGCACCCGCATGGCGGTGGTCGATCTTCAGCGCCACAGTGGCAAGACCGCGCGTACCGATGTGAGGCTGCTGGGCAATTCGGATTCGGCCTGCTGGGTCCATTGCCAATTACATACCGGTCGCACCCACCAGATTCGGGTGCACATGCAGCACTTGGGCCATCCCTTGCTCGCCGACGAGCTCTACGGCGGTCGGCCCATGGCCGGGTTGCAGCGCCAGGCTTTGCACGCCTGGCGGCTGTCTTTGCAGCACCCGGTCTCGGGCCAGGCGTGGACCTGGCAGCGCACGCCGCCGCCCGATATGGCTTGCGCCTTGGCTGAGCTGCGGCTGGGGCCCCAGACGCCGGATGACGCTGAGCTACAATGAGCGCCCGCAGCCCCTTCGCCCGAAACCGCCTCGGCTGAATGCAGCGCCCCTGTCTCCCAGCGGCTGCGTCTGATTCCCTTCGCGCGCTGCCCAGGATTTAGCCCAGGGCCCGGTCTTGGAGCCTTCCGACTTCGGATATAGATCACATGAACACGACGGATGCCAAGCGCGTCCTCGAAACAGCACTGATTTGCGCGCCCCAGGCCTTGCCTGTGCGTGACATGGAGGTGTTGTTCGACGCGCAGGTGGGCCCTGACACGGTCAAGCGCCTGCTGTCCGAGCTACAGGACGAATGGGCCGGTCGCGGTGTCGAGCTGGTGCAGGTGGCCTCGGGCTGGCGCTTTCAGAGCCGCCCCGAGATGCGTCCTTATCTGGATCGCCTGCACCCCGAGAAGCCGCCCAAATACACCCGGGCCACACTCGAGACCCTGGCCATCATCGCCTACCGCCAGCCGGTCACCCGCGGCGACATGGAAGATATTCGTGGAGTGACCATCAACTCGGTGTTGCTCAAGCAGTTGGAGGACCGGGGCTGGGTGGAGGTGATCGGTCACCGCGAGACGGTGGGCCGGCCTGCCTTGTATGCCACCACCCGCCAGTTTCTCGATGATCTGGGCCTGCTCTCGCTCGACCAGTTGCCTACTTTGGACGAGGGCATGCTGGAAACGGCAGCGCTCGATCAGATCGAATTTGGCTTGTCCGAGGGACCCGTGCCCGCTGCACTTGGCCATGCTGCGGACCTCGCTGAACCTGGGGTCGGCGATGCGCCGTTCTCGGACCAGAGCGCTGCAGCCGAGCCTGAGCCCGGCGCCACAGACGAATCTGGGCCCGCCCCGGTCCCCGCACACACAGATACGCCGGTGGCGCAAAATCCTGCGCCCGCGCCCAGGGAGGGCGATGCCTCCTCGACTGGCGAGCCTTTGGCTCCCTGAAACCTATGCAGTCTAACGACCCTTCCGAGCCGCAAGCGATTCCTTCATCGGCTGACCGTGCCGCCCCAGCGCCTGCTGCCCTTGCCTCTGAACCAGGACAGGACAGGCCCGGGCCAGAGCCATCGGCGCAGGGCGAGCCTGGCGAGGCCGGGCTGCGCAAGCGGCCGAACCGGCGGCGCAGCCGCCGTTCGCGTCCGGACGCGGAGTCCGGTGCACCCCATGGGGGCGGCAAGGCCGAGGGCGGCGCTCCCCGGCCTAAGCCGGGTGCCGCGCCCAGGCAAGGCTATCGCTTTGAAGACGTGGTCGCCGGACAACTCGACGCCGACGAGCAAGACCCGGCGGTTCAATTGCACAAGCGGGTGCTGGCGCCGCAGCCCGAGAGCCCCAAGCTGCACAAGGTCTTGGCCCAGGCTGGCCTGGGCTCGCGCCTGGAGATGGAGCAGCTTATTCTTGAAGGCCGCATTTCGGTCAACAACGAGCCGGCGCACATCGGCCAGCGCATCCAGTTCGGCGATGCCGTCAAGGTCAACGGCAAGCCCTTGCGCCTGCGCATTGCGCCGCCGCCCCCCCGGGTGATCGCTTATCACAAGCCCGTGGGCGAGGTGGTCACTCATGATGACCCCCAAAACCGGCCAACGGTATTTCGCAAGCTGCCCCGGCTGCAGCAAGGCAAGTGGCAGTCGGTCGGCCGTCTCGACCTCAATACCGAAGGCTTGCTGCTGCTCACCAGCTCGGGCGAACTGGCCAACAAGCTCATGCATCCGCGCTTCGGTCTGGAGCGCGAGTACGCGGTGCGAGTGCTCGGCGCGCTAAGCAATGAGGAAAAGCAGCGACTGCTCGAGGGCGTGGCCCTGGAGGACGGACAAGCTCAATTCGGCGCGATCGAGGAAGCCGGCGGCGGGGAGGGTGTCAACTGCTGGTATCGGGTGACGATCGCCGAGGGTCGTAACCGCGAAGTCCGGCGCATGTTTGAGGCGGTTGGCCATGCGGTCAGCCGACTGATCCGTATCCGCTACGGCGCTTTCTTACTGCCGCGCGGCTTGCGGCGCGGTGCTTTTGTCGAACTTGACGAGCGCGACATCGCCCAGTTGACCCGGGTTTTGCGTCAGGCCGAGCAGCAGGCTCAGCGGGACAAGCGCCAGCCCAGAGCTGCGCAGGCTCCGGCCGGGGCCCCTTCGCAAGGCCTGCCCGAGGGCGAGCCGGACTCGGAAAACCTGGGCCTTGTGCAGCCTTCGGATCCGATGGAGGCCGGGCTGGACCGGTCGGTGCAAGCCGCGGACGTGGAAGATCCGGATGCGGAGCCTATCGGGCCTTATGAATTTCAGCCGCCTCCCGGGCGCCACGAGGCTGGCCGCATCGACGGCCAAGGCAAGCGCCGCGGCGGCCGTGCCCGCGGCAAGGGCCCCCGGCCTTCGAGCCCGCAGCCGGGCTTCAACATGAATGCCCAGCCTGCTGCCAGGAAGCGGCCCGGCCGCAATTCGGGCGGGGCAGGCGGCGGGGGGGGCTCAGGGGGAGGGGCGGGCCAGCCCGATCCGATGAAAACTTCCTTCGGCTACATCGGTGCCGATACCTTCACCCGTCAGCGCCCGGGGCAGGGTCAGGGTCAGGGTCCAGGGCCAGGCCGTGGGGGGCGCGGTGGTCGCAAGGGCGGCCGCGGATAAAGCTCGGTCTTTCAAGCCCCGCTTGGGTTTGGGACCATGAGGGCTGCGCCGATGCTGGCCTTGATAGGCTTTAGAATATAGGGCTTTGCCCCCCGTGGCAGCCATTTTTAGAGAAAACCAAAGGAAAGTTCATGGCCATCGAGCGCACCCTCTCCATCATCAAGCCTGACGCAGTTGCCAAGAATGTGATTGGCCAGATCTATGCCCGTTTCGAGGCCGCGGGCCTGAAGGTCGTTGCCGCCAAAATGGCTCACCTGTCGCGCGGCGAGGCCGAGGCTTTTTACGCCGTTCACAAGGCCCGGCCTTTTTTCAAGGACTTGGTGGAGTTCATGATCTCGGGTCCCGTCATGATCCAAGCGCTGGAAGGCGAGAACGCCATCCTGAAGAACCGTGACCTGATGGGCGCCACCGATCCCAAGAAAGCCGCTGCAGGCACCATCCGCGCCGACTTTGCTGACAGCATTGATGCCAACGCCGTGCATGGTTCAGACGCCCCTGAGACGGCTGCCCAGGAAATTGCGTTCTTCTTCCCTGGCATGAACGTTTATTCGCGCTGAGCAGGGCGCCGGACGCGTCAGCAGCGGGGCCCTCGGGCCCCGCTGTGCTTTCAAGCGCTGCTCTGGTCCAGGATTGCCGCCTTGTTTTTTTGCCGGCCCGCGCTAAGCTCGGACCCAAGCTACTGACTGCCATGAGCACCCCCTTGCTAGGACTCGATCTGGATGCGCTCTCCCGGTTCTGCGAAGGACTCGGAGAAAAGCGCTTTCGCGCTACCCAACTGTTTCGCTGGATCCATCAGCGTGGGGCCAGCGAGTTTTCCCAGATGAGTGACCTGGCCAAATCGCTGCGCGAAAAGCTCGCCGGCGTGGCCCATATCAGTGCCTTGCCGGTGGTCTCGACCCAGCGCTCTGCCGATGGCACGATCAAATGGCTGTTTGACGTGGGCGATGGCAATCTGATCGAGACGGTCTATATCCCCGAAACCGACCGCGGTACCTTGTGCGTGTCCTCGCAGGCCGGTTGCGCCGTCGGTTGCCGTTTTTGCTCGACCGGGCATCAGGGCTTTAGCCGCAATCTGGAAACCGCTGAAATCGTCGCCCAGCTCTGGTATGCCGAGCATGCGCTGCGCCGCGAGCTTGGTCGCTCCGATCGGGTGATCACCAATGTGGTCATGATGGGCATGGGCGAGCCGCTGCAAAACTACGACCGCCTGCTGCCGGCCCTCAAGATCATGCTCGATGACCACGCCTATGGTCTTTCGCGCCGCCGGGTCACCGTGTCCACCTCCGGGGTGGTGCCCATGATGGAGCGCTTATCGCAGGACCTGCCGGTGGCCCTGGCCGTTTCCCTGCACGCGCCGGGCGATGCCTTGCGTGACCAACTGGTGCCACTCAACCGCAAGTACCCGATCGAAGAGCTGCTCAGTGCCTGCACCGCCTACCAAGGCTTTGCGCCGCGTGACTTCATCACCTTTGAATACTGCATGCTCGACGGCGTCAACGACACCCCCGCGCATGCGCGTGAGCTGATCGAGTTGATGCGCCGCCATGCCGTCTCGGGCCTGTCGGCCAAGTTCAACCTGATTCCCTTCAACCCTTTTGAGGCCTCAGGCCTCAAGCGTTCCAGCCAGGCGCAGGTTCAGGCCTTTGCAAAGATTTTGCTGGACGCGGGCATTGTCACAACGGTGCGCAAGACCCGGGGCGACGACATCGACGCTGCTTGTGGCCAACTCGCCGGCGACGTCAAGGACCGCACCGATGTGGGCCAGCGCATGGCCAGCCAGCGGCTGGGCATGATAGGCGGCATACCGGTGGTGCAGGGCGCGCGTTCGTGAGTCAGCTGCCAGCCCTCGCATCAGCGGCCAGCCCGCGCCGCTGGTTCTTGGGTTTCTGGCTTGCCCTTGCCCTTGCCCTTCTGGGGGGAGTCTTGGGAGGGTGCGCTGCCCCGTCTGAGGATCTGGTTGCGCTGGCCGACCGGTCGACCGAGTCGGACCTGACGCCCGAGCGCAGGCGCGCCCAGCTTCGGCTGGAACTGGCGCGCGCCTATTTGGAGCAAGGGCAGACTTGGGTCGCTCTTGATGAGGTCAAGCAGGCGCTGAGCCTCAGTCCTGACATCGTTGGGGGCTGGAACCTGCGCGGCGTGGTGTATGCCCAGCTCGGCGATGCTCCGAGGGCCCAGGCCAGCTTCGAGCGAGCGCTGGCGCTGGCTCCCAATGACGTCGAAGCTGCCTACAACCAGGCCTGGCTGGCCTGCCAGCATCCCGGTGTGGCTCAAGATCGCAAGGGGCAGGCTCAGACGCTACTGGCGCGGGTGCTGGCTCAGGCGGGGGCGGACGGTGCATCGAGCAGTCGGCTCTGGTTGGCCCTGGCCACCTGTCAGGCCAGGGCCGGGCAGGCCGATCGTGCTCTCGACAGCCTGGGTCAGCCAGGCCTGCACAAGGCCGATGTCCCCGAGACGCTCTGGCTGGCGGCCAAGCTGGCCCGCAGGTTGGATAATGGCCTGCTGGCGCAGCAGCTGGGAGGCCAGCTTCGCCAGCGGTTCGGCCGTTCGCCGCAGGCAGCGGCATTCGACAAGGGTGCTTGGGATGAATGAAAACCAAGGTCAAGCAGCGGCCGAGGGCGTTGGCGATAGCGCGGGCGCCCGTTTGCGCCGCGCCCGCGAGCAGTCGGGCTTGCATATTGCAGCTCTGGCAGTGACCCTGAAGGTGCCGGTCAAGCGGCTGGAAGCGTTGGAGGCCGACCGGTATGACCTTCTGCCCGGCCCGGTCTTCACCCGGGCCTTGGCTGCCTCCGTATGCCGCAGCCTCAAGCTTGATGCTGCGGCCGTGCTGGCCTTGCTGCCGCGAGCCGGTCATCATGATCTGGTGGTTGACGGCTCTCTCAATCAGCCTTTCCGGGCTTACAGCCGTCCCTCGGTGAGCAGCGCCTGGCCGGCGGTATCGCGGCCTGCATTGATCGCCGCCGCCCTGATCCTATTGGCGGCCGTTTTGGTCTATCTGATGCCTGAGACCGGTTTTTTCACCCGCTTGCCCGCGCCGGCTGCCAGCGCGCCTGCTGGCGAGGTGACCGAAGCGGTGGCCCCGGTCAATCGGGCTGAGCCTTCCCCGCCGGCAGCAGCGGTTCCGATGGCAGTGCCGGCAGCCTCTGCCAGTGTCGCAGCGCCAGCCTCCACAGCGCCCCTTGCAGCTCAAACTGTGGCGATCAACGGCGAGCCGATTCTTGTTTTCAGTGTGCAGCGCAGCAGTTGGGTGGAAGTCGTCGATGCCACGGGTAATGCGGTCCTGCGTCGCACGCTCAATGCGGGCGAGCAAGTGTCGGTGGCCGGCAAACCGGTGATGCGTGTGGTGGTCGGCAATGCCGGCGCTGTGCAGGTCAAGGTACGCGGCCAGGAGCTCGATGTGAAAGCCCTGGCTCAAGACAATGTAGCTCGATTTGAGGTGAAGTGATGGCAGAAGGCAAACCGATTGATTCCGCGCAGCCGCGCCCCCGCCGCTCGGCCCAGGCCCGCATCGTCTGGGGCCCCCGGGTGGTCACTGTTGGCGGCGACGCGCCGGTGCGGGTGCAGTCGATGACCAACACCGATACCGCCGATGTGATTGCTACCGCGATCCAGGTCAAGGAGCTGGCTCAAGCCGGCTCCGAGGTGGTGCGCATCACGGTCAACACGCCCGAGGCGGCCCAAGCCGTGCCCCATGTGCGCGAGCAGCTCGACCGCATGGGCGTCGATGTGCCGCTGATCGGCGACTTTCACTACAACGGCCATACCTTGCTCACCCAGTATCCGGCCTGCGCCGAGACACTGTCCAAGTACCGCATCAACCCGGGTAATGTGGGTAAGGGCGATAAACACGACAGGCAGTTCAGCCAGATGATCGAGGCGGCCATGCGCTGGGACAAGCCGGTGCGCATCGGCGTCAACTGGGGCAGTCTGGATCAGGAACTGCTGGCCCAGATGATGGATGACAACAGCCGCCGCGCTCAGCCTTGGGACGCCAAGCAGGTGATGTACGAGGCCCTGATCAGCTCAGCCCTGCAGTCGGCCGCGCGCGCCGAGGAGCTGGGCATGGCGCATGAACAGATCTTGCTGTCGTGCAAGGTCTCGGGCGTGCAGGACCTGATTGCGGTCTACCGCGAGCTGGCCAAGCGTACCGACCATGCCCTTCACCTGGGCCTGACCGAAGCCGGTATGGCCACCAAGGGCACGGTGGCTTCAGCCACTGCGCTGTCCATCTTGCTGCAAGAGGGGATAGGCGACACGATTCGCGTCTCGCTCACGCCCCAGCCGGGCGAGTCGCGCACGCAGGAGGTGGTGATCGCTTCCGAAATTTTGCAGGCCCTGGGCCTGCGCATCTTCGTGCCCAGCGTCACCGCCTGCCCGGGTTGCGGCCGCACCACCAGCACCACCTTCCAGGAGTTGGCCAAGCAGATCGACGATTTTCTGCGCCTGCAGATGCCGCTGTGGCGCAAGCAGTACCCCGGCGTCGAGCAGCTCAAGGTGGCGGTCATGGGCTGCATCGTCAACGGACCGGGCGAGAGCAAGCATGCAGACATTGGCATCAGCCTGCCCGGCACCGGCGAGGCGCCGGCTGCGCCGGTGTTCATCGACGGCGAAAAGCGGCTGACCCTGCGCGGCGAAGGCATCGCCACCGAGTTCCAGGCCCTGGTCGAGAAATACATCCGCGAGCGTTTTGGCGCCGAACAGACGGCCTGAGCTTTCCTCACCCGAACAACACGGGCGCCCCAAGCCCGGTAGCAAGTACAACATGGCTGAAAAACTGAGCGCCGTCAAAGGCATGAACGACATCCTGCCGCCGGAATCGGCGCGCTGGGAATGGCTGGAAGAAAAAGTGCGTGCGCTGATGGCGCGCTACGCCTACCGCAATATCCGTACCCCCATCCTGGAGCACACCCGCCTCTTTGTGCGCAGCATCGGCGAAGTGACCGACATCGTTGAAAAGGAGATGTACTCCTTCGAGGACCGCGCTGACAAACACGGCGATGCCGAGCACCTGAGCATGCGGCCTGAAAACACCGCCTCGGTGGTGCGCGCGATCACCGAGCACAACCTGCTCTACGACGGCGGCAAGCGCCTGTATTACATGGGGCCCATGTTCCGGCGCGAGCGCCCGCAGCGCGGCCGTTATCGCCAGTTCCACCAGATCGGCGCGGAAGCCCTGGGCTTTGCCGGCCCCGAGGTCGACGCCGAGCTGATCCTGCTGGCCGTGGCCCTCTGGCGTGAATTGGGCCTGAGCGACTGGCGCCTGGAGATCAATAGCCTGGGCCAGCCGCAGGAGCGCGCACAGCACCGTGCCCAGCTGATCGCCTACTTGGAGCAGCACGCCGAGCAGCTCGACGAGGAAGCGCGCCGGCGCCTGCACAGCAACCCGCTGCGCATACTGGACACCAAGAACCCAGCCATGCAGGATCTGGTCAATGGCGCGCCGCGGCTGATCGATTTTCTGGACACCGCTTCGCTGGCCCATTTTGAAGGCCTCAAGGCCATGCTCGACGCCAACGGCGTGCCCTGGACACTCAATTCCCGGCTGGTGCGCGGCCTCGATTACTACAACCTGAGCGTGTTCGAATTCGTCACCGACCGGCTGGGCGCGCAAGGCACGATCTGCGCCGGCGGCCGTTACGACTATCTAATCGGTCAGATGGGTGGCAAGGCCGCGCCTGCCGTGGGTTGGGCCCTGGGTGTGGAGCGGGTGCTGGATCTGCTCAAGCAGCAGGGCGCCGAGCCGCCCTTACCAGCCCCCGATGCGTATGCGGTGGTGCCCGAAGCCAGCGCGCTGCCGCAGGTCCTCAAGTGCCTGCAGGCCCTGCGCGCGGTCGGCATCAGTGTGCAGATGCATGCGCCGGCAGCCGGCGGCGAAGGCATGGGCTCCATGAAGTCGCAGTTCAAGCGGGCCGATGCCAGCGGGGCGGCCTTTGCGCTGATTTTTGGGCAGGACGAACTGGCCCAGGGCTGTGTGGCGCTCAAGCCGCTGCGCGCCGGTCAGGAGCAGGCGCAGCAACTCCAACCCCTGGCCGATGTGGCGGCCTGGGCAGAGCGTCTGCGGCCCTTAGCCTGAAGGCAGTCCGTGCCGGCCTGCCGCCGAGGTTGCCGGCGCCGCCTACAATCGCGCCTCGCGCAGCGACCGGCCTTTGATGCCGGCCGCACCCCCTCTTTCTCGACCCGGGCGGGATCCGCCCACAAATAGCCATGGCCAGCCAACTCGACCTTGAAGAGCAGGAACAACTCGACCAGCTCAAGCACTTCTGGAAGCGCTACGGCAACGCCATCACCTGGCTGTTGATTGTGGTGCTGGGCGCTTTTGCAGCCTACAACGGCTGGCAGTACTGGCAGCGCAAGCAGGCCGCTGAGGCGGCGGTGATGTACGAGCAGATCGAGTCGGCGGCCAAGGCCGGCGATCTGCCCCGGCTCGAGCGAGCCTTGGCCGATATGCAAGAGCGTTACGCGGGCGCCACCTATGCTCATCAGGCGGCGCTGCTGGCCGCCCGTGTGTTCTATGACAAGGACAAGGCCGACCGTGCCAAAGCCGCGCTGGCCTGGGTGGTCGATAAGGCCGGCGATGAGGGCCTGCAGGCGGTGGCCCGCTTGCGCCTGGCCGGCATCGCCCTGGAGGCCAAGGCCTATGACGAGGCCCTGGCCCAGCTCAGCGCCAAGTTGCCGGGCGAATTTGCCGCCCTGGCCGACGACCGCCGCGGTGATGTCTTTCTGGCACAAGGCAAAAAGGCCGAGGCCCAGGCCGAATATCGCAAGGCCTACAAGGGGATGGACGAGCGCGCCGAGTACCGCCGCTTGGTCGAGGTCAAGCTCAATGCCCTGGGTGTCGATGTGTCTGAGCCCGCTGCGGCCGAGGTGAAGAAATGATGCGCGCAGCAGCCGCAGCGTTGCTGCTGGCCCTGTTGGCCGCCTGCGGCACCGGTTCGCCCCGACCCAAGCCGGCTGAGTTGCAGGCCCTCACGCCCAGCCTGGCGGTGCGCCAGGTCTGGCAGGCCAAGCTGGGCGCGGTGGAATTTCCCGCTCAGGTGCATGCCAGTGACAGCAGCGTCACGCTGGCGGCCAGCGACGGCACTGTGCTTGAGCTCGATGCGGCCAGTGGCCGTGAAATCTGGCGCCTGTCCTTGGGCACCGCGCTGGCTTCTGGCGTGGGCAGTGACGGCAGCACTGCGGCTGTGGTGACCCGTGACAATGAGTTACTGGCCCTCAAGCAGGGCAAGGTGCTGTGGCGCCAACGGCTGGCGGCGCAAGCTTATTCTGCGCCCTTGGTGGCCGGCGGCCGAGTCTTCCTGCTGACCGCCGACCGGGCGGTCAGCGCCTACGACGGGGCCAGTGGCAGGCGCTTGTGGCTGCAGCAGCGCACGGGCGACGAGCCTTTGGTGCTGCGCCAGTCGGGCGTGATGCTGGCAGTGGGCGACACCCTGCTGGCCGGTGTTGGCGGTCGACTCAACGGCCTGGACCCCCAAAGCGGGCTGGCACGCTGGAATGCGGCTATCGCCACACCGCGCGGCATCAATGAAATCGAGCGCCTGGTTGATCTGGTTGGGCCAGCAGCCCGGCAGGGCAAGCAGGTCTGCGTGCGCGCCTTCCAGGCTGCAGTAGCTTGTGTGGATACCGAACGCGGCGCTGTTCAGTGGAGCCGTACGGCCGACGGCCAGGTGGGACTGGCGGGCGACGACAGGCTGCTGTTCGGCGTTGAGGCCGATGGCCGGGTGCAGGCCTGGCGCCTGGCCGACGGAGAAAAAGCCTGGAACAACGAGCAACTGCGCTTTCGTGATCTGAGCGCGCCGCTGGTCATAGGCCGTTCGGTAGCGGTCGGCGACTTGCAGGGCTATGTGCACATGCTCTCCCGTGACGACGGCAAGGTTCTGGCCCGCCTGAGCACCGATGGCTCGGCCATCAGCAGTCGCCCGGTACTGGCAGGCAATACCCTGGTGGTGCTGACCCGCAGCGGTGGCGTGTTCGGCTTCGTGCCGCAATGAGGCTGGCCCGCAGGCGCGGACCTGAGATTCGGACCCGATGAAACCTGTGATCGCCCTGGTGGGCCGGCCCAATGTGGGCAAGTCCACCCTGTTCAACCGCCTGACCAAGTCGCGCGATGCCATCGTGGCCGACCATGTCGGCTTGACGCGCGATCGGCACTATGGCCAGGCGCGCCTGGGTTCACAGGCCTATATCGTCATCGATACTGGTGGGTTTGAGCCTAGCGCCGAGTCCGGCATCTACAAGGAAATGGCCAGACAGACCCGGCAGGCGGTGGCCGAGGCCGATGTGGTGGTTTTTGTCGTCGATGCGCGCGAAGGTCTGTCGGCGCAGGACCACGACATCGCCCGTTATTTGCGCAAACTGGGCAAGCCCTCCTTGCTGGTGGCCAACAAGGCCGAGGGCATGAAGGCCGGCGCCCAGTTGGTTGAGTTTTTTGAGCTGGGCCTGGGCGATGTGTTGGCGGTTTCAGCCTCCCATGGCCAGGGTGTGCGCAGCATGGTCGAGGCCGCGCTCGGGCGCCTGGCGCTGCCGCCCCTGGATGAAGAAGCTGACGCGCAGGAGCAGTCCCTGGTGGTCAAGCTGGCCGTTGCCGGCCGACCCAATGTGGGCAAGTCCACCCTGATCAACACCTGGCTGGGCGAAGAGCGTCTGGTCGCTTTTGACCTGCCCGGCACCACCCGCGATGCGATTTCGGTGCCTTTTGAGCGTGACGGTCAGCGCTTCGAGCTGATCGACACCGCCGGCCTGCGCCGTCGGGGCAAGGTGTTTGAAGCCATCGAGAAATTTTCGGTGGTCAAGACCCTGCAGGCCATTGAAAACGCCAATGTGGTGCTCTTGCTGCTCGACGCCACCCAGGGGGTGACTGATCAGGACGCGCATATTGCGGGCTACGTGCTGGAGAGTGGGCGTGCAGTGGTGCTGGCGGTCAACAAATGGGATGCGATCGACAGCTACCAGCGCCAGCAGCTCGAGCGATCGATCGAGACCCGCTTGCCCTTCATGAAGTTTGCCAGCTTGCACCGGATTTCTGCCATCAAGCGGCAGGGCCTGGGGCCGCTGTGGGCGTCCATCGTGCAGGCCCATGCGGCGGCTTTTCGCAAGATGCCCACACCGGTGCTCACCCGTCTGCTGCAGGAGGCGGTGCAGTTCCAGCAGCCCCAGCGCTCGGGGCTGTCGCGTCCCAAGATGCGCTACGCCCACCAGGGCGGCATGAATCCGCCGGTCATCGTCATCCACGGCAATTCGCTGGACCAGGTCAGTGAGTCTTACAAGCGCTTCTTGGAGGGACGGTTTCGCAAGGAATTCGATCTGGTGGGTACCCCCCTGCGGATCCAGATGAAATCGGCCCTGAACCCCTACGCTGACAAGACGCCGGGCTGATCGGACGGCCAGACGGCCTCGGGCTGTGGTAATGTGTTGGTCTTCTCAACCCATTTTTGAACACGGAAAATATCGTGAGCAATAACAAAGGTCAGCTTTTGCAGGATCCCTTTCTCAACACACTGCGCCGCGAGCATGTACCGGTGTCGATTTATCTGGTCAACGGCATCAAGCTGCAAGGTCAGATCGAGTCCTTTGATCAGTACGTGGTCCTGCTGCGCAACACGGTCACCCAGATGGTCTACAAGCACGCCATCTCCACCATCGTCCCCGGCAGAGCAGTCAACTTCTCTTCCGCGGAAGAAAGTCCGGCCGCCTGAGTTCCTTGGATGCCTCCCGCAAAGCGCCGCCCTCGGTGCTGCTGGTTGGGGTCGATCTGGGCTTGCCCCATTTCGACGCCCAGTTGCATGAACTCGCACTGTTGGCGCAGACCGCCGGCCTGCAGCCGGTGGCCCGCATCACCTGCAAACGGCGTGCGCCTGACGCCGCCTTGTATGTGGGCAGCGGCAAGGCTGAGGAAATTCGCGCCCTGGCCCTGGACAGTGGAGCCACAGAGGTTCTGTTCGACCAGTCGCTCAGCCCGGCCCAGCAGCGCAACCTCGAGCGCAGCCTGGAAATGCCGGTCAATGACCGCACTTTGCTGATCCTCGAAATCTTTGCCCAGCGTGCGCGCAGCCATGAAGGCAAGCTGCAGGTCGAGCTGGCCCGGCTGCAATACCTGTCGACCCGGCTGGTGCGCCGCTGGTCGCACCTGGAACGTCAGACCGGCGGGGCCGGGTTGCGCGGTGGTCCGGGCGAGAAGCAGATCGAACTGGACAAGCGCATGATCAGCGAGGCCATCAAGCGCACCAAGGAGCGCCTGGTGCGCATCAAGCGTCAGCGGCAGACCCAGCGCAAGCAGCGCCTGAGGCGCGATACCTTCACCATTTCTCTGGTCGGGTACACCAATGCCGGCAAGAGCACGCTCTTTAATGCGTTGGTCAAGGCCCGTGCTTATGCCGCAGACCAGTTGTTTGCCACCCTGGACACCACCACCCGGCAGCTTTATCTGGGCAGCGCCGACGAGCAAGAGCCCCTGGCCGGGCGCACCGTCTCGCTGTCCGATACGGTTGGCTTCATCCGCGACTTGCCCCACGGGCTGATCGACGCCTTTGAGGCCACTTTGCAGGAAGCGGCCGATGCCGACCTGCTGCTGCACGTGGTCGATGCGTCCAGCCCCGAGCATGGCCAGCAGATGCAGGAGGTGCTCAAGGTCTTGGCCGATATCGGTGCGGATCAGGTGCCGCAGGTGCTGGTGTTCAACAAGCTCGATGCCATCGAGCCGCAGCGCCGGCCGCGCCGCTTGCTTGACAGCACCGAACTGCCCGATCCGTCTGGCTCGGGCGCTCGTCCGTTTGAACGGGTGTTCGTCAGTGCCCGAAGCGGTCTAGGGCTGCCTGGCTTGCGTGAGTTGTTATTGCGCCACGCCCAGGCTGGTCAAGCCCCTCATCTCTCCCTGCTGGCGCAAGGGCAAAGCACTATGCTGGCCGACGACCTGGCCTGATTAGGCACAATGGCGTCATCAGAAGAAAAATCCGGTCCATCCATGATGAATCCCTATCCCCTGCTGCAGTCTTTCCGCACCTTGCCTGAGCGGCTGTTTCGCGGCGCGCGCGGCATGTTCAACCTCAACGATTCGCGCTGGGGCCGGGACGAGGGCGGCGCCGGCGGACAGAGTCACCCTGAAGGGTCGCCGCCTCCTGCGACTCCCGGGCCGGCGGCTCAGCCTCCGGCTGCGCCGCCATCACCCCCGCCTGCGGCAGCGCCCCCGCGGCCCCGCAACACCGGCCCTCAAGGTCAGACCCAGGGCCCACCCGACCTGGACGAACTCTGGCGCGACTTCAACCGCAAGCTCGGTGGCCTGTTTGGCGGCCGCAAGGGCACAGGTGGCCCGGGGCGCAACGGTGGCGGCGGGTCGGGGCGGGGCGGTTTTGAGCCACCGAGTCTAAAAAACGCAGGTCTGGGCGCGGGCCTGGTGGCGGTAGTGGCCCTGCTGATCTGGCTAGGCACTGGTTTTTTCATCGTGCAAGAGGGCCAGCAGGCCGTGATTACCCAGTTTGGCCGTTACCACAGCACGGTCGGGGCTGGCTTTAACTGGCGACTGCCCTATCCGGTACAGCGCCATGAGATGGTGGTGGTCACGCAGATCCGCTCGGTCGATGTGGGCCGTGACACCGTTATCAAGGCCACCGGTCTGCGTGATTCGGCCATGCTCACTGAAGACGAGAACATCGTCGAGATCAAGTTTGCGGTGCAGTACCGGCTGAGCGATGCCCGGGCCTTCCTGTTCGAAAGCAAGGACCCTTCGGCCACCGTGGTGCAGGCTGCTGAGACCGCGGTCCGCGAGGTGGTGGGCAAGATGAAGATGGACTCGGCCCTGGCCGAGGAGCGCGACCAGATTGCGCCGCGGGTGCGCAAGCTGATGCAGACCATTTTGGACCGCTACAAGGTTGGCATTGAGGTGGTGGGGATCAATTTGCAGCAGAGCGGCGTGCGCCCGCCCGAGCAGGTCCAAGCCGCCTTTGACGACGTGCTCAAGGCCGGTCAGGAGCGCGAGCGGGCCAAAAACGAGGCCCAGGCCTATGCCAACGACGTGGTGCCGCGGGCGGTCGGTGCCGCCTCGCGCCTGGACGAAGAGGCCCAGGGCTACAAGTCTCGCATCGTGGCGCAGGCTCAGGGTGATGCCCAGCGCTTCCGTTCGGTGCTCTCCGAATATGAGAAGGCGCCGCAGGTCACCCGCGACCGCATGTACACCGATGCGATGCAGCAGGTCTTTAGCAGCGTGACCAAGATCATGGTCGAGTCGCGCCAGGGCTCCAACTTGCTGTACCTGCCGCTGGACAAGCTGATGCAGGCCACCGGCACCGGCTCCGGCGCAGTCGGCGAGACGGCGATGCCGCCCCTGACTTTGCCGCCGCCGAGTTCGGCGCCCTCGTCCGGGGCAGGCGCTGATTCGCGCAGCCGCGATTCGACCCGTACCCGCGACCGCGACAGCCGCTAAAGGAGTTGGCCGTGAACCGCCTAGGATTTTTCGTCTCTTCCGCTCTGGTGCTGCTGGCTTTGCTCGGCTCCATGTTGTTTGTGGTTGACCAGCGCCAGTTCGGCGTGGTCTATGCGCTCGGTCAGATCAAGGAAGTGATCACCGAGCCTGGCTTGAATTTCAAGCTGCCCCCGCCTTTCCAAAACGTCTCCTACATCGACAAGCGCCTGCTCACGCTCGACAGCACCGACCCGGAGCCCATGTTGACCGCCGAGAAGCAGCGGGTGGTGATCGACTGGTATGTGCGCTGGCGCATTACTGAGCCCAGCGACTACATCCGCACTGTGGGTCTTGATGAGCGCACCGGAGCCAACCAGCTCAGCCGTGTGGTGCGCAATGCCTTCCAGGAGGAAATCAACAAGCGCACCGTCAAGGACTTGCTCTCGCTCAAGCGCGAGCAGCTCATGACTGACGTGCGCACCGAGGTGCAGCAGGCGGTCAAGGGCAGCAAGTCCTGGGGCGTGGAAATCGTCGATGTGCGCATCACTCGGGTTGATTATGTGGAGGCGATTACCGAGTCGGTGTACCGTCGTATGGAGGCCGAGCGCAAGCGGGTGGCCAATGAGCTGCGTTCGACGGGTGCGGCCGAGGGCGAGAAAATTCGTGCCGATGCCGACCGTCAGCGCGAGGTGACTCTGGCCAACGCTTACCGGGACGCACAAAAAATCAAGGGGGAGGGCGATGCCGCAGCAGCTCGCCTCTACAACGAGTCTTTCGGACGCGATCCGCAGTTTGCCCAGTTCTACCGCAGCCTGGAAGCGTACAAGTCCACCTTCAGCAAGAAGTCCGACGTCATGGTGCTTGACTCCTCCACGGATTTCTTTCGCGTGATGCGCGGACCCGGAGCGGCGCCGAACCCACCGCGCCGCTGAGCTCCGGTGGTGTTCGAGGGCAGCACCCTGTTGCAGGCGCTGGCGCTGGTTCTCGTGATCGAGGGCCTGCTGCCTATGCTGGTGCCTGGCCGCTGGCGGCGTACTTTCGAGCAGTTGCTGCGCCTCAACGATGGGCAGCTGCGCTTTTTCGGACTGCTCAGCGTGGGCCTGGGGCTGATGGCCTTGTGGCTGCTCAGCTGAGCCCTTCGGGGCCGGCCGAGCGCGACGCAGGCGAGATCGCCGCGTTCGGCCGGTAAAATCTCGTCTTTAACCGCTTACCTGGCCCCTTCCGAATGCCCGCTTGGTCTTCGTCCTGGCAACTGCCGGACCAAATTGCCGATGTCCTGCCCTCCGAGGCGCGGCACATCGAAGAGCTCAGGCGCATGCTGCTCGATGCTGCCCGTAGTTACGGTTACGAGCTGGTCATGCCGCCGCTGTTGGAGCATCTCGAGTCCCTGCTGACCGGCACCGGTGAGGCCCTGGGCCTTCAGACCTTCAAGCTGGTCGACCAGTTGTCGGGCCGCACCCTGGGTCTGCGTGCCGACAGCACGCCTCAGGTCGCCCGCATCGATGCCCATCTGCTCAACCGCCAAGGCGTAACCCGTTTGTGTTACTGCGGGCCGGTTTTGCACACCCGGGCTGACCGGCCGCATGCCACCCGCGAGCCACTGCAATTTGGCGCCGAAATTTTCGGTCATGCCGGCCTAGAGGCCGACCTGGAGGTGCAATGTTTGGCCATTGAGGCCTTGCGCGCTGCAGGCTTTGGTCCGCTGCAGTTGGATATGGCGGATGTGCGTATCGTCAATGCGCTGCTGGCCGGTGCTGCTTTGAGTAGCTCGGCGCTCGGCCGCATTCACGCGGCCTTGGCCAACAAGGATGCGGCCGAGTTGGCGGCCCTGCTGCGCGCGCAGGCGGGGCTCTCGGCCAAGGCTGTCGCTGGCCTGCAGGCCTTGCCGCAGCTCTATGGGGATCGTGCTGTGCTGGCCCAAGCTCGGCGCGATCTCGCGGGCATTGAAGGTGTTTCGGAGGCGCTCGATGAATTGGAGCGCCTGGACCGTCAACTTGCCAGCCTCTATCCGCAGCTCTCGCTGAGCTTCGATCTGGCCGATCTGCGCGGCTATGCCTACTACAGCGGCATCCGCTTTGCGATTTACGGCAGCGGTGATGAGCTGGCGCGCGGTGGGCGCTATGACGAGGTCGGCGCGGTGTTCGGCCGCAAGCGGCCGGCCGCCGGTTTCAGCCTGGACCTCAAGGAGCTGGTCAGTGTGTTGCCGGCGCGGCCCTTACGCCCGGCGGTGCGTGCCCCCTGGGGCGCAGACCCGCAGCTGCGGCGGGCCATCGCCGGCCTGCGGGCCGAGGGTCAGACCGTGGTTTGCGTGCTGCCGGGCCATGAGCATGAGGTCCATGAATTCGAATGCGACCGCGAACTGGTCCGCGTCGCCGAGCACTGGGTGGTGCAGGCCCTCGATCGCTCGGCCTGAGGGCCAGAGCGTCTCTATTTTCTGAACTGAAGTATCCAAATGACACAAGTGCAATCGGCCACCCCTGGCCGCAACGTGGTGGTGGTCGGCACCCAGTGGGGCGACGAGGGCAAGGGCAAGCTGGTCGACTGGCTGACTGAAAAATCCCAGGGCGTGGTGCGCTTTCAGGGCGGCCATAACGCCGGCCATACCCTGGTCATCAACGGCGTCAAGACGGCCCTGCACCTGATTCCCAGCGGCATCATGCGCGCCGGCGTCAGGTGCTACATCGGCAATGGCGTGGTGCTGTCGGCGGCCAAGCTGCTCGAAGAGATCGAAGGCCTGGAGAAGGTCGGTGTGGAGGTACGCTCGCGCCTGCGCATCAGCGAAAGCTGTCCGCTGATCTTGCCCTTTCATGCCGCCATCGACATCGCCCGCGAGGCCGCCAAAGAAAAAGCCGGCACGGCCAAGATTGGCACCACCGGCCGGGGCATCGGCCCGGCTTATGAAGACAAGATCGCCCGCCGGGCATTGCGGGTGCAGGACCTCAAATACCCCGAACGTTTTGCCACCAAGCTGCGCGAACTGCTGGATCTGCACAACTTCGTGTTGACCCAGTATCTGCATGCGCCTGCGATCGACTTCGACACGGTCTACACCGAAGCCATGCGCCATGCTGAGCTGCTCAAGCCTATGATGGCCGACGTCTCGCGTGAGCTCAATGACGCCCACCGCGACGGCGCCAACTTGCTGTTCGAAGGAGCGCAGGGCACGCTTTTGGACATCGACCACGGCACCTACCCCTTCGTGACCTCCAGCAACTGTGTGGCTGGCAATGCTGCCGCGGGCGCCGGCGTTGGACCAGGCATGCTGCACTACATCCTGGGCATCACCAAGGCCTACTGCACCCGCGTCGGTGGCGGCCCTTTCCCGACCGAGCTGGACTGGGAAGTGCCGGGCACGCCCGGCTATCACATGAGCACTGTGGGCGCCGAAAAAGGCGTGACCACCGGCCGCTCGCGACGTTGCGGCTGGTTCGACGCGGCGCTGCTCAAGCGCTCGGCCCAGGTCAATGGCCTGAGCGGGCTGTGCATCACCAAGCTCGATGTGCTCGACGGCCTCAAGGAGCTCAAGCTGTGTGTGGGTTATCAGCTCGACGGCCAGACCATCGACATCCTGCCCATGGGGGCCGACGACATCTCCCGCTGCGAGCCCATCTATGAAACCCTGCCGGGCTGGAGCCAGACCACGGTGGGCGTGACCGACCGGGCCCTGCTGCCCGATGCGGCGCGCAACTACCTACAGCGCATTGAAGAGACCACCGGCGTGCCCATCGCTATCATCTCGACCAGTCCCGACCGCGACCACACCATCGTGTTGCGCGATCCTTTTGTGGCCTGATTGTTCCGACTGATTTCCTGCGCAGGAGAACCACCCCATGTTGACTGAAGACGGCAAGCATCTGTATGTGAGCTATGACGAGTATCACAACCTGATCGAAAAGCTCGCCATCCGCGTGCACCAGTCGGGCTGGGAATTCGACACCATCTTGTGCCTGGCCCGTGGTGGCATGCGGCCCGGCGACATCCTCTCACGCATCTTCGACAAGCCCCTGGCCATCATGTCGACCAGCTCCTATCGGGCTGAGGCTGGCACGGTGCAAGGTGCGCTCGACATCGCCCGCTACATCACCACGCCCAAGGGCGAGATCGCTGGCCGGGTGCTGCTGGTCGACGACCTGGCCGACTCGGGCCATACCCTCAAAGCCGTGGTCGAACAACTGCGCAACAACTACCGGCCCATCACCGAACTGCGCACCGCCGTCATCTGGACCAAGGGCCTGTCGACTTTCAAGGCAGACTATTCGGTGGACTTTCTCCCCACCAACCCCTGGATCCATCAGCCCTTCGAGAGCTACGACGCGCTCGGGCCGGAGAAGCTGCTCGAGAAGTGGAAGGTCTGAGGCCGCAAGGGAGCGCTGCGCTGCGGTACCGGAGCTGCGCGTCGGGCGGACTGGCCGTCCGCGCCGGCGGACTCGTCCTCAGCAAGAGTGGAGCTCAGGGATTGTTCTAAGATTGCGGTATGTCTGAACTGAGCACCCAGCTGATCCATCACCCCTACCGGCCGCCGGCCGGCTTCGAGGCCATCACGGCGCCTGTGCACAAGGCTTCGACGGTCATTTTTCCCAATGTGCAGGCGCTGCGTGAGCGCGACTGGACGCATCAGCGCGGCTACTCCTACGGCCTGGCCGGCACGCCCACCAGCTTCATGCTCGAAGAGCGCATCGCCACCTTGGAGGGCGGACGATATTGCGCCCTCGCCCCCAGTGGGCTGGCGGCCTTGAGCCTGGTGGACATGGCGTTTCTGTCAGCCGGCGATGAGGTGCTGATTCCGGATAACGCCTATGGACCCAACAAGGCTTTTGCACAGCATGAGCTCAAGCGCTGGGGCATTGCCTGCGCCTTCTATGACCCGATGAACCCGGCCGATTTGGCGGCCAAGCTCAGCCCGCGTACCCGCTTGGTCTGGCTGGAGGCGGCGGGCTCCATCACCCTGGAATTTCCGGACCTGCCGGCTTTGGTGGCGGCGGTACGGTCGCAGGCGCCGGCCCACACCCAGGGCATCGTGATCGCGCTGGACAATACGTGGGGCGCGGGCCTGGCCTTCAAGGCCTTTGAGATGGGTGTGGATGTGAGCATGCAGGCGCTGACCAAATACCCCTCGGGCGGCGCCGACGTGCTCATGGGCTCGGTGGTCACCCGCGACGAGGCGCTGCATCACCAGGTGCTGCTGTGCCACACCCGGCTGGGCCTGGGCGTGGCGGCCAACGACATCGAACTGGTCTTGCGCGGCCTGCCTTCCATGGCGGTGCGCTATGCCGCTCAGGACGCCAGCACCCGCAGCCTGGCCAACTGGCTGCAGACGCTGCCGCATTTCGATCAGGTGCTGCACCCAGCACTGCCGGGTTCGCCCGGCCATGCCGCCTGGAAGCGCGATTGCAGCGGTGCGGCCTGCTTGCTCAGCCTGGCGTTTCGCCCTGAGATCAGCCAGGCGCAGGTCGATCTGTTTTGCGACAGCCTGCGCCTGTTCAAGATCGGCCACAGCTGGGCCGGTCCGATGAGCTTGTGTGCGGTCTACCAGGCGGCCAGCATCCGCAACCTGCCCTCAGCCTACCGAGGCCCCTTGGTGCGCCTGGCCGTGGGGCTGGAGAGTTCTGAGGATTTGCGGCAGGACTTGGCACAGGCCTTCGCCCGCGCCGGCCTTTAAGCCTTGAAGTCTTTAAGCCGGGGCTTGCGCCAGGATTTGCGCGGCTAAATCGCTCATGGCCTGGTGACTGTGGTTGCGGGCCTGCACCGATCCGGACTGCGGGTAGAGCGTGAAATTGCGCTGCATCGAGGCCAGGTAGGTCGGGTCGTAGTGCTTGAGCAGTAATTCGCGCACCACCTCCGATGTTTGCCCGGCGCGAGCCAGCTCCTGCCAGTGGCGCACCGTAGGGCCGCCGCGCACTTCGCTCAGGGTCTGCAGGCGTTCGCAAAAAAACTCGGTGTCGCGCACGAAAAAGTCATAGTCCTGCAGCAACAGTTGCACCCGCTCTTCGTCGGCCAGTTCCAGCCTAAGGCAAGCACTGGCGCGCATGGCGCTCATCAGGCTGTCGGCCACCGCCAGATTGCCCACTTTCTTGCTCTCGCTTTCGACATAGACGATCCTTTCGGGAGAAAAGCG
>JBILDR010000056.1:0-17566 GCA_044352515.1 Polaromonas sp.
GGTGCAGTTGGGCGAGCTGCGCTTTAGCTTGCATCACCTGGGCATCATCGTCGTCACCCTGCTGCTGGTCACCGCGCTGGGCTTGTTTCTCAAGTACACCCGTTTTGGCACCGCCATCCGGGCCACCAGCCAGAGCCAGGAGGCGGCGATTGTGGTGGGCATACCGGTGCGCACGGTGCAGTGGAGCAGCTTTGCGCTCGGTTGCATGCTCGCCGGTGTGGGCGGCGCTTTGGTCGGACCGCTGTTTTTGGTCTTTCCCCAGATGGGCGATGTGCCCTTGATCAAAGGCCTGGCCGGCATATTGCTCGGCGGCATGGGCAGTGTGCCCGGTGCGGTGATCGGCGGCATGATTTTGGGCGTCACCGAGTCGGTGTCCACGCTGTTTTTGCCCACCGACTACCGTGATTCGATCGCCTTCATGATGATGGTCGCGATTTTGTTGCTGCGGCCGCAAGGCCTGTTCGGTCAGCGCATGCGGGGTGAGGACTGATGGGTCGCAGCCTGCTCTGGGTTCTGGGTCTGCTGGTGCTCGCCGCCTTGCTGAGCGCGCCGAGCTGGACGGCCGAGCAGCCTTACGTGCTGCACATGCTGGTGCTGATGTGCATCTTTGCCATCCCGGCGGTGGGCTTGAACCTGATGCTGGGCTACAGCGGCCTGGTCTCCCTGGGGCATATGGGTTTTGCGGGTCTGGGCGCCTACACCGCAGCGGTGCTGATGGTCGATGCCCGCTGGAGTTTTTGGAGCGCGCTGGGCGCTGCAACCATCGCTTCGGGCCTGGCGGGCGTGTGCATAGGCTTGATTTGTTTTCGCTTTCGCGGCCACTTTTTTATGATCGTCACCCTGGCCTTTGGCTTGCTGTTGCATGCGGTGATGAACAACTGGGATGAGGTCACCCGCGGTGCAGCCGGCTTTGCCGGCATACCCCGCCCGCGGCCTTTGCAATGGGGCGATGAGGTCATCTCCTTCGGCCCCTTGCCGCACTTTTATTATTTGGCCTTGGGCCTGGCGCTGCTGGCGTTCGCGGTGCAGTACCTGGTGGTGCGTTCGGACCTGGGGCGCATCTTGTCGGCCATCCGGCAGGACGAGCGACTGGCTCGCTCGCGCGGCGTCGATGTGCTGCTCTACAAGACGGTGGTGTTTGCGCTGGGCAGCGCGCTGGCTGGTGTTGGCGGCGTCTTGCAGGTGTCTTTCCTGCGGGTGGCTGCGCCGGCGAGCTTTAATATGCTGGAGAGCATCAACACCGTGCTGATTGTGATTGTGGGCGGCGCTGGTTCGCTCATGGGCCCGGCCCTGGGCGCCTTGCTTTATGTGGGGCTGCCCGAGTGGCTGCGGCTGGCCAATGAATGGCGGCTGGTGATTTTCGGTGGCCTGCTGGTGCTCATCACCTTGTTTGCGCCTGCCGGCCTGGCCGGACTGCTGAGCAGCTTGTGGCGCCGCCTGAGCCCGCCGCGCGGAGGCTCTTCGTGAGCATTCTTCAGGTCAGCGGCTTGGCCAAGGCCTACGGTGGTATCCGCGCGCTCGAGGAAGTGAGCTTTGACATTGCCGGTCCCGGCATCTATGGCCTGATTGGCCCGAATGGCGCCGGCAAGACCACCTTGTTCGATGCGGTGGCTGGCACCGTCAAGCCCGACAGCGGCCGGGTCATGCTGCAGGGGCAGGACGTGACCGGCTGGCCCTCGCACCGCATGGCGCGTGCTGGCATTTCGCGCACCTTCCAGGAATGCCGGGTGCTGGCCGAAGAAAGCTGTCTGGACAATGTCTTGTTTGCAGCCCAGCCCAAGGGTTTGGGCGCTAGCGTGCGCCAGCTCATCACCCGCGCGAGCGGCCACCGGCGCCATTTGCGGGAGGAGGCGATGCGCCTGCTGAGCATGGTGCGCTTGCAGGACTATGCCCACCAGCCTGCGGCCCTGCTCTCGTTTGGTCAGCGGCGCCTGCTGGAGATCGTCTCGACCTTCATCAGCAGCCCGGAGGTCTTCTTGCTCGACGAGCCGGCCTCGGGCGTCAATCCAGCCTTGCTGGTGGTGCTGGCTGACTTTATTTCGGCGATGTACGCCGAGCGGCCACGGGTGTTTTTGGTGGTCGAGCACAACATGGAATTCATCATGTCGCTGGCCCAGGACATCATCGTGATGCACCAGGGCCGTGTGCTTGAACGCGGCACGCCGGCGCAGGTGCAAGCCAGCCCCGCTGTGATGGAGGCCTACCTCGGATGAAGCCGGTACTCAGCGTTGAGGCCTTGAGCGCCGGCTATGGTGGGCGCCTGATCCTGCAGGACGTGAATTTGCAGGTGCAGCCCGGCGAGATCATGACCATCATCGGGCACAACGGGGCGGGCAAGTCCACCTTACTGCGCGCGATTTTCAACCTGGTTCCCTCCCGCACCGGCCGCATCGTGCTGGGCGAGCGCGATGTCAGCGCGCTGCCTTCGGACCGGCTGCTGATGGCCGGTGTGGCCTACATCCCTCAGCACCGCAGCGTCTTCCCGCGCCTGACCATCGAAGAGAACCTGCAGATGGGCGGCTATCTGGTGCGGGACAAAGCTTTGCTGGCCCAGCGCATCGACCGGGTGCTCAACCTGTTTCCGATTTTGAAGACGCGCGCCGGTCAACTGGCCGGCATGATGTCGGGCGGCGAGCAGCGCATGCTCGAGATCGCCCGCACCTTGCTGCAAGAGCCGCAGTTGATCATGCTTGACGAGCCGTCGATCGGCCTGTCGCCCAAGATGGTCGATGCGGTGTTTGACAACGTGCGGCTGCTGCGTGAGCAGGGCAAGGCCATCTTGATGGTCGAGCAAAACGTGCGCAAGGCCCTGTCGATCTCCGACCGCGGCGGCGTGATGGAACTGGGCAGCCTGCGCATGCAGGACCAGGCCGCGCGTTTGATCGGCGACGAGCGGGTGGCTCGCCTGTACCTGGGCCGCCGCTAGCGGCTTGCAACGCTGGCCTGAGTGCTCAGGCCAGGCCCCGGCCGGCGGCGCTGCGCCGGCCTGAACTTTTGACCTGGCCCGCGGCGCAATCCTTGCAGCTTCCGTACAGCGTCAGGTCATGGTTGTCCACGGTAAAGCCTTGAGGCGCCAGGCGTGAGAGGTCGCCCGGGCAGGCATGGACATCGAACACCCGTTGGCACTGCCGACACTGAAAGTGGTGGTGATGCTGATGGCCCGCCAATTCAAAGCGGGGGTTTTCCCCGGGCAGCTTGACCTCGCTGAGCTCACCCTCATCGGTCAGGCTGCGGATGTTGCGGTAGACCGTGGCGATGCCCAGCCCCGGCACATCGGCCTGTGCGGCGTCGAGCACTTCCTGCGGCAGCAGGGGCCGTTCAGCCCGGGCGATCGCATCGCGAATGGCACTGCGTTGGCGGGTGTTTCGTTCCATGGCTCAAGCTTAATCGATCGTCGATAGAGTTTCTGTATGATAATGCGATATCAATACCAATTAATTCTCGTAAATCTCCCTAGAAACCGTAACTCGGAGCATTTGATTCATGACCCAACTAGCTAAATCCAGTCCTGGCCGCGAAGCCGGTCATCGTGGCGCATCCGTTCGCCGATTCTTCGGTAGGGCACCTTACGGCTGGTGCATCGCCTGGGCCCCGCTTTTGCTGACCTCTGTCGCTCAGGCGCAGTCGCCCGCGAGCTGGCAGTGGGGCGCGGTGCTCGATGTGACGCACAGCACCCATAGTCTGGCCGAGGGCGGCCGTGATCGTGGCCTGCAACTCGGCCACAGTGACCTGATGGCCAGCGGCCCAGTAGGCTCGCAGCTCAAGGCGCAGGTGTCTGCGGTCTTTGCCACCCATGAGGGCAAGCTGGAGAAGAACATCGAGGAGGCCTGGCTGGAGACCACCCGCCTGCCCGCCGGCTTGCAGCTGCGCGCAGGGCGCTTTGCCTCGCAGATCGGCTACCTCAACCAACAGCATCCCCATGCCGATGATTTTGTCGAACGGCCTTTGCTCTATCGCAGCTTCCTGGGCGGCCATTGGAACGATGATGGCCTGCGTGTGAACTGGACTGCGCCCACGCCCTTCTACCTGATGCTGGGCGCCGAAGTCTTTGGCGGCAAACGTTTGGTGGAGGAGGCGCAGGAAGCGGCCCCGCGCTGGGGTGCCCGCACGCTTAGCGTCAAGCTCGGCGCTGATTTTGACCGCTCCAACAGCTGGCAGCTGGGCTGGTCGCAGCTTTATAACCGGCGCCAGGCTGTGCAGGAAGACCATGAGGAGCATGAGGGCGAGGAGGGCGCCCATGCAGACCATCAGCAGCATGGTGCCCGCTTCAGTGGGCGCCGCATGTCGCTGGTGGATTTGACATGGAAGTGGGCGCCTGATGGTGACGGCCGGCATCGCCAGTTGCGGCTGGGTGTGGAGGCCGCGCAGATCAGTGGCATCGCCGGCGCTGATGAGCCGGGTGCCCGCCACAGCGCTCAAGCGATTGCCTTGGTGTGGCGCTGGCACAGCCAGTGGGAGCTGGGCGTGCGCCTCGATGCCCTGCGGGTCCGTGTTGCCCACGAAGGCGAGCTCGAGCGGGCGAAGTTGCGGGAGCGTTCGCTGATGCTGGCCTACAAGCCCAACCACTTGCAGACGGTGCGACTGCAGTACTCCAGCCAGGGGCAGGCGCAGGGCTTTGACAAGCCGGTGCGCCGTGCGTTGCAAATTCAATATGTGCTGGGCTTTGGTGCTCATCCGGCCCATGCCTACTAGGTATTTCAAACGCCTGGCTGGCGCCGCCATGGTGGCTGCGCTGTGCGGGGCTGGCCCGGCAGCGGCCCTGACGGTGTTTGCCTGCGAGCCCGAATGGGCGGCATTGACCCGTGTGCTCTGGCCCGAGGCCAAGGTGCATGTGGCCACCCATGTTGGGCAGGACCCGCACCACATTGAGGCCCGGCCGGCCTTGATCGCGCAACTGCGGCAGGCCGATCTGGTGGTGTGTACCGGCGGCGAGCTGGAGGCCGGCTGGCTGCCGGTGCTGCAGCAGCGCGCCGGTAATCCGCGGGCCCAAGATGTTTTTTTTGCGGCCGATCAGGTCAAGCTCATCGACCCCCAGCCCAGCGCGGTGGGCAGCCCTTGGGCCGGTGATGTACATGCCCACGGCAATCCTCATGTCCATTTGGACCCGCGCAATCTGCTGTCGGTGGCCAACGCGCTGGCGGCCCGCTTGTTGACCGTGCTGCCTGGCCAGCAGGCGGTGCTTGAGCAGCGCCGGCAGGCCTTCGCGCAGCGCTGGTCTGGCCTGCTGGCCCAGTGGGGCGCGCAGGCAGCGCCCCTGCGGGGAAAAACGGTGGCGGTACAGCACGCCAGCTTTGGCTATTTGTGGCACTGGCTGGGGATGCGGCCCGTGGCCGACCTGGAGCCCAAGCCGGGCATGCCGCCCACGCCCGGGCATTTGCAGCGCTTGCTCGAGACCCTCAAGACCCAGCCGCCGATGGCCGTGGTCATAGCCGTCCATCAGGATGCGCGCGCTGGTCGCTGGCTCAGCGGACAACTGGGCGCTGCGGTGCCGATGCTGGTCCTGCCGGCCACGGTGGCCGAGAACGCCGACGGTGCAGCCCTTGAGCGCTGGATGCAGACCTTGGTGAGCAGCTTGCTGCAAGCGGCGGGTTCCCGGTGACGGCGGCGCAGTTGTGGTTTTTGGCGCCTGCTGCCGCCCTGTTCTTGGGCTTGATCGCACTGGCGACTCTGGGCAGTCAGGTGCTCGAACGTGGGGTGGTCTTCATTGACCTGGCAGTAGCCCAGGCGGCAGCCTGCGCGGTGCTGTGGGCCGGCACAGTGATGGATCAGCCTGCTTATTGGCAGACGCAGTTGCTGGCCAGTGCCGGGGCTTTGGCCTGCTCAGCCGCAGTCGCTATGCTGAGCCGGCGCTGGCCGGCCCAGCGTGAGGCCCTGATCGGACTGCTGTATGTGATGGGCGCCAGCGCCGCCTTGCTGGGCGCGCAGAGCCACCCGCAAGGACGCGAGCAACTGGGTCAGTTGCTGGCTGCCGATGTGCTGTGGGCCGACTGGCCGCAGGTCGCTTTGCTCGGGGTTTGCGCGCTGCTGGTGCTGGTGCTCAGGCGCCAGTTGGGCAGCGATGGGGTGTTCTTCCCTCTGTTTGCGCTGGTGGCCAGCCTGGCCGTGCCGGTGCTGGGCCTGTTGTTGGTCTTTGCTCTGCTGATCGCTCCAGCCCTGTGGCTGCGGGTGGGCGCTCGGCCGGCGGCGGTCTGGGCAGGCAGCCTGGGCACCTGTGCCTTGGCGCTGTTCTTGTCCTGGCAGTTGGACCTGCCCAGCGGCGCTTGTGCGGTACTGTGCCTGTCCGTATTTGGCGCGCTCAGCGCTTTCAAGCCTAGGCTGGCAGCGGGCTGAACGGCCTTTGTGAAGCGGGCCCGCCCTGGCCCGCTGTGGGCCGCTGTGGGCCGCGCTGCGGTCCTCGAGGTCTTCCTTCGTCAGCGGACCAGGCCTTACACACACACTTTTTCACCCTGCAAACGGGCTCATCGCCCCGCCGCCATCGACCAAACCGTAGAGTTTTGTAAATGGCGCCCCAATCTACCGTAAACCCCAGTGCGTTTTTAGAACGGACCGCTAGCATGCTCCCAAGGGCTCGCGCTGCGGCAGCGCCTGCGCTGTCCTTTGGACCTGCCTTGAACCTAAACCACTAAGGAGATAGCCGTGAAAGCCAAGATCGCATGGATTGCCCTGGCCGCTGCCAGCATGGCTGCGCCCGCTTTGGCGCAGCAGCGTGACAACCTTTCAGCACTCAAGCAGTTTCGGGTGGCCACCACCGACCTCAATATTCCGACGGTGCCACAAGAAGGGCGTAATGCAGCGGCCATCCGTGACAACCTCAAGCGGGTCAAGCTGCCCGAGGGCTTCAAAATTGAATTGTTTGCGGTGGTTCCCGACGCGCGTCACATGGCGGTGGCGCCGAGCACCAATATGCTGTTTGTCGGCACCCGCAAGACCACCGTCTGGGCGGTGACTGACCGCAACAGCGACGGTGTAGCCGATGAGGTCAAGAGCTTTGCCCCTTCCCTCAAGTTCAGCAACCCCAATGGCGTGTGCTGGACCAAGGACGGCTTTCTCATCGTGGCCGAGCACAACCGCATCTTGAATTTCCCGGCGGCCGAATTTTTCTATGAGGGCCCCGACGTGGCCGTCATTGAGGTGGCCGGCCAGGGCAAGCTGATCCCCCCCGAGGAGGAGTCCTTCAACCATGGCGCACGCACCTGCCGGGTAGGTCCTGACGGCAGGCTCTACGTTACCCTTGGTCAGCCCTTCAACGTGCAGGGCGCCGACAAGATCGCCCTCTACGAACGCCTGGGCATAGGCGGCATCGTGCGCATGGATCCCTTTGATGGCAGCAAGCGGGAGGTGTTTGCCAAGGGGGCGCGCAATTCTGTGGGGCAGGACTTCAACCCGCGCGATGGTAGCCTTTGGTGGACCGACAACCAGGTTGACGGTCTGGGTGACGACATTCCGCCGGGCGAGCTCAACCGCTCTTCCATTGCCGGCCAGCACTTTGGCTTCCCGTATTGGAACGGCAAGTACAAGGTGGCTGGCTCGCCCGCCGCACCCGAGCTCAAGGGCATGCGTGAGCCGCCCAACGCGGTTTTCCCTGAGGTGGAGTTTCCCGCCCACCAGGCCCAGCTGGGCATGGCCTTTTACACCGGCAACAAATTTCCAGCTCGCTATCGCGGCGGCATCTTTGTGGCTGCGCACGGCTCCTGGAACCGCACCAAACCCAGCGGTGCTGAGGTGCAGTTTGTGCCGATCGGCACCGATGGCAAGGCTGGCAAGATGGAGGTGTTCGCCTCGGGCTTTCTGGACCCGGACACCGGCTTGTACCGTGGCCGGCCGGTAGACATTGCAGTGATGAAGGACGGATCCATCTTGGTTTCTGATGATTTTGCCGGCGCGATTTATCGCATCAGCTACCAGAACTGACAGCCTCCCTCCGTCGCCAGCCGCTATTGCGCCTTTTGGGGCCGTCCCGCCACTGTGGCGGGACGGACTCAGAGCCCTGACAAGGAGAAAGCCGATGATGGCTCCTGACCTTATTGACGGTGGCTGGCGCTGCGGCCCGACTTTGATCCTCCTGCTGGGCGCAGCTTTGTTCACGCCAGTGTGCAGCGCCCAGGATACGGCCCAGGGCCGGTCGCGGGCGCAGGTTGCCTGCGCGATGTGCCATGGACTCGATGGTATTTCCACCTTGCCCAACGCAGCCCATCTGGCGGGTCAGCCCGCGGTCTATTTGGAAGAGCAACTCAAGGCCTACCGCAGCGGCAAGCGCAGCAACGAAGTGATGGCGGTCATTGCCAAGACATTGAGCGACGATGACATCCGCAATCTGTCGGCTTGGTATGCTTCCATCAAGATCACGGTTGAGGTGCCGCAATGAGCCCGCGTCCGTCCGATAGCTCGGCCTTCTCTGTCTTGCGCAGCGCCTGTCTGGTCCCGGCGCTCGCGGGCGCTGCTTTGGCCTGCGGCAATGCTCTTGCACAGGGTTCGCAGGCCGCAAGGGGCCAGGATCAGCCGGCGGTGCTCAGTCCGGTGGTGGTCAGCGTCACCCGTGGGGTGGAGCAAAGGGCTTTTGATACGCCGGCCTCGGTCGATGTGATCGACAGCGCCGCCTTGCGCCAGGGCCAGTTGCAGGTCAATGTGTCGGAGACCTTGGCGCGGGTGCCGGGCATTGTCGCGCTCAACCGCCAGAACTATGCACAAGACCTGCAGATCTCATCGCGCGGCTTTGGCGCGCGTTCTACTTTCGGCGTGCGGGGTATCCGCCTGTACGCCGACGGTATTCCCGCCAGCGGCCCTGATGGTCAGGGGCAGGTCTCGCATTTTGATCTGGCTTCAGCAGCGCGCATTGAGGTGCTGCGTGGACCGTTTTCTGCGCTGTACGGCAACTCCTCAGGCGGGGTGATCAGCATCACCACCGAAGACCCAGGCGCCACCCCGGTGGCCGATGCGGGCTTGACCTTCGGCGCTGACGGCCTGCAGCGTCAGAGCCTGAAGTTCGGCGGCACCCAGGGCGCTGTGCAATACCAGCTCAGCGCCAACCGTTTCGAAACCGAAGGCCAGCGCCAGCATGCGGCAGCGCAGCGCGACAACCTCAATGCCAAGCTGCGCTGGCAGGTGGACCCAGACGCACGCGTGACCTTGGTGCTCAATGCCTTGCGCATGCCCGATACGCAGGACCCGCTGGGTTTGACCCGCAACGAGTTACAGGCCAATGCGCGCCAGGCCACGCCTGTGGCCTTGACCTACAACACTCGCAAATCGGTCTCGCAGGACCAGCTCGGTCTGGTCTGGGAGCAGCGCCTTTCTGCTGCCGACACGCTGCAGCTGACGACCTATGCCGGCCAAAGGGCGACGGTGCAGTTTCAGTCGATTCCTTTCTCGGTTCAGGCTACGCCTTCCCATCCGGGGGGTGTGATCGATCTTGACCGGGGCTACCAGGGCCTGGATGTGCGCTGGATACGGCGCGGCCAATGGCTTGATCGCCCCTACACCCTGACCGCGGGTATTTCGCTGGACCGCCAGGGTGAAGACCGGCGCGGCTACCAAAACTTCACCGGCACCGGTGCCAGCCAGGTGCTCGGGGTGCAAGGCGCCTTGCGGCGCAATGAGGCCAACACGGTGCGCAATGCCGACCAATACCTGCAAGCCGGCTGGGTCTTGTCTGAGCAATTTCGGCTCATGGCCGGCTTGCGGCATTCGAGGGTGAATTTTGAATCGCGCGATCGATATGTGGTCACAGGCAATGGCGATGACAGCGGCTCTGCGCGCCATAGTGCCACTACGCCGGTGCTGGGTTTGGTGTTTCATGCCAGCGAGACGCTCAACCTTTACGGAGCCTGGGGCAGGGGCTTTGAGACGCCGACCTTCAATGAATTGGCTTACCGCAGCGCTGGCAGTTCGGGCCTGAATTTTGGGTTGGCCAGCGCGCGCAGTCGTCAGTTCGAACTGGGCCTTAAAGCCATGCTGGGTCCGCACTGGCGCAGCAACCTGGCCTGGTTCCAGGCCAATACCAGCGACGAAATTGCGGTGCTGAGCAACACCGGCGGGCGCAGCGTTTTTCAAAACGTCGGCCAGACCACCCGCAGAGGCTGGGAGGCCTTGCTCAGCGGCAGCATCGGCCGGGACGGCTCGGCTTATCTGAGCCTGAGTTCTCTACGGGCGAGCTTTGACAACGCCTTCCTCTCCGGCGGTAACCCGGTTGCCGCTGGCAACCGCTTGCCGGGCGTCCCTGCGCTGAACGTCTATGGTGAACTGGGTTGGGAGCATCGGGCCTCGGGCTTGAAGACCGCGCTTGAATGGCGTGCCAGCAGCCGGGTTTTCGTCAATGACACCAATACCGACTCTGCGGCCGGCTACAGCCTCTTGAGTCTGCGTGCGGGCTTGCAGCAAAGCACAGGCGCATGGACCTTGTCTCAGTTTGTGCGTCTGGACAATCTCATTGACCGTGCCTACGTAGGCTCGGTCATCGTCAACGAAGGCAACAGCCGCTTTTTCGAGCCCGGCCCGGGGCGCAGCTGGGTGCTGGGCTTGAACGCCCGCTACCGGTTCTAGATCTGCCCTGCATCGCCTGGCCGATGCCTCAACGATTTCATGCGTCCACCTCAGCCGGCTGGTGCATGAAACGGCCTCATGCGATGGCAAGCCCAATCCTGGTCGGTTCCGGGCAATTGGCCTTTGCGGCGCTCCGGCAAAGCTTAGTTGCTGTCGCTGGGTGGCGGCCAGTTTAGCGAAACAGCTGACTCGGTCGGTGAGACAGTCCGGCCGCATGAATGCCGGGCCCCGGCATCAGGTCTTGCGCAAGCGCGCCAGCACAGCGCCCGGGTCCAGCATGCCAGTGGCCATGGCGGTGCCCAGCAAGATCACCCCGGTGCTCAAGCCCATGCCGGCGGTGACATGCTCGCCCAGCAGGGCAATGCCATAGCCCACGGCAAACAGCGGTATCAGGTAGGTCACCGCCAGCGCCCGCGAAGGGGCGGCGCTGGCCAGCAGACGAAAGTACAGCATATAGGCCACGCCGGTGCACAAGGCCCCAAGGACCACCAGGCTGGCCCAGGCCTTGGAACTTGGGGTCTGGGCTGGCCACAGCCAGATCGCAGGCACTGCCATCAGCAGCGCCGCGCCTATCAGGCTGCCGGTGGCCGAAACCAGGGGCGGCACGTTTTGCATGTACAGGCGGGTGAAGCTGGCAGCCAGGGCGTAGCTGATGCAGGCACCCAGACAGGCCAGCATGGCCCACAGTGGATGCAGACCCGTCTGGTTGGACTTGATACCGGCCTGGTCCCAGGCCAGCAGGCTCACGCCCACAAAGCCCAGCACCAGCCCGATGATGCGCCAGCGGCCGGGCCGCTCGCCCAGCCAGAGCCAGGCCACCAGAGCGCCAAACATCGGCACGCTGGCGTTGATGATGGACGACAGGCCGGTGGTGATGCTCAGCAGCGCAAAGGCAAACAAGGTAAAGGGGATGCCCGAGTTGAGCAAGCCGACAAACAGGACGGGTAGCCAATGTCGCCTGAGCAGCGAGGCCTGACCGCGCCAGATCAGCAGCGGCAGCAGAAAGAGGGCGCCCAGACCGACGCGCAGCGCCGCAGTGGGCAGGGGCCCAAGTTCGGCCGCCGCGATCTGCATGAACATGAAGGACGCACCCCAGATGGCGCCCAGGGCAATGAAGGGGACGACCCAGCCCCGCTCAGCCGCCGCAGTCGACCTCAAGCCACGCCCTCGAGTTGCAGTAAGGCGTGCTTGCGATCCAGGCCACCGGCATAACCGGTGAGCCTGCCATCGCGACCAAGGACCCGGTGGCAGGGCACGATGATGGACAGCCGGTTGCGCCCGACCGCTGCACCCACGGCGCGGGCTGCGCTCGGCCGACCGATGCGCCCGGCGAGCTCGCCATAGCTTTGATGCTGGCCGTGCGCAATGTCCAGCAAGGCAAGCCAGACGCTTTGCTCGAAGGCGGTACCGGCGCTCAGGTCCAGGGGCAGGTCAAACCGACGGCGTTGGCCCGCAAAGTATTCGCTCAGCTGTTGGCGAGCGTCCTGGAGCAAGGGGTGATCATCTTGATGGGGCCACAAGGGGCCATCGAGCTGGCTCGGTCGGTGTTTTTGGCCGTCAAACCACAGACCGGCCAGTCCTTTCGCACTGGCCAGCAGGCGCACCGGCCCCAAGGGCGTGGCGCATTGGCTTTGGACAGGTAATTCGATCATGGGCTTTTGAGTGGTGCATCGACGTATCGGCGCAATAGGCACAGGTCGATCATAAGGGGCCCCGCCGCAGTTAAAGAGCTGGTGGGGCCCGATGGGCCGGTTGAGCTCATGGGATGCGAGCGCGGGACACCTAAAATAACTTTTTTGGTTTTTCAATGGCACTTGTCAGTGTGCCCAATGGTCAGCCAGCCTCGGCCTGAAAAGGCCGCAGCACGAATACATCATCGGAACTATCCATGCCACTGAGTCCCTCCATCTTCAAGGCCTACGATATCCGCGGCGTGGTGCCGTCTACGCTGGATGAGGATGTGGCCCGTGCACTGGGCCTGGCCTTTGGCTCGCAGGCGCTGGCGCAGGGGGAGAAGGTGGTGGCCGTCGGCCGCGATGGCCGACTGTCGGGGCCGGCCTTGAGTCGGGCGCTGATCGAAGGCCTGGTCCGCGCCGGGGTGGACGTGATCGACGTGGGGGCGGTGACCACGCCCATGCTTTATTTTGCGGCGAGCACCTTGTGTGCCAGCGGCATACAGGTCACCGGCAGCCACAACCCCAAGGACTACAACGGCTTCAAGATGGTGCTGGCCAGCCGCGCCATTTACGGCGAGGAGATTCAGGGTCTGCGGCGCATGATGGAAAACCAATCCTGGTCGCTGGCCGCGCAGCCCGGCAAAGTTAGCCTGGTCGATGTGCTGCCGGCCTACCGCGAGCGCATTGCAGGCGATGTCAAGCTGGCCAGGCCGATGAAGATCGTGATCGACAGCGGCAACGGTATTGCCGGTGCGTCGGCGCCCGGGATTTTCAGAGCCTTGGGCTGCGAAGTGAGCGAGCTTTTTAGCGAGGTCGATGGCCAGTTTCCCAACCACCACCCTGACCCCAGCAAGCCGGAGAACCTGCGCGATCTGATCGCCGCGCTGCAAAGTGGCGAGGCCGAAATCGGCCTTGCTTTCGACGGTGACGGTGACCGTCTGGGCATAGTGACCAAGGACGGCCAGAATATCTTCCCCGACCGGCAGCTGATGCTATTCGCCCGCGATGTCCTCAGCCGCGTACCCGGGGCCCCAATTTTGTTTGACGTTAAGTGCTCGCAGCGCCTGGCGCCCAGTATTGAGGCTGCTGGCGGCCAGCCCGTGATGTACAAGACCGGCCACTCGCTCATCAAGGCGCGCATGCGCGAGCTCAATTCACCTCTGGGCGGGGAGATGAGCGGGCATATGTTCTTCAAGGAGCGCTGGTACGGCTTTGACGATGGCACCTATGCCGGTGCGCGCCTGCTGGAAATCCTCAGCCGCAGTGCCGATGCCTGCGAGGTGCTCAATGCCTTGCCGAGCAGTCACAGCACGCCCGAGCTCAATGTGGGCTGCCAGGAGGGCGAGCCGCCGCGTCTGGTGGCCGAGCTGATCGCGCTGGGTCAGGCGCAGTTTGTGGCCCCGGCCCAGGTCTCGACCATCGATGGCTTGCGGGTGGACTGGCCCGACGGCTTTGGCCTGATCCGCGCTTCCAACACCACGCCGGTGCTGGTGCTGCGCTTTGAAGGGCAGACCAAACAGGCCTTGCAGCGCATCGAGGCCGAGATGCTGGCGCTGCTGCGCCGTGTCAAGCCTGATGCGCAGCTGCAAGGCGCGGCGCACTGAGCCCGCACTGAGCCCGCAGCGCATGCGCATCCTGCTCGTCAAGCTGTCCTCGCTGGGCGATGTGGTGCATGCCATGGCGGCGCTGCAAGATATACACAGCGCGCTGCCAAAGGCGCAAGTGGACTGGGTGGTCGAGCGCGGATTTGCGCCTCTGCTGGCGCGCTGCGCCGGACTGGAAAACATCATTGCCTGCGAGCTGCGCCGCTGGCGCCGCTCGCCACTGGCTGCCGATACCCGCGCACAGTGGCGCACTTTCAAGGCAGAGCTGCAGCAGCAGGCCTATGACGCGGTCATAGACCTGCAGGGCCTGACCAAGTCAGCGGTGGTAGCGCGGCTTGCGCGGCTGGCCCCAGGGGGGCGGCGCTATGCCATGGCCAACCAGACGGAGGGCTCGAGCTATGAGGCGCCGACCCGCTGGCTGGCCGATGACGCGATTGCCATCGAGCCCCATGTGCATGCGGTGCAGCGCAGCCGTCTGCTGTGCGCGCGGGCCTTGGCTTACTCGCTGGCGAGCCAGGAGCAGTTTGGCTTGCAGGCCCGCGCGAGCGACCCCCAGCTTTGGCCCGCAGGGGCTGCGCCAAGCCGCAGCGATGTGGTACTGGCCCATGGCAGCTCGCGGGAGGACAAGCTCTGGCCTGATGCGCACTGGATCGCCCTGGGCCAGCGCTTGCAGGCCGCTGGCCTGCGCCCGGTGCTGCCCCATGGCAGCCAGGCCGAGCAGGCGCGCAGCGAACAGCTGGCGCGTCAGTTGCCGGGGGCGGTGGTCTGGCCGCGCCTGCCGCTCGATGCTTTGACAGATGCCCTGGGTGCCACGGCCGGTGTGATTGGCGTGGACAGTGGTCTGAGCCACATCGCGGTGGCGCTGAACCTTGCGCATGTGCAGATCTACAACTTCGACACCGCCTGGCGCACGGGGCCCGTCGATCGGCAGCGCCAGCGCAGCGTGTATGCGCAGCCCACGCCCACCCTAGAGCAGGTCTGGCAGGCCTGGCTGCAGGTCAGCCATCCATGATCTCTGGTCTGGTCGCCTGGCTTTACAGCGGTCTGACTGTTCTGGCCCAGCCCTTGCTCAGGCTCAAGCTGGCCCGGCGTGCGCGCACAGAGCCGGCTTACGGCCAGGCCATTGAGGAGCGCTTTGGCGCCTACACGCAGCAGCCCGAGCCGCGCAGCGAACTGCTGTGGATCCATGCTGTCTCCCTGGGCGAGACCCGCGCGGCGGCGATTTTGATCGCCGCCCTGCGGGAGCAACTGCCTGGCGTGCGCCTGCTGCTGACCCATGGCACCGCCACGGGCCGCGAACAGGGACAGGCGCTGCTGCGTCCCGGTGATGTGCAGGTCTGGCAGCCCTGGGATACGCCAGCGGCCACGGCCCGCTTCCTGAAACACTTTCGGCCCCGCCTGGGCGTTCTGATGGAGACCGAGGTCTGGCCCAATCTGCTGGCCCAGGCGCAGATGCATTCGGTGCCCGTGGTGCTGGCCAATGCCCGCATGTCGGAGACCTCGCTGCGTCGCGCACTGCGCCTGTCAGCGCTGGCGCGGCCGGCCTATTGCGCTTTGTCGGCCGTCTTGGCGCAGACCGAGGACGATGCCCAGCGACTGCGCCTGCTGGGCGCGCCGGTGCGGGCGGTGCTGGGTAACCTCAAGTTTGATGCCACGCCCGATGCGCGGCAATGCGCACTGGGTCAGCAGGCGCGCTCGGCCTTGGTGCGCCCAGTGCTCATGCTGGCCAGTTCGCGCGAGGGCGAGGAGGCGCTGCTGCTGCGGGCGCTGGCCGGGCTGCCTCGGCCCTGGCCCTTCGAGCTTTTGATCGTTGCGCGCCACCCACAGCGGTTTTCGCAAGTGGCCGAGCTGATCGAAAGCCAAGGCTATGCGGTGTCGCGGCGCAGCCAATGGGGTGCTGACATCTCAGCCTGGCCGCCGCCGGCCGGCTCGGTCTGGCTGGGCGACTCGCTGGGCGAGATGGCGCTTTATTACAGTCTGGCTGACCTGGCTTTGCTGGGCGGCAGCTTTGAGCGGCTCGGGGGCCAGAACTTGATCGAGGCTGCGGCCTGCGGCTGTCCGGTCATCATGGGGCCGCACACCTTCAACTTCAGCGAAGCGGCCGAGCAGGCCAGACAGGAGCAGGCTGCCGCTCGGGTGGACGATATGCAGCAGGCCCTGCAACTGGCCCTGGAGCGCTTTGCCCGGGATGATCAGGGTGCTGGTTCACAGGCAGCTCGCGCCTTTGCGCAGCGCCACCGCGGAGCGGCTCTGGCCAGCGCCAGCGCGATCCGTGCAATCTGGGACAGTGCCGCGAGCGCGGCCGCACCTGAGCTCAGGGCTTGACCAGCATGCTGTTGATCGCCTGCAGGTCCTTGGGGCTCAGCACCCCGCTGGCCTGCCGAAGCCGCAGATCGCCCACCAGCACGTCGTAGCGAGCGACGGCCAGGTCGCGCCGCGACTGAAACAACTGGCTTTGGGCGTCCAGCACGTCCAGGTTGATGGTCACGCCCACCTGGTAGCCCAGCTTGGTGGAGTCCACCAGACTCTGCGCAGACGATTCGGCCGCTTGCAAGGCTTGGACCCGGCTCAAGCCAGAGGCCAGGTTGAAGTAAGCAGCGCGGGTGGCCTGGGCCGCGGTGCGCTTGGCGCCTTCGAGATCGCTGCGGGCCTTGTCGTCCAGCGCCAGGGTCTCGCGGATGCGGTTTTCAGTGGCGTAACCTGCAAACAGGGGCAGGTTGAAATTCAGGCCAATCACAGTAGCAGTCACCCTGCTGGTGGCCGCGTTCGCGGCGGTGCCGCTGGGGGTGCGGGTGATGCTCTGGCTGGCGGTGGCGTCCAGGGTCGGTCTGTGGCCGGCCTGGGCCTTGGTGACCTCCAGTCGGGCGATTTCAAGACTGCTTTGTGCGCTTCTCACATTGGGATGGAGGGTTTCGGCATCTTGCACCCAGCGGCTGACATCGCCAGCGACTGGGCTGAGCTTGACCGGTGCGGCCAGCGGCATGGGTTTGGTGCCGGTGCGGCCGACCAGTTGGTCCAGCGCCAGTCGGCGCACCGCCAAGTCATTCTCGGCCTGGATCGCAGCGGCCTGGATGCGGTCGAAAGTCGCCTGGGCCTGACGGGTGTCGACGATGGTGGAGGTGCCGACTTCAAATCGGCGCTTGGCCGCCGCCAGTTGCTCGGCCACAGCAGTGCGCTGGGCTTGCACTGCGGTCAGGTTGTCTTGCGCCGCCAGGACATCGAAGTAGGCCTGGCTGGTGCGAAGAATCAGCTCCTGCTCGGCCACATCCAGCAGGGCCTGGGCCTGTTGCATCTGCTTTGCAGCCTGGTCGTAGGCGGCCTGATTGGCTGGCCGGTACAGCGGATGGCTGGCCGAAGCGGTGATCGACTGTGTCTGGTAACCGCGGCTGAGTGATTGCGCGGCGGCCATCGCCTTGGCGTCGCTGGTGCTCAGTTGCTGGTCGGTGTAGTTCATGCCCGCCGCCAGGTTGGCTGTGGTGCGCATGCCGGCCCGGTTCTGCTCGGCCCTGGCCACGTTGGCCTCAAACTGCAGTCTGGCTGACAGGTAGTTGGCGTCAAAGCCGCGTGCGGCCTCGTAGAGTTCTACCAGGGATTGGGCCTGGGCTGCCACGCTCCAGCCAGCCCATATCGCCGTGCAGAGGACCAGTCTACAGAACCCGGGTTTGTTGAAATGATTTTTCATGGGTGTCCTGGTTTGCAATTCAGTAGCGTGCGACGCCGGGGTCCAGGCTGACCGACCATGCGTCG
>JBILDR010000223.1:0-5328 GCA_044352515.1 Polaromonas sp.
TCGCGTTAGCGCGGGCTGCCTGCTGACGGGGCCGTGCCCCTGCCTGCGCCGCTCAACAGGCCTTGGTCTGCGCCAGCGGCATCCGTCCTGCCACCGCCCGTAGATCGGTCAGTTCATTAACGGCCGGTATACCGACTCGCGCTGCGGACCTTGGGGCGGGAGTGGGAGGGCAGCATGAGAGAGCCTCTAATGCATGCAGGACTGCTTATTCGTGTGCCTCCATGATTCATGACCGCCAGGCATGTCATCGTAAAAACGGCCGTGGACGCACCAGAGTGTGTGGCTGCGCTGTCCAGGGGCGGGGAGGCCGCAGTTTGTTCCCTTGTACCGATGAGCAACTTAGCTAGCATTGCGCGGGCGGGCAATCGGGTGCGTCGCACGCTTGCTAAATGGGTGAGACTTAGAAAATGGCAGACAGACATTTGAAGCAGACACTTGCCGCCAATCACAAGCGGTCAAAACCGTTTCTTGGTTGAAGCCATGAAGTTCCGATCGCCAAGCGGTGGCCTTGTCTATTCGACCGATTCTGGCCGCATGTGCCCTTTGTGCCGTCAGGCCACGGCGCAGTGCATGTGCGCGAAGTCTGCGCCTGCCGCGCCGACCCAAGGCCCTGTGCGCATCGCCCGCGAAACCAAGGGCCGTGGCGGCAAGGCGGTGACTGTGGTGCGAGGCTTGGCGATGGATGCCGCCGCTTTGGAGTCCTTGGCCAAGCAACTCAAGGCGGCCTGTGGGTCAGGCGGCACCGTCAAGGACGGCGCTGTAGAGGTGCAGGGTGACCATGGCGAAAAAATCGCCGCCCTGCTCAGGGCCAAAGGCTTGGTGGTCAAGCAGTCTGGCTAGGTGCGATGGCGCTTGACTTTGGCCCAGGACCTGCCCTGATTCAAAGGTATCGAAGGGCTGAGGTCTGCTTCGCGGGAACCCGTCACGCAAAATACCTTCTTTCCCCACTTCGGATGTATTCATGAAGATTGCGGTATTGGGCGCCGGCTCCCTGGGCTGTGCCATGGGCGGTGTGCTGACCGAGGCCGGCCATGAGGTCTGGCTGATCAATCGGCATGCCGATCGGGTTGAGCATCTGCGTCGCCACGGTTTGGTGATGCGGGTCGACGGCGTGGACCGCCGCGTGGCAGTGCGTGCAGCGCTCAGGGCCGAAGAGGTGGGTCCGGTGGACCTGGTGATCGTGCTGGTCAAGTCCTTCCACACCGACCAGGCCATGGCAGGCGCGCTGGCGCTGATGGGCCCGCAGACCGATGTGCTCTCGCTGCAAAACGGCCTGGGCCATGAGGACATCCTGGCCCGCCATGTGGGCCGCGAGCGGGTGCTGGTGGGCCGCACCTATGTGGGCGGCAGTCCGCTGGGGCCGGGCCATGTGATTGCCGGCTACCACGACAAGGACACCCACCTGGGCGAGCTGGGCGGGGCTATGAGCGAGCGGGCGCAGCGCATCGCGCAGGTCTTCAACGCGGCGGGTCTGCACACGCTCGTCAGCCAGAACATTTTGGGCACGGTGTGGGACAAGCTCCTGATCAATGTAGCCACCGGCGCCATCACCGCGATCACCGGCCTGAGCTACGGCCAGCTCTACGCGCAGCCGCAGTTGCAGACCCTGGGTGTGGCAGCGGTCGAAGAGGCCATGGCGGTGGCTCGGGCCCGCGGCATTGCGCTGTCCATCACCGATCCCTTGTTCGCCTGGAACAAGGCCGGGGCCGGGCTGGGCGCGGACTTCAAGACCTCCATGCTGCAAAGCCTTGAAAAAGCTTCGGTCACCGAAATCGACTACGTCAACGGCGCGGTGGTGGCCCTGGGCGAGCGGCTGGGCGTGGCCACGCCGGTCAATCGGACCTTGCTGGCCCTGGTCAAGGGCCTGGAGAGTCGGCTTCCAAGGCAAGGGTAAGGCGCGCTGGCGCTGTGCTGGCCGGCCGCTGTGGGCGGGACCGGTGGCGATGGGCCGCTGCCAGCCGCTGGCTGCCAAGGGCCGGCATCGCCCGTATACTTTATAAATGAACGAACTGGTACAAAACTCTACCCGTCCTGCGCGCAAGGTGGCGGGGGCCCTGCGCGCGGGCCGGGCTGCGCCGGCAGCCTCGCCGTCACGCACCAACGATCCCGAGCGCACCATGGCCGGCATCCTGGAGGTGGCACTGCGCGAGTTTGCCGACAAGGGCTTAAGCGGGGCGCGCATCGACGAGATTGCCGCTGCCACCCGCACCAGCAAGCGCATGATCTATTACTACTTCGGCAGCAAGGAAGGCCTGTACCTGGCGGTGCTGGAGCACAGTTACCGTGAGATGCGCCGCATCGAAGGCGAGTTGATGCTGGACAACCTGCCGCCAGAGGACGCCTTGCGGCGCCTGGTGGAGTTCACCTTCGACCATCACGTGGCGCACGAGGACTACATCCGCATCGTGATGAACGAGAACATCGAGCGCGGCAAGTACCTGGCACAAAGCCAGATCATCCAGGAACTCAATGTGCCGGCCATCTCGGCCATTGGCCGGCTGTACGAGCGCGGCCTGGCCGCCGGCGTGTTTCGCGCAGGGTTGGACCCGGTGGACATCCACGCATCGATCTCGGCGCTGACCTTCTTCAATGTCTCCAACCAGTACAGCTTTGGTCAGATCTTCAAACGGGATCTGGCTGCGTCAGCGGCGCGTGCGCTGCGGCGAGCCAACATCGTCGAGATGGTGGCGCGTTTTGTCAGGTCATGACTTGCTGGGCGACCTAGGGTTTCCCCTGAATTCAAAGAACTAACCAGTTGGTACATTTTAGTCTCCGAACTTAAAAGAGGAGGGGAGCCATGCTCGATCGCTTCCTTAGCGGCTATTGCCGATGCTTGTCCTGGTTGATGGCCCTGGGCCTGGCGCTGATGGTGGTTTTGGTCTTCGCCAATGTGGTGTTGCGCTACGGCTTTAGCTCGGGCGTGACCATGAGCGAAGAACTCTCGCGCTGGCTTTTTGTCTGGATGACCTTCCTCGGCGCGGTGGTGGCCATGCGCGAGGGCACGCACCTCGGTTCAGACACCCTGGTTTCGCGGCTGCCGCTGGCAGGGAAAAAAGTGTTTTTTGTGATCGCTCACCTGCTGATGCTGTTTGTCTGCTGGCTGCTGCTCAAGGGCTCTTACGAGCAGACCCTGATCAACCTGACTTCCACCAGCGCGGTGATGGAGGTGTCCATGGGCATCTTCTATGCCTGTGGCGTGCTGACGGCGGTATCGATCGCGCTCATCCTGGTGCATCGCCTCTGGCGCTTGTTGACCGGTCAATTGCCGGAGTCTGAGCTCATTGGCGTGCGCGAGTCGGAGGAAGAGCCGATCGATGTACCGCAGCCCTTGAAGTAAATCCAGCACGGAAGAAGCAACCATGACGATCGCAGTCTTTCTCGGTTCGCTCCTTGCTGCCATGGCGCTGGGCATCCCGATCGCGTTCTCGCTCCTGCTCTGCGGTGCCGCGCTGATGTGGCACATGAACATGTTCGACGCGCAAATCCTGGCGCAAAACGTGATCGAGGGCGCCAACAGCTTCCCTTTGCTGGCCGTACCCTTTTTCATGTTGGCCGGCGAGATCATGAATGTGGGCGGCCTGTCGCGCCGCATCGTTGACTTTGCCATGGCCCTGGTCGGGCACATCCGCGGCGGCCTGGGCTATGTGACCATCCTGGCCGCCTGTCTGCTGTCGGCCCTGTCCGGCTCGGCGATCGCCGATGCAGCGGCGCTGACGGCGCTGCTGCTGCCCATGATGGTCAAGGCCGGCCACGACAAGGCGCGCAGCGCCGGCCTGATCGCTGCCTGCGGCGTGATCGGCCCCATCATTCCGCCATCCATCGGCTTCGTGATCTTCGGCGTGGCCGGCAACGTTTCAATCAGCAAACTGTTCCTGGCCGGCATCTTTCCTGGCCTGCTGCTGGGCGCCGGTCTGTGGCTGACCTGGTGGTGGCTCACCCGCAAGGAACTGCTGGCGCCGCCGCCGCAGCAGTCGGCCCAGCAGGTGTGGCTGGCCCTGCGGCGTGCCTCCTGGGCGCTGATGCTGCCGGTCATCATTTTGGTGGGCCTGCGCATGGGTGTGTTCACGCCCACCGAAGCGGCCGTGGTGGCCGCCGTCTATGCGTTGTTCGTGTCTACCGTGGTCTACCGTGAGCTGACCATGAAGCAGCTGGTCGAGGTCTTCATGACCTCGGCGCGCACCACCTCGGTGGTGATGTTCCTGGTGGCCGCCGCCATGGTGTCGGCCTGGATGATCACTGTGGCCCAACTGCCCAACCAGGTGATCTCCCTGCTCCAACCCTTTCTGGACAACCCCAAGCTGCTGATGGCTCTGATCATGGTGCTGGTCATCATCGTGGGCACGGCCATGGACATGACGCCCACCATCCTGATCCTGACGCCGGTGCTCATGCCCCTGGTCAAGGCCGCCGGCATCGACCCAGTCTATTTTGGCGTGCTGTTCATCATCAACAATTCCATCGGTCTGGTCACGCCGCCGGTGGGCACGGTGCTCAATGTGGTGGCCGGCGTGGGCCGCATGCGCATGGACGACGTTACCCGCGGGGTGATGCCCTTCATGTTGGTGCAGTTCTTGGTCATGTTCCTGCTGGTATTGTTCCCCGACTTGGTGATGGTGCCTGCTCGCTGGCTTTACAACTGAGGTGTTTTTTCAAAGGGGTTTGCGCGATCGGTACGCCGCGCACTACTCACCCGATCTCGCGTACTTGCAATCCAGAAAGAGACTCTATGAAACGCAATACTCTGAAAGCTTTGGTGGCCGCCTTGGCCGTGACCGCTTTTGGCAGCGCCGTCCAGGCGCAGGACAAGACCATCAAGTTCGCCACGCAAAACCCCAAGGGCCATCCCATCGTGATGGGCATGGAAAAGTTTGCCGAGATCGTGCAAGCCAAGTCTGGCGGCAAGATCAAGGTCAACCTGTTCCCCGGCGGCGCGCTGGGCAGTGACCAGGCCAATGTCTCGGCCATCCAGGGCGGAACCCTGGAAATGGCCTCGATGAATTCCGGCATCTTCGCCAGCCAGGTCAAGGAATTCGCGATCTACGACTTCCCTTTCCTGTTCAGCAGCGAAAAAGAGGCTGAGGCCGTCATTGATGGCCCCATCGGCAAGCAGCTGCATGACAAGCTGCAGGAAAAAGGCATCGTTGGCCTGTCTTACTTCGAGCTGGGCTTTCGCAACATCACCAACAGCCGCCGCCCCATCGCCAAGGCCGAGGACCTCGAAGGCTTGAAGCTGCGCGTGATCCCCAACCCGATCAACGTGGACTGGGTGCGCGCCCTGGGCGCCAACCCCACCCCGCTGCCCTTCCCCGAGGTCTACGGCGCGCTCGA
>JBILDR010000006.1:0-57340 GCA_044352515.1 Polaromonas sp.
TTCAGGCCGTTGCCTGAATCTTCAAAAGCCAGACAGGCCGACGCTGGCTGGCGCAGGTGTTCCAGGGTCTGACGGTAGACCATGGGATCGGGTTTTTTGCGCGGCGCGGTGGAGGCGTCTTCAACCACCGCAAAGTGGTAGCGCCAGTCGGCGCCGATCGCGCGGCGCAGCAGGGCGGCGATGTTGACTGGCGAGGTGGTGGTGGCAATGGCCAGGCGCATGCCCGCTTCGGCGGCCGAAGACAGCAGGGCCAGCACACCCGGGCGCATCTGTACCTGACCGTCTTGCACCGCTTGCTCATAAGCGGCGGTCTTGATTTCATGGATGCGGTCTATGGTCTGTTCCATGGCGGTCGCATCGAGCACCTGGGGCCGGTCAGCCTGGCTGTACCACCAGGCCTTGATGCGCTCCTTGCCGCCCGAAACCTGCAGCAACTGGGTGTAGAGCGCCAAGTCCCAATGCCAGTTCAGCCCCAGTTCGGCAAAAGCATGGTTGAAGGCGGACAGGTGCGCCGTTTCCGTGTCGGCCAGGGTGCCGTCCACGTCAAAAATCAGGGCCTGGAGCATGTTGTCGCCTTTCGGGGTTCAGGAGGCAGAGTCGCTGGAAAAAACCCGGCTGGCCCGCAGGTCCTCCGGGCTGAGGGTGCTGAGGTCTTCGCGGGTGAGCACGCGATTGCGGTCGGCGTAGAGCCGGCTGGCTTGACGCAGGCGGGCCCGGTCGAGCGCGTTGCGCACGCTGCGTGCATTGGCAAAGTGGGGCTGGGTGATGCGCCGCTCCAGGTATTGGCGCAACAACTCAGGCAGGCCCACTCCCATGCTGTAGTTTTGCGACTTGAGCATCTGCTCGGCGATTTGCAGCAGCTCATCGACCGCGTAGTCCGGGAAATCAATGTGGTGGGCGATGCGGCTGCTCATGCCCGGGTTGGACTTGAAGAAGGTGCCCATGCGGTCTTTGTAGCCCGCCAGAATCACCACCAGGTCGTTGCGGTGGTTTTCCATCACCTGCAGCAAGATTTCGATGGCCTCCTGGCCATAGTCGCGCTCATTTTCTGGTTTGTAGAGGTAGTAAGCCTCGTCGATAAAGAGCACGCCGCCCATGGCCTTCTTGAGGACTTCTTTCGTTTTGGGCGCGGTGTGGCCGATGAACTGCCCCACCAGATCGTCGCGGGTCACACTGACCACATGGCCCTGGCGCACAAAGCCCAGGCGGTGCAGGATCTGGGCCATGCGCAGCGCCACCGTGGTTTTGCCGGTGCCAGGGTTGCCGGTAAAGCACATGTGCAGCGAAGGCATCTGGGTGGCCAGCCCCATATTGGCGCGCAGCTTGTCGATGACCAGCAGCGCCGCGATATCGCGTATGCGCGCCTTGACCGGCGCCAGTCCTACCAACTCGCTGTCAAGCTCGGCCAAGACCGCCTCGACCTGGGTCTGCTGCAGAACCTCGGCCACAGTGCGGGCCGCCTCAGCTGGACTGCTGTCAGCTTGTGCGGCCGGCGCTGACGCAGCGTTTGGTGCCGCTGTGGCTGTGCCAGGGATGGAGTAGCTCGGTGCACTCATGGTCGGGGCAGTGTTGGAGTCAAGCTGTCGTGGCGCTGTTCAGGCCACTTCAGTAGCGCTGGCCTTCTGGCTTCTGGGCCGCGTAGCCACGGGTGGTGTAGCGCATCGAGCGGCCTTGCACTTCCTGACGCTCGATCATGAAGCCCTCTTCCTGCGGCGGCCGGTTCACGATAAAGCTCATCGCCACCGACTCAATGCCACGGGTGGAGTCGAAAGCCATCAGACGTATGTAATGGCGGGGGAAGGCGGCGCGACAGGCGGACAGCTCCATCATCACACCGGCAGGGTCTTGCAGGTCGAACATGGGCATGCCCCACATGTCCCAGTAGGTGTTGCGCGGATGGGGGTCGTCCGTGTATTCGATGCTCCAGGCATAGCCCTTGGCCAGGCCGTAGCGCAGCTGGGCGGTCACCTCGGCGTCGGTGAGGTCGGGCAGGAAGCTGAACTGGCCTTGGGTCAGGCGGCCGGTGGGATTGCTCATCATGATGGTGACTCCTGGATGGATCAAACGGCGGTAGCCGGGGTGGCCACGTAGTCGCTGCTGTCGGTGGATTGGTAGTTGAAGCTGATGTCGCCCCAGGTATCGAGCGCGGCTTTCAGCGGGCCGCAATGCGCTGCCGCCTTGCGCAAGATATCCGGACCCTCATTGAGGATGTCCTTGCCTTCATTGCGTGCCTTGACCATGGCCTCCAGAGCGACCCGGTTGGCCACCGCGCCAGCCTGTATGCCTTGCGGATGGCCGATGGTGCCGCCGCCAAACTGCAGGATCACATCGTCACCGAAGAGATCAATCAACTGGTGCATCTGACCGGCATGGATGCCGCCCGAGGCCACCGGCATCACCTTCTTGGTGTCGGCCCAGTCCATGTCGAAGAACAGGCCGCGCGGCAGGTCGGTCTTGGTGTAGCTGTCGCGGCAGACGTTGTAGTAGCCCTGCACCGTCAGCGGGTCGCCCTCGAGCTTGCCGACGGCCGTGCCGGTGTGCAGATGGTCGCAGCCGGCTAGGCGCAGCCATTTGGCGATCACCCTAAAGCTCACGCCATGGTTTTTCTGGCGGGTGTAGGTGCCGTGGCCGGCGCGGTGCATGTGCATGATCATGTCGTTCTTGCGGCACCATTCGGCCATGGACTGAATCGCGGTGTAGCCAATCACCAGGTCGACCATAACGACCACGCTGCCCAGGTCGCGGGCAAATTCGGCGCGCTCGTACATCGCCTCCATGGTGCCGGCGGTCACATTGAGGTAGGAGCCCTTGACCTCGCCGGTCACTGCCTGCGCCTTGTTGACCGCGTCCATCACATACAGAAAGCGGTCGCGCCAGTGCATGAAGGGCTGCGAGTTGATGTTTTCGTCGTCCTTCATGAAGTCCAGGCCGCCTTTGAGCCCCTCATAGATGACCCGTCCATAGTTGCGGCCTGACAGGCCCAGCTTGGGCTTGGTGGTGGCGCCCAGCAGGGGACGGCCAAACTTGTCCAGGCGCTCGCGCTCGACGATCAGACCGGTTGGCGGACCCTTGAAGGTCTTGATGTAGGCCACCGGAATGCGGATGTCTTCCAGGCGTGCTGCCTTGAGCGGCTTGAAGGAAAACACATTGCCGATCAGGCTGGCGGTCATGTTGGCGATCGAGCCCTCTTCGAACAGAATCAGGTCGTAAGCCACCCACGCGAAATATTCACCCGGGCGGCCGGGCACCGGCTCGACCTTGTAGGCTTTGGCCCGATAGCTGTCGCAGGCGGTCAGGCGGTCGGTCCAGACCACGGTCCAGGTGGCGGTCGATGACTCACCGGCCACGGCGGCAGCGGCCTCCTCGGGGTCTACACCTTCCTGCGGGGTGATGCGAAACAGGCAGATGGTGTCGGTGTCCTTGGGGACATAGTCGGGCATCCAGTAGCCCATTTGCTTGTATTTCAAAACGCCAGCGCTGTAGCGTTTTTTCTTATCCGTGATCTGTGTGCTGGTCTCAGCCATATCGGTCTCCGGTGGGTGGGATGAAGTTGTGGGAGAGACTTTAAAAAAGACTTCGAATAAGGTAAATTCAAACTAATTGCATTCTTAGTTAAGAAAAAACTGAATGAAAAACGCAACCTTCCGCCAGCTTCGGGTGTTCAGCGAAGTTGCCAAGCACCTGAGCTTTGCGCGCGCGGCCGAGTCCCTGCACCTGACGCCGCCGGCGGTGACCATGCAGGTCAAGGAACTGGAAGGTCATGTCGGCATGCCCTTGTTCGAGCGCCAAGGCAAGAAGGTCAGCCTGACCACCACCGGCGAGTACATGCTGGTCTATGCGCGCCGCATTCTGGCCACCGCCAAAGACGCCGAAGACGCCGCTTCACGGCTGCGGCGGGCCGAATCGGGCCGGCTGACCATAGGCTTTGTCAGCACCGCCAAGTATTTTTTGATGCGTCTGATCGCCCAGTTTCGGGTCCGCCATCAAGGCATCGAGGTGCACATTGCCATTGGCAACCGCGACCAGTTGGTGCAGATGATTCAAGCCGGCGAGGTCGACATTGCCATCATGGGCCGGCCGCCGGCAGAGCTGATGCTGCGCGCCGAGCCTTTTGCAGCCCATCCGCATGTGTTCGTGGCCGATACCGCGCACCCATTGACCCACAGCGAGCGCATTTCGGTGGAGGAGTTGCGCTCGCACGACTTCATCGTGCGTGAGCCCGGCTCAGGCACGCGCGCAGCGATGCGTATGTTTTTTGAGGCCAGCCATGTCCAGCCACGGCTGAAGATTCAGCTGGGCAGCAACGAAACCATCAAGCAGGCGGTGATGGCCGGGCTGGGTCTGGGTTTCCTGTCCCTGCACACCATAGGGCTGGAGTTGCAGCAGGGCCTGATATCGGTGCTCGATGTGCAGGGCGCGCCGGTGGTAAGGGCCTGGAATCTGGTGCATGCCCAGGGCAAGTTCTTGTCGCCGGCTGCGGAGTCATTTCGCTACTTCATGCTCGAGGGCGCAGAGGCTTATCTGGTCGAGCATTTCGGCCGCTTCTGGGTCAGCCCCGCAGAGCAGGTGCCGGGGGCTGTGATCAGGGCGCTTTGAAGTTCTTGCCTCAGGCGACCTCGACGATCATCTCGATTTCGACGCAGGCGCCCATGGGAATCTGCGCGACGCCAAAAGCGCTGCGGGCATGGGCGCCGGCCGGACCGAAGACGGCGCCCAGCAACTCGCTGCAGCCATTGGTGACCAGGTGCTGCTCGGTGAAGTCGGCGGTGGAATTGACCAGGCTCATGACCTTGACGATGCGTTTGACGCTGCCCAGGTCTTTGCCCTGGGCTTGCAGCGCAGCATGCAAGGTGCCCAGGAGATCGATGGCGATTGAACGCGCCGCCAGCTTGCCTTCTTCGGTAGCCATGGTCTTGCCCAACTGCCCCACCCAGGCCTTGCCGTCCTTTTTCGCGATGTGACCGCTGATGAAAATGAGCGAGCCCGTCTGCACATAGGGCACATAGGCCGCCGCTGGTACAGCCAGGGCGGGCAACGTGATATCGAGGGCCTGGATTTTTTCGTAAACAGGGTGCATGGTGGTCTCTAAGACTTGATGGTTGAAAAAAGCAGGGCCAGGCGTGGAGAAAATTTCGTCCGAGGTGCCCGCCCGCCTCGCTAAAATCCCAGATTGCATTGTGCCCGTGAGTTGGGCTTTTATCGCTGAAGTTTCTGGCTTGCAGCCGCCTCTTGATGGCATTTTTCGCAGCATAGGCTGCGCTTATTGTTTGTGAAAACCCTCCTAGCCCTGGCCCGACAGATTGATCGCCTCAGCCGCTTTGCCGCGGTGGTGGCTCTGTGGCTGGTGCTCATTTGTGCGCTGGTATCGGCAGGCAACGCCATGTCGCGCTATGCACTGGACTTGTCGTCCAACGCCTGGCTGGAGTTGCAGTGGTATATGTTCGGCGGCACCGTGCTTCTGGGGGCGCCGCACCTGCTCAATAAAAACGGCCATATCCGCGTCGACATCCTCTACGCCAGGCTCAACGACCGCCAGCGCGCTTGGCTGGACCTGCTTGGCCTACTGCTTTTCCTGCTGCCGTTTTGCTATTTCATGGTGATCTATTCCTGGCCCTGGTTCGTCGAGGCCTGGCAGATCAACGAGGTGTCGGCCAATGCGGGTGGCCTGATCCGCTGGCCTGTGAAGTTGCTGCTGCCGGTGGGCTTTGCCCTGCTGAGCCTGCAGGGCCTGTCTGAGATCATCAAAAGGGTGGCGGCCCTGCGCGGCGACATCGCCCTGGACAGCCACTACGAAAGACCCCTGCAATAGCCATGAACCCGATTGACTTCATGGCCCCTGCGATGTTTGCCGCCCTGGTGGTGTTTTTGCTGCTGGGCCTGCCGGTGGCCTTTTCCCTGGCGGCTCTGGGCCTGAGCTCGGGCCTGGTGGCGATTGAACTGGGGCTGTTTCCGAACCAGTTCATGGCCAATCTGCCCTACCGGGTGTTTGGCATCCTGGCCAATGAGCTGCTGCTGTCTATTCCCTTTTTCACCCTGATGGGGGCGATCCTGGAGCGCAGCGGGCTGGCTGAGGACCTGCTCGAAGGCTTCGCCCAGCTGTTCGGCGGCCTGCCCGGCGGCCTGGCTTATGCGGTCATCATGGTCGGCGCAATTTTGGGGGCGATCACCGGCACTGTGGCCGCTTCAGTGATCGCCATGGGCGTGATCGCCTTGCCGGTGATGCAGCGCTACGGTTATAGCCCGCGTCTGGCCACCGGGGTGATCGCCGCCTCGGGCACCATCACCCAGGTGATTCCGCCCTCGCTGGTGCTGATTGTGCTTGCCGATCAATTGGGCAAGTCGGTGGGCGATATGTACCTCGGGGCAGTCGGCCCCTCGGTGGCCCAGGTGCTGATTTTTGTGGCCTTCATCTTCGTGATGTCGCTGCTTCAGCCCAAGTCCATGCCGCCACTGCCGCCTGAGGCCCGCACCCTGCGCGGCTGGGTGCTGGCCCGTAAGGTGGCGATGGGGGTGTTGCCTTCCTCCGTTCTGATCTTTGTGGTGCTGGGAACGATTTTTGTGGGTCTGGCCACACCCACCGAGGCCGGAGCGATGGGGGTGGTCGGCGCCATTGTGTTGGCCGGCCTGCAAGGGCGCCTGAATTGGGCCATGGTGCGTCAGGGCATGGAGTCGACCATGGAGATCACCGTGATGGTGATCTTTATCCTGATCGGTGCGACCGTCTTTACCCTGGTGTTCCAGGGCGTCGACGGCGCGATCTGGGTCGAGCATCTGTTTACCGCTGTCGGCGCCGACGATGCGGTGACCTTCCTGATCGTGGTCAACATCATGATCTTTGTGCTGGCCTTCTTTCTCGACTTTTTTGAGATTGCCTTCATCGTGGTGCCGCTCTTGGTGCCCATGGCCAACAAGCTGGGCATAGACCTGATCTGGTTCGGGGTGCTGATCTGCGTGAACATGCAGACCTCCTTCATGCATCCGCCTTTTGGTTTCGCCCTGTTTTACCTGCGCGGCATTGCGCCGCCCTCCATCAAGAGCAGCGACATCTACATAGGCGCCATTCCCTGGGTGCTGCTGCAATTGCTGCTGGTGGCGGTGCTGATTTTCTTCCCCGAGATCGTCACCGGCATGCTCGACAAAGGGCCGACAGGCGATGTCAATGCGGTGGAAATCCAGGTCGAGGAAATGCCGCCGGTGCCCAGTGCCGACACCCCAACGCCTGGCGCTTCCGGGGAGGCTGGCGGCGCGCCTGCGCAGCCGCCAGCGCCCGACCCGGCCGACTACTTCAAGAGCAAGTGAGCCGGCCTTGCCGCAGCGCTTTTTAAGGACGGCCAAAGCGCCTGTCAGCCTGGCTTGCAGCGCATTGCTGCTTGTGGCCTGTGGCCTGGCGAGCGCACAAGCCGATCTGAGTGCTTGCACGGCGGTGGCCGACGACGGCCAGCGCTTGGCGTGCTATGACCGCCTGGCGGGCCGCCAGCCGGCTGCTGGGACTGCCCCAGGGCCGGGTTCAGTGGCCTCCGCGCCTACTGAGCGGCCTGCGCTTGAAACCAGCATCGCCCAGGCCAAGCCCGAACCTGGACTGTTTTCCCGCGACGCTGCCTGCCGAGACCGTCGCAGTGGAGCCTGGTCGCGGTTTTGGGAGTTGGAGCCGCAGAGCGATTGCGGCACCTTTCGTTTGCGCGGCTACCGCCCCTTGAGTGTTTCGCTGGTCCAAGGAGACCGGGTCAACCGGGCGCCCAGCTCTCAGGCGGCCGGTCGCAGTGCCAGCCGCAGCGCCGATTACAACAACCATGAAATGCGTCTGCAGTTGTCTGTGCGCACCAAGATCGCGTCGGGGCTGCTCACCCATGGGGATCCCGCGCGGGTCGATTCCCTCTGGTTCGCCTACAGCCAGCAGTCCTACTGGCAGCTTTTCAGTGACCAACTGTCGCGGCCATTTCGAGCCACTGACCATGAGCCCGAGCTGATCTACGTTCACCCCTTGGAGCTCAGTCTGCCCGGCTCTTGGCGTATGCGCTACGCCGGTTTGGGGCTGGTGCATCAGTCCAATGGCCAGAGCTTGCCCCTGTCGCGCAGCTGGAACCGGGTCTACCTGATGGCCGGCGCTGACATGAACGAGCGCTGGCTGCTCACCACCCGGCTCTGGCAGCGCCTGCCCGAGCGGGCCGAGGACGACGACAACCCCGGCATCAGCGAAGGCATGGGCCGCGGGGAGATGCGCCTGGGCTGGGCCGTCAACCGCGACCACGGTTTGAGTTTGACGGTGCGCCACGCCCTGCGTACGGGTGGACGCGGCTCGGTGCGACTGGAGTGGTTCAGGGCCCTGGGTTCGGGCGCTGGCCAAAGCGACCTGCGTCTGCACACCCAGCTGTTCAGCGGTTATGGCGACAGCCTGAGCGACTACAACTTCCGGCGCACCGTGCTGAGCGTCGGACTGAGCTTGCTCGACTTCTGAGACGCCCACAAAAAAGGGCCCCGCTGTGGAGGCCCTTTCAATCGCTCGGTTGGTGTTCAGAGCTTTTGACGGCTCATGAAGTTGTCGAAGCCGGCCTCGGCCACCTTGAACCAGGCCACCTGGTCGCGCTGGAAGGCCATCATGCTCTCGTACATGCGCTTGAACGGCGCACTCTTGGCCGAGGCCTCGGCCATGAGTTCTGCATTGGCCTTGTAGCAGGCCTCCAGAATGGATTGCGGGAAGGCACGCAGCACTGCGCCACCCTGAACCAGCCTTTTGAGGGCCACGGGGTTGAGCGCGTCGTAGCGTGCTTGGCACCAGGTGTTGGCCTCGGCCGTGGCCGCGTGCAGAGCATACCGAAACGCTTCGGGCAGGGCGTCATAGGCCTTGGCATTGACCTGAAAGCCCAGGGCCGCGCCGCCTTCATTCCAGCCAGGGTAGTAGTAGAACTTGGCCACTTTTTGCAGGTTCAGCCTTTCGTCATCGGCCGGCACGGTAAATTCACCGGCATCGATGGTGCCTTTTTCCAAGGCGGAATAAATCTCGCCGGCCGGCAACTGCTGCGCGACCACGCCCAGCTTGGTCAGAACCTGGCCGCCCATGCCGCCGGTGCGAAACTTCAGGCCCTTGAGGTCGGCGGGGCTCTTGAGCTCCTTTTTGAACCAGCCGCCCATTTGCGAGCCGGTGTTGCCAGCCAGCATGTTGATCACACCCACTTCACGGCTGAAATCATTGAACATCTTCTCGCCACCGCCGTGGACCCACCAGGCATTGTGCTGGCGGCTGTTCAGGCCGAAAGGCACGCAGGTGCCAACGGCCCAGGCCGGGTCCTTGCCGATGAAATAGTAGGGTGCGGTGTGGTTGCACTCGATGGTGCCTTTTTCCACCGCGTCCAGTACCTGCAGCGGCGGCACGATCTCGCCGGCGCCGTGCACGCTGATCTGGAACTTGCCACCGGTGATCTGGCCGACGCGGCGGGCGATCATCTCGGCGGTGCCAAACAGCACTTCGACCGCTTTGGGAAAGCTCGATGCACAGCGCCAACGAATGACATCGGTTTGTTGGGCGATGGCGGGGGCCGACAGGCTGGCAGCGCCGGCCGCGACGGCGGCAGCGCCACCCTTGGTGAGGAATTCACGACGACTCATGGAACATCTCCTTGTGGGGGTTCATTTTTGTGAATGGGCGCGCCTGGCGGCGCGACACGCAAATGGATGCGGGTGCGAGTTTTTACTACAACTTGGCGATGAATCGTCCTGGGACTGTCCATGAGGGCTCAAATTTCACCCGGACATTCTGGCCCGAAGCGGGCGGGGCCAGTCACGGAGACAGGCCGGCCCATGGTCTTCAGGGTGCAGATTCCTGTTCCACCGGTGAGACCGTCACCGCCACGCTCAGGCTGTGGCTGCTGCCGCCCTGAATGACACCGCGCAAGGGCGAGACGTCCAGAAAGTCACGGCCGGTGGCCACCCTGACGTAGTCCTGGCCAGGTATGCGATTATTGGTGGGGTCCAGATCCAGCCAATAGCCGGGCGGGCGTGAGCCTGCTCTGCCAGCCTCGGGCTTGCGCGCCGCTTCGGCCGCCAGGCAGTAGACCGAGGCCCAGGCGTGGGAGGCGTCGCTGCCCACCAGGCGGGGCTGCCCTGGCGGTGGCGAGGTCAGCATGTAGCCGCTGACATAGCGGGCCGGCAAACCCAAGGAGCGGCAGCAGGCCACCAGAATATGGGCAAAGTCCTGGCACACCCCCTTGCCCTGTTGCAGCGCCCGCAGGGCCGGCGTATTGACCTCGGTGCTCTGGCTTTCGTAGCGCATCTGGGTGTGGATGCGCGTCATCAGGTCCCAGGCGGCTTCGGCCACGGGGCGGCCGGCCGGAAAACTCGGACGCGCAAATTCGGCGAAGGCCTCGTCGCGGGGCGCGCAGGGCGAGGCAAAGGCAAATTCGATGGCCGCGTCCCAGTCCGCCCCGGCCTGGTAGCGGCAGTGCTGGCGCAGCTGCTCCCAGCTGACGCTGGCCCGCGTGCTGAGCTCAGGCTGGGCTTGCGTGCGGACCAGCGAGCGGGCGCTGACCTTCAGGCTTGCATGGCTGCTGCGCAGCGAAAAATAGCTCCGGCTGTTGCCGTAAACATCAAGCACGCTGCGCTGGTGCGCTGGCTCCGGGCTGATCTGCAGCTCGTGGCCGAGCACCTGCTGGCCTGCATCGTCCAAGGGGCGCAGGCAGCTGACATGCTGGGCGTTTTCAACCGGCGCGCTGTAGTCGTAGCGGGTTTCATGCAAGACCTGGAGCAGCATCAAGATTCCTCAAGCGCCGACGCTGCGGTTTTCGCTCGCATGGCTGAAATGGCGCCGGCCGATCTGCTCAGACATTGCCCAAGCGCGTTGAGCCAGCGTCTGCAAGGCCAGCGTCAGAGCGACCGTATCGGGGCCGGGCTTGCCCGGCTCGACCGCTGCCAGGGCCCACAAGGGTGTATCGGTCAGCGACTGCGCCAGATCCTGGTGCTGCTCATGCAATTGACGCAAGCGCCGGCCCAGGCGCTGCACCACCCAGGCCAGCGAGCGGGGGTTGTCGGTGTCAAGCACCAGCAGGTCCAGCAGCGCGCTCAGGTCGCGCCGCTGCTGAAAGTGCGACTGAAAGGTGATGGTGCTGTCAAAGAGCGCCAGCAAGGCCCGGTAGCCGCCGTTGTCATTGACCGCTGCAGTGGACAGACCCCGGGCCATGGCCGAGGCCAGGGTCCCCAGGCGTTCAATATCACGGCCTATGGTCAGCAGGCGCCAGCCGTCGTCACGCATCATGCGATCGGACTGGGCGCCGGTGATGGCCGCCAGCATCTGGCTGGTCGCCTCCAGCGTGCGCAAGGTTTCGCTGACCGAATAGCCCGGCCCAGGCAGGTCGCGCTGGCGAGAGCCAAGCGCCTGCGCGCTGCGCAGCGCAAAGTCCTGCTCGGCCTGCACGATGGTCTGCCATTGGCTTTGCGAGAGGCGCTCGCGCACACCAGCGGCTGAATTCTTGAGGGCCAGCAAGGTAAAGCCCAGGCTGGCTGACTGCAAGGTGTCGGTGAGACTGGCCATCAGTGCGCGCTCAAACACCCGCCGCGATTGACTGGCCGGCGGTACGCTGGGCAGCACCAGGGCGTTGTCGACAGCGACTTGGCTGAGCCAGGCCAGCAGCGCCGGCGCATTTTGGTCTTCGCCGTTGAGCCCTTGCAGCGTGAGCTGGGCCAGCCGCACAGCGTTTTCGGCCCGCTCGGTATAGCGGCCCAGCCAAAAGAGGTTTTCGGCCGAACGGCTGCTGATGGCACTTTGGCGCTTGCGCGGGGCGGCGGCCAGACTTTGGCTTTGGCTTTGGCTTTGGCTTCGAGTTTGGGTTTGGGTTTGGGTTTGGATTTGGATTTGGGCTGCCTCTGCCTTGGTCTGTGCGGCGCTGCTGCCCAAGACCCACACATCAGCGCTGCTGCCGCCTTGTTGCATGGAGGCAATGTTCTGGCTGCGGCTGGCCAACCTGGCCAGTCCACCGGGCAAGACATGCCAGGCGCCTTTGCCGTCGGACAGTGCAAAAACCCGCAGCAGCGCCGAGCGCATGGCCATTGCCCCCTGGTGCCAGATGGGCGTCTGGGACAGGGGCATGTAGGCCTGCACCGTGTAGTCTTCGCCGGCGCGCATGATGCGGCCCGCCCATTCGTCCAGGCGCTTGCGCGGGAGGTCGCGGGCGATCACCGGGCTGTCCTGGCCGTGGCTGGGCTTGATCACGCAGCCTTGGAGCTGCGGCAGCATGGCCTGCACGGCCGCCTGCTCACCGCACCACCAGGTGGCCAGGGACGGCAGTTGCAGCGGCCGGCCCAGCAGCTCCTCGCTCAGAGCGGGCAGAAAGCCCAGCAGCGCCGGCGACTCCAGAAAGGCCGAGCCCGGCGCGTTGGCGATCAGCACATGACCTGCACGCAATACCTGCAGCAGGCCGGGCACGCCCAGGCTGGAGTCAGAGCGCAACTCCAGCGGGTCGAGAAACTCGTCATCCAGGCGTTTGAGCACGCCATGCACAGGCTCCAGGCCGGCGATGGTCTTGAGGTAAAGCCGCTCGCCTCGCACCAGCAGGTCGTTGCCTTCCACCAGGGTCAAGCCCAGGTAGCGGGCCAGGTAGGCATGCTCGAAATAGGTTTCATTGAAGGGGCCGGGCGTGAGCAGCACGATGCGCTTGGGCCCGCCATCTAAGGCCGGGCAGGCGGCGCGCATCCCGTCGATCAGCGCCTTGTAGGAGCCCGCCAGGCTGCGCACCCCCATGGCCTCGAAGGCCTGCGGAAACTGCAGCGCGACGCTGTTGCGGTTCTCCAGCAAATAGCCCAGGCCGGAGGGCGCTTGCGTGCGCTGCGAGACCACCCACCAGCGGCCCTCGGGGCTGCGGGCCAGGTCGAAGGCGGCAATCTGCAGATGTGAGCCCAGAGCGGGCGTCATGCCGTGGAGGGGGCGCAGGTAGCCAGGGTGACCTCTGACCAAGGCTTCGGGCAGCAAGGCTTGTCGGGTCAGGCGCTGCGCGCCATAGACATCGGCCATGATGGCCTCGAGCAACTGAGCGCGCTGGCGCACCCCCGATTCGATCTGTGCCCAGTCAGACTCAGCGATGAGCATCGGAAACAGATCCACAGACCAGGGCCGCTGCGGACCATCGGCATCGGCGTAGACGTTGTAGGTCACGCCGTTGTCGCGAATCAGGCGCTGCAGATGGTCGCGCCGCAGATTCAGATCCTGCGCGGTCTGCGCGCCCAGGTGCCTCATGAAAGTGCGCCAGGCCGGCGCAAGCCCATCAGCCGCCGCGGCGCCAGCCACCCGCCCCCTGAACTCGTCAAAATGCCCTGCAGACGCCTGCGGCGCTTGCTGCGAGCTCATGACCGAGCCGGGGAGGGGAGAAGGGCTGGAATCCACGATTAATTAATTGGGGTCAGAGTCCGATTGTTGCGAATTAATTGGGGTCAGAATTAATTGGGGTCAGAGTCCGATTGTTGGGGTCAGAGTCCGATTGTTGCGTTTGTTTTGAATCTCAGCGCTGCGCACGCAGGTCCAGGGTAACCGGGTACTCCTGGCTCAGTTGCTCCGGCGGTAAGACCATGGCGCCAGGGGTATGACCGGTCTGGAAAAACCGCATCAGGCGCCTGGCTTCGGCCTCGTAGCTGTTGACCGGCAGGGTGTCGTAGTTGCGCCCTCCCGGATGGGCCACGTGGTACTGGCAGCCGCCGAGAGAGCGTTGGTTCCAGGTGTCGACGATGTCGAAGGTCAATGGCGCATGCACGCCGATGGACGGGTGCAGTGCCGACGGCGGGTTCCAGGCCTTGAAGCGCACGCCGGCTACATAGTCGCCGACGGTGCCGGTGTTTTGCAGCGGCAGCGGCTTGCCGTTGACCGTGATGACATACCGCTCGCGGTTGAGGCCTTGCAGGCGGACTTCGATGCGCTCGAGCGAAGAGTCGACATAGCGCACCGTACCGCCGGCCGAGCCTTCCTCGCCCATCACATGCCAGGGCTCGAGCGCGGTGCGCAGGCTCAGCGTGATGCCGCGGTGGTGAACTTGCCCGATCAGGGGGAAACGGAACTCCAGATGGGGTTCGAACCACTCCATGGGAAAGTGGTAGCCAAATTCAGCCAACTCGTGCAACACGTCTTCAAGGTCCATGCGCACAAAGGTCGGCAGCATGAAGCGGTCGTGCAAGGCGGTGCCCCAGCGGCTCAGACGCGGCTGTGTCGGCTTTTGCCAGAAGCGGCTGACCAGCGCCCGCAAGAGCAACTGCTGCACGATGCTCATGCGGGCATGCGGCGGCATTTCAAAGGCACGCAACTCGAGCAAGCCTAGGCGGCCGGTGCTGGAGTCGGGCGAGTAGAGCTTGTCGATGCAAAACTCGCTGCGGTGGGTGTTGCCGGTGACGTCGACCAAAATGTTGCGCAGGGTGCGGTCGACCAGCCAGGGCGGCATCTGCTGGCCGTGCTGCTGGCGCTGCTGGGCGATCTGTTGCAGCGCGATCTCGAGTTCGCGCAACTGGTCGTTACGCGCCTCGTCGACCCTGGGGGCCTGGCTGGTCGGGCCGATGAACAGGCCTGAGAACAGATAACTGAGGCTAGGGTGGTTGTGCCAATGGGCGATCAGGCTGCCCAGCAGCTCAGGCTTGCGCAGAAAGGGGCTGTCGGCCGGCGTGGCTGCACCCAGCACAAAATGGTTGCCGCCGCCGGTGCCGGTATGGCGGCCATCGGTCATGAATTTTTCAGCTGCCAGCCGCGTTTCGTGGGCGGCCTGGTAGAGAAATTCAGTGTGCTCGACCAGCTCGCCCCAGTTGTGGGCTGGGTGAATGTTGACCTCGATCACACCCGGGTCGGGCGTGACCTGCAGCATTTGCAGGCGCGCATCGCGCGGCGGCGCATAGCCCTCGAGCACGATGCGCACGTCGAGCTCGCGCGCAGTCGCCTCGACCGCCTCCAGCAGGGCCAGATAGTCTTCCAGCCGGCTCAGCGGCGGCATGAACACATACAGCGCACCTCTTTCGCCCTGGCGCTGACGCTGTTCGACTTGCGCCTTGGCCGATGGTCCGTGCGCGCGCACGGGGTCACGCACCTCCACGCACAGCGCGGTGCGGGTGGCAAGGGATGGCGCACGGGCCGGGTCGCTCTGATTTGCGTCCCGACTTGCGCTCTGGCTTGCGTCCTGGGTGTCCGCCCCTGCGCTGTTGCCGGCCTGGGTAGCGGAGCCTGTTCCCGCTTGTTGCGCCGCGTCGATACCATGGGCGCGGCCCGCAGTTGCAGTCAGCCTAGGGTCCGCTTGGCCTGGAGCTCGGCCTCCAGCCAGGCCGGTGGCCAGGCCCGAGCCTGCTGCCGGCACCTGGGTGACCAGCTTTGCTGGACTGGCCAGCGGCTCGCGGGGCGCGAAGGGGTCGATCTCGAAGGACTGCAGTCGGTCGGTTTCAGACAGCCAGGGCAGGGCATCGAGCGGCAGGCGAAAGCCCATGGGCGAGTCGCCGGGCAGGAGGTACATGCGCTCGTCACGGAAGAACCAGGGGCCGCTGAGCCAGCGCGGCCCGCCCTGCAGCAAGGAGGGATCTTGCGCTTGCAGTGGCAGCACATAGCCTATCTCGGCCTGCAGGCCTTGCGAGAAGATGCGACGCAGGCGCTCGCGCTCCATCGCGTCGTCGAGCTTGGATTCGAAGGGATCCACATTGACCGGCAGCCGGCGTTCGCGCCAGAGGTAGTAGAAGGTGTCTTCGTAGCCGGCGGTGATGTAGCGCCCGTCCAGCCCCAGGTTCTTGGCCAAAGTTTGGGTGAAGGGGCGCGCGTCGGCGCTGCTGTAGTTGCAGTGTTCGGCCTGGCTTTCGCTGGCAAACAGGGTGGGGTCCTGCCATGCTTTTTGACCGTCCTTGCGCCAGTAAATGGACAGTGCCCAGCGAGGCAGAGGCTCGCCCGGGTACCACTTGCCCTGGCCAAAATGCAGAAAACCGCCGTCGCCGTACTGCGCCCGCAGTTTGTGCACCAACTCGGTGGCATAGCGACGCTTGGTTGGCCCTAAGGCGTCGATGTTCCATTCCAGCGCGTCTCGGTTTTCAGTGGCCACGAAGGTCGGCTCGCCGCCCATGGTCAGCCGCACATCGTGGTCCTTCAGGTCCTGGTCAACCCCTTGGCCCAGGGCCAGTACTTCGGCCCATTGGGCATCGGTATAGGGCTGGGTCACCCGCGCTGACTCATGCACCCGGGTGACGCCCATGTGGTGGGAGAACTCCACCTCGCAGCGCTCGATCGCTCCTTCGATGGGCGCAGCACTTGAAGGCTCGGGCGTACAGGCCAGGGGGATATGCCCTTCCCCGGCAAACAGGCCCGAGGTGGGGTCGAGCCCGACCCAGCCGGCACCGGGCAGGAAGACCTCGCACCAGGCGTGCAGATCGGTGAAGTCGACATCGGTGCCGCTCGGGCCGTCCAGGGCCTTGACGTCAGCCTTGAGCTGAATCAGGTAGCCCGACACAAAGCGCGCGGCCAGCCCCAGGTGGCGCAGCAGTTGCACCAGCAGCCAGCTGCTGTCGCGGCATGAGCCCGAGCGCAGTTGCAGCGTTTGCTCCGGGGTTTGCACGCCCGGCTCCATGCGGATCAGGTAGGTGATGTCCTGCTGCAGTCTTTGGTTCAGCGCGACCAGAAAGTCCACCGCGGGGCGGGCTTTGCGGTCGATTCCCGCCAAGTAGGCTTTGAGCAGGGGGGTCAGGGGCTGGGCGGCCAGATAGGGCGCGAGTTCTTGGGCCTGCGCCGCCTCGTAGCGAAAGGGGATTTGCTCGGCATGCGGCTCGAGGAAAAAGTCGAAGGGGTTGTAGACCGCCATCTCGACGATCAGGTCAACCGTCACCTTGAGTTCTCGGGTGGGGTCCGGAAAGACCAGGCGCGCCTGGTGGTTGGCAAAGGGGTCTTGCTGCCAGTTGATGAAGTGCTTTTGGGGCTCGACCTTGAGCGAGTACGACAACACCCGGCTGCGACTGTGTGGCGCCGGCCGCAGGCGTACCACCTGCGGTCCCAGATTCACCAGACGGTCGTACCGATAGTGGGTGATGTGGCTCAGTGCTACATGGATGGACACAGGGGCGGCCTTTTGAAGGTTAAAAAAAGTTGCCTAGACGGTCTGGCAATGCTCAGGGGCAAAAGCGGGTCGCATACTCCTTGCCGAGCCGCCGGCTCAGGCTCTGCGCGCCAGCCCAGCTGGCATCAAGCAAGAGGCAGGCCATGGCCCTCCTGAGCGATGCCACGGCTTTGAACCCTTGTTTCGACCATTGTCGCTCCAGGAGCGGATGTGCAGCCCTCTTTCCCTCCAAGCGCCGCTATGCCATCGCCAGCGCCTTGGGCCTTGGGTGTCGTCGTAGGCACGGCTGTGCAATTGCAGCAAGCCAGGCTCTGGCCGGACGGGGTCTATGGCAGTTTGCTGGTCTTGGCCCTGTTGGTGGCGGGACTGGCCTGGCACGGGCAAGGCCAGCCGAGGAGAGCGGGGCGGCTGGGGGTGTCTGTGCTGACGGCCTTCGCAGCTGCGTTCTTGCTGGCCTTTGCCCAGGCTGGATGGCGTGCTGCGGTGTTTCAGGCGCAGGCGCTGGCGCCTGCCCTGGAGGGACAGGACATCGAGGTGACGGGGCTGATCGCGTCGAGCCCGCAGCTGGGCAGCGATGTGCTGCGTTTTCGGCTGGAGCTCGAGCAGGCCAGGCAGGGCGATCGCTGGGTGCGCTTGCCGCCCTTGCTCTGGTTGAGCTGGTACGCCCCGCGCCATACCCAGGGCCGCTTGCAAGGGCTTGACGAGCCTGCCACCGAGGAAGAGCTCGAGGCCCAGCGTCTGAGCGACGAAGCTTTGCGCCGGCCGCAGGCGCTGCAAGCGGGTGAGCGCTGGCGCATGACGGTGCGGCTCAAGGCGCCCCACGGCCTGCGCAACCCCTACGGCTTTGACCAGGAGTTGCACTGGTGGGAGCAGGGCGTGCAGGCCCTGGGCTATGTGCGCACGGTGGCCCGTCATGCCCCGCCCCAGCGGCTAGCTGCGGCACGCGGGCACTGGGTCGAGCGGGCCCGCCAGGCCACCCGGGCCGCCATTTTCCGACAGCTCGAATCGAGCGCTCAGGCCGGGGTGATCGCCGCCCTGGTCATGGGCGATCAGCGGGCGATAGAGCGGGCCGATTGGGACGTGTTTCGGGCCACGGGCGTGGCGCACTTGATGAGTATCTCCGGCCTGCACATCACCATGTTCGCCTGGCTGGCCGGCGCGCTGCTCACAGCGCTGTGGCGCGCCTCGGCCCGTTATGGATCGGCCGCCTGCCTGGCGGTTCCCGCCCATGTGGCTGGCGCCTGGGGCGGACTGTTGCTGGCCGCCGCCTACGCTCTGTTTTCAGGATGGGGGGTGCCAGCCCAGCGCACGGTGCTGATGCTTTTGATCGTGGTCAGCCTGCGCACCTCGGCCCGGCTCTGGCCCTGGCCGCAGGTCTGGCTGCTGACCATGGCAGCCATCTTGCTCATCGACCCCTGGGCACTGCAGCAGGCGGGCTTCTGGCTTTCTTTTGTGGCTGTGGCGCTGCTGTTTGCCAGTGATGTCGGCCAGAGCGAGGCGCGCCCTCCAGGCGATCGGGTTTTGCGCCCCGCATTGGTGCGCATCTGGCTTGCCTTGGTGCATCTGCTGCGTGAGCAGTCGGTGATGACGCTGGCCCTGGCACCGCTGACCCTGTTGCTGTTCCAGCAGATCTCTGTGGTGGGGCTGCTGGCCAATCTTTTGGCCGTTCCCTGGGTGACTCTGGTGGTCACGCCGGTGGCCTTACTGGGCCTGCTCTGGCCCCCCTTATGGAGCCTGAGCGCCTTGGCTTTGGAAGGGCTGATGGCCCTGCTGACCCCCATGTCCCAATGGCCTTGGGCGGTGCTGGAACGCCCCGCTGCACCGTGGTGGTGCGCTGCGGCGGGTTTGTTCGGCGGCTTGTTGTTGATCATGCGCTGGCCCTTGCCCTTGCGGCTGCTGGGTCTGCCCCTGATGCTGCCGGTTTTGCTTTGGCAAAACCCCAAGCCCGAGCACGGCAGCTTTGAGCTCCTGGCCTTTGACGTGGGCCAGGGCACGGCGGTGCTGGTGCGCACCGCTGGCCACAGCCTGCTGTATGACGCCGGGCCACGCTACGGCCCTGGCAGCGATGCGGGGGCGCGCGTGCTGGTGCCCGCGCTGCGGGCCCTGGGCGTGCGGCCCGACCTGCTTGTGCTGAGCCACAGCGATACCGACCACATCGGCGGCGCTGCCGCTTTGCTGGCCTGGTTGCCTGACCTGCCCTTGATGAGCTCATTGGCCATCGACCACCCCCTGATGCGCTCGGTGCCCCACCACCGGCCGTGCCGGGCCGGCCAGCGTTGGCAGTGGGATGGGGTGGATTTCGAGCTGCTGCACCCATCGGCTGAGTTTGCCGCTGGTACGCACAAGCCCAATGAGCTGAGTTGCGTGCTGCGTGTTTCAGCCGCTGCAGGGCAGGGCGCTGCCCTGCTCGCCGGTGATCTGGAGGCCCGGCAGGAGGCCGAACTCGCGTTGCGGTCCCGGCTGCGTGCCGACGTCTTGCTCGCGCCCCACCATGGCAGCCGCACCTCCTCCAGCGAGGCCTTGCTCGATGCCGTGCAGCCACGTTGGGCGCTGGTGCAGGCCGGCTATCGCAATCGCTTTGGTCACCCGGCGCCTGAGGTGATGGCGCGTTATGCGCAAAGGGGCGTTGGCGTGCTGCAATCGGTGCACTGTGGAGCAGCCACTTGGCGCAGCGCCAGGCCTGAAAAGGTTCAGTGCGAGCGCGAGCAGGCGCCACGCTATTGGCAGCACCGGGCGGGCCTCGCAGATCGCCAGTGAGTGCCTTGCCGACGCTCTAAGGCCTCGAAGCCCCGCAAGGCCATGAGCCCTGCCGCGCCGGTCTGGCAAGCTCCTTGCTAAGCTATAGCCCATCCGGGCTGTATTCAGACTCGGTAACCGCGGCCCCATGGAGAGCAAGCCGATGAGTCGAGCCCAATTTGACGAGATGCATGACAGCGCTCAAGCCCTGCGGCCGCATTACCAGGCGTTCGAACGCTGGTTGTCGGCTCAGCCCGACGCCTTGATGCAGGCCCGCCGCGAGGAGGCGGAGATGATCTTCCGGCGGGTGGGCATCACCTTTGCCGTCTATGGTGCCAAAGACGAGGACGGGGCCGGTACCGAGCGCCTGATTCCTTTCGACCTGATTCCCCGCATCATTCCGGCCCATGAATGGCAAACCATGGAGGCAGGCCTGGTGCAGCGGGTCAGTGCGCTCAATCGCTTCATTCACGACGTCTACCATGATCAGGAGATCTTGCGCGCCGGGGTGATTCCAGCCGAGCAGGTGCTGCGCAATGCCCAGTTTCGGCCGGAGATGGTCGGGGTCCAGGTGCCTGGACAGGTTTATTCGCACATCAGTGGTATCGACATCGTGCGTGCGCCCAATGCGCAAGGCCAGGGTGAGTATTACGTCCTCGAAGACAACCTGCGGGTCCCCTCGGGCGTGAGCTACATGATCGAAGACCGCAAGATGATGATGCGGCTCTTTCCGGAACTGTTCGCCCTAAACCGGGTGGCACCGGTGGCCCACTATCCCGATCTGCTGCTCGAGACCCTGCGCGCCATGGCGCCCAGCGGCATGAACGAGCCGACGGTGGTGGTGCTGACACCGGGCATGTACAACTCCGCTTACTTCGAACACGCCTTCCTCGCCCAGCAGATGGGGGTGGAACTGGTCGAGGGGCAGGACCTGTTCGTCAAGGATGATTTTGTCTACATGCGCACCACCCGGGGCCCGCGCCGGGTCGACGTGATCTACCGCCGCATCGACGACGACTTTCTGGACCCTGAGGTCTTCCGGCCCACATCCACCCTGGGATGCGCTGGCCTGCTGCGCGCCTACCGGGCCGGCAATGTGGCCATCTGCAATGCCATCGGCACGGGCGTGGCCGACGACAAGTCCATCTACCCTTATGTGCCGGCCATGATCGAGTTCTACCTCGGCGAAAAGCCGATCCTGAGCAATGTGCCGACCTACCAGTGCCGGATTTCCGAGGACCTGCAGTACACCCTGGCCCACCTCAAAGACCTGGTGGTCAAGGAGGTCCATGGCGCTGGCGGCTACGGCATGCTGGTCGGGCCTGCTGCGACCCAGGCCGAGATCGAGGAGTTTCGCAAGGTGCTCTTGGCCAACCCCTCGGGCTACATTGCCCAGCCCACACTGAGTCTGTCGACCTGCCCGACCTATGTGGAGCAGGGCATCGCGCCGCGCCATATCGACCTGCGGCCCTTCGTGCTCAGCGGCAAGCAGGTGCAGATGGTGCCCGGCGGGCTCACCCGGGTGGCGCTCAAGGAAGGCTCGCTGGTGGTCAACTCCTCCCAGGGGGGCGGGACCAAGGACACCTGGATTTTGGAGGACGCCTCGGCAGATACCGGGCAAGCCGGCGGCGGCGCAGCGGCCGCCCGAGGCCCGATGATGCAGGCCCAGATGCCCACCACGCGTTGAACCCCGCCAACACCAGACCGATATCGCCCACGCCGCCGAGGATCACCATGCTATCGCGCACCGCCGACCACCTGTTCTGGATGTCCCGCTATACCGAGCGGGCCGAAAACACCGCCCGCATGCTCGACGTCAACTACCAGACTTCGCTGCTGCCGCAGTCAACCGCCGCCGCCCAGGCCGGTTGGCTCGGCATGCTCTCCATCAGCGAGCTAAAGCAGACCTTTGCTGACAAGCATGGCCAGAGCCTGGCGCCCGCACCGGTGATGGCCTTCATGGTCAAGGACGAGAACAACCCATCGAGCATCATTTCCTGCCTGCGGGCGGCCCGCGAGAACGCCCGCGCGGTGCGCGGCTCGCTGACCACAGAGGTTTGGGAGACGCAAAACCAGACTTATTTGGAGCTGGTGCGCATGCTGTCGCAGGGTGCGTTCGAGCGCGATCCGGCCTCATTTTTTGAGTGGGTCAAGTTCCGCTCGCACCTCTCGCGCGGGGTGACTTCAGGCACCATGCTGCAGGACGAGGCCTTCAACTTCCTGCGCATGGGCACCTTCTTAGAGCGCGCCGACAACACCGCCCGCCTGATCGACGTCAAGTTTCATGCGGTGGAGACCGACTTTTACGGCCAGGGCACTGAGAAGGACCAGGAGCTCGACTTCTACCACTGGAGCGCGATTTTGCGCAGCGTCTCGGCCTTCGAGGTCTATCGCAAGGTCTACCGCGACGTCATCAAGCCCGAGCGGGTGGCCCAGCTGCTGATCCTGCGGCCCGACATGCCGCGCTCATTGCTCGGCTGCATGAACGAGCTGATCACCAACCTGTCCATGGTCACCTCCGACCCGGCCAGCGAGACCCGGCGGCGCGCTGGCAAGCTGCGCGCCGACCTGCAGTTTGCCCGCATCGACGAGATTTTGGCCACCGGTCTGCATGCGTTTTTGACGCAGTTTCTGGATCGGGTCAACGAGATTGGCGCGCACATCAGCCGCGAGTTTTTGGTGCCGGCCTGAGGCTGGGGGGCATCCTGCGGCCTCCTCGCACCTAGCCATCTCGCCCCGCAGCTGCACACTGGGGGGCGTCCAGGTGCCGTTTCTAGGCGAATAAAAACGGCCCCGCAGGGCCGTTTTTCTGGAGTCCGCGCACCGCTTAGCGCCGGCGGCTGGCTTCCTCGTGGTAGCTGGTGTCGATGTAGGCCTGCACAGGCTGCAGCTTCTTGGCCGGCTTGCCATATTTTTCGCGCAGTTGCACGGCAGTTTGGGTGCCGCGCACACTGATGGACGCGTCGCGGGTGAAGCCGCTCTTGGGGTCCAGCAAGATGCCGTAAGAAGTTTCGGCGCTCTGGCGGGTAGCGCCGTTGACGTTCTTGATGAAGATCGCCAGTGCTTCTTCCTTGTTCTTGGGGTCGTACATCCAGTCCAGCGCATCACGCCAGGCGCGGATGTAGCCCACGGTTGCAGCGCGGTTGTTGCGCGCCCAGGTCTCGCGCACGCCGGTTACCAGCCCCTGGTAGTCGCCCAGGGCGGCCGATGCGTCACCCAGGACATTGGCGCCTTGGCTCTTGGCCAGTACGTCAAACGGAGCAATCAGCATGGTGGCGGCATGCTTGCCGGCCACCAGATCGTTGTAGCGCTGCAGCACGCCACCGGCGCGCACCACTTTGTAGTCGCGGTCCAGCAGCATGCCGTTGCGCTCCATCACCTCCAGCAAGACAAAGGCGTAGCCGGTGGTCAGGGCGTCGACCGACAACTCCTGACCCTTGAGCTGCGCGTAGCTGGTGATGCCCTTGCGAGCGCCCATGCGCAAAAAGCCGTTGTCCGAGCCCATGACGGCAATCAGGCCACTGCCGTCGACGGGCACTGCGCCCTGACCTTCACGGTAGGCCAGCAGGTTGTCGATGGCCGTCATGGCGATCTCGAACTCGCCGTTGATCAGGCCGGTCAGCTGGGCCTGCGAGTTGGGCGTGTTGATGGTCTTAACATCGACGCCGTTCTTGACGAAGAAGCCTTTTTCCTGAGCCACCCAGATCGGCCAATTGAAGCCGCCGGGGAAAATATTGACGCGCAATGCCTGCGGCGGCCCGCTGGGTGCAGTGGAGGAGGGCAGGCCGGCGCAGCCGGCCATCAGGCCTGCCGTGGCCACGGTCAGCATGAGCTTGACGATTTTCATGGTCTTTTCCTTGGAATTGTGGGGTGGCTCTCGGACCTGGGGCAGCTTGCGATCCGTCTCCCGCGCAGCCGCCCAGGCCAGCGCCGCAGTTGGCAGCAGCGCCGACAAAGGAATTTACAGTGTGCCGCCGGCTTGACAAGAGGGAGAGCCTTTAGATCAAGCCTTCACCAGCGGAAAACTGATTTTCACCGGCCATTGGAAAGCGGTCCAGCCATCTGAGCCTTGATCGTCGCACCCAAATCAATCACCGCCATGGCGTAATAACTGCTCCAGTTGTAGCGGGTGATCACGTAGAAGTTCTCGGTGCCGGCCACAAAGCTCGGTGGCTCTTTGCCGTTGAGCAGTTCAATCAGGGCCAGCGGGCCGTTGTGCGCCAGGGCGGGGCCTTCCAGGGCTGCGCCCTTGCTCTGAAAGTCGGCCAGGCTGAAGGTCGGCAAGATGTCCGGCGCGAGCAGGGTGGCCATGTCGGCTTCGCTTTTGAGGATGACGGGATAGTGGGTGGGCATGCCGGTTTTCCAGCCGTAAGCCTGCATATACCGGGCCACCGAGCCGATGGCGTCGCTGACGCTACCTCGCAGATCGATGCGGCCGTCGCCGTCAAAGTCCACCGCGAACGAGGCGATGGATGAGGGCATGAATTGAGGGATGCCACTGGCACCGGCATAACTGCCCAGGGCCTTGAAGGGGTCAAGACCGAGCCGGATTTGCGCCAGCAGAAACTGCGCGAGCTCCTTGCGAAAGTAGTCGCTGCGCTCGGCCGCTCGCGGGTGGGCGGCCGGAAAATCAAAAGCCAGGGTGCTCAGGGCGTCGATGACGCGAAAGCGGCCCATCTCGCGGCCGTAGATGGTTTCCACCCCCAAAACGCCCACGATGATCTCGGCCGGCACGCCGTAGACCGATTCGGCGCGGGCCAGTTCCTTGTGGTGCTGCTGCCAGAAGGCCAGCCCGGCCTGGATGCGCCACGGATCGAGAAAGCGGCTGCGGTAGACCCGCCAGTTCTTGACGAAGGGGGCGGTGGCCGGCTGCATCAGCGCAATGACCTGTGGCGACTGCCGGGCCCGGCCCAGGGCCTGCCGAAGGCTTTCTCGGGGTAACTGGTGCTGGCGCGCCAATTCGTCGGCAAATTCCATGGCCTCGGCCTGTTCGGCATAGGCCGGACCGGTGCCGACGAGTGCTGCTACAGCTGCGCCGGCCCCGCCCGCTGCAACAGTGGCCTTGGTCGCTGGGCGGGCTGCCTTTTTAGGCTTGGCTGCCTTGTTGGTCTTCTTCGCTTTGGTCTTGGCGCTAGCTGTTTTGGCGGGTTTGCCTTCAGCCGCCTGGCCGGCTGCCGTCTGGCTCAGAACCGGGCTGCAGGACAAGCTGAATGCGCCGAGTACCGCCAAAGCAGCGGCGGCGCTGCGCAGTCGCCCCAGCACCCCTCGAACGCCTGTGCATGAATCGTTCAATCGGTGAGAACGGAGCGCCAGGCGGGGCATGCTAAGCTGATTGGTGAGGGTCGGCTCAAAAGGTTTCATGATGGGACGTGAGTCTGAGGGCTGCACCATAACCGAAATCGTCAACCACTCCTGAGCCTGCAAGCCAGACCATTCATGCCCAGCGCTTACTACACCCACCCGGCCTGCCGCCTGCATGCCATGGGCCCGGGCCATCCCGAGTGCCCCGAGCGGCTGGACGCGATCGCTGATCACTTGTGCGCCAGCGGGCTGGTCGACCTGATCGAGCAGCGCGAGGCGCCCGAGGCCAACATCGCCCAACTGCAGCGGGCCCATGACGCGCTGTTGGTGGCTCAGGTCAGGGATTCGTCCCAGCAGGCCGGACAAAACCGGCATGGATTGGTGCAGATCGACCCGGATACCGCTGTCAATGCGCACACCTGGGCTGCTGCCTTGCGCGGCGCCGGCGCGGCGATTGCCGCTACCGACGCGGTTTTGCAGGGTGAACTGGACACTGCGTTTTGTGCGGTGCGCCCGCCTGGACACCATGCCACCCGTTCCCAGGCCATGGGATTTTGTTTTTTCAACAATGTGGCGGTTGCCGCCTTGCATGCGCTCGAAGCGCACGGCTTGGAGCGGGTCGCCATCATCGACTTCGATGTGCATCACGGCAACGGCACCCAGGACATCGTGGCTGGGGACGACCGTGTTTTGATGGTGAGCTTTTTTCAGCATCCGCTTTACCCCTACAGCGGTACCGAGCCAGCAGCCGGCAATTTGCTCAATCTTCCGGTGGCGCCTTACACCCAGGGGCCTGCGATCCGGGCGCTGATTGAGCAGCATTGGCTGCCCAGGCTCGATGCGTTTGCGCCCGAGTTGATTCTTATCAGCGCCGGCTTTGACGCGCACCGCGACGATGACCTGGGCCAGCTCGGTCTGGTCGAGGCCGACTATGCCTGGATCACCGAGCAGCTGATGGCGGTGGCCAGACGCCATGCGCAAGGGCGCATCGTCTCCTGCCTGGAGGGCGGCTACCATCTCGGTGCCTTGGCGCGCAGCGTGGCGGCTCATCTGCGCGTGCTGGCTGGACTGTGAACCTTATGGCGGGAAATTTTTCAATGGGTGGTGCGATGGGCGAGGGCTTGCGGCTGCAAAGCCTGGATGATGTTTTGAGCGCCTTGAGCCGCAGCTCGGTGCTGATCGAGTTGGCGGTGCTGGCGCTGTGCCTGGTGCTGGCTTGGCTGCTGCTCAAGGGGCTGAGGCGGGCTCTGCCTACTGAGCTGGATTGGCCCGTTCTCATGGGGCGCCGTCTCATTGACGGGGCCCTGTTTCCCTTGATATTGCTGGTGCTGGCTTATGCGGCACAAAGCGGGCTCAAGGCGGCAGCCGTTCCGCTTTTTGCCATCCGGATCTTCCTGCCTGTGCTTTTGTCGCTCGCCCTGATTCGGGTCGGTGTGAAGGTGTTGCAGGTGGCTTTCAAGCGGGCGCCGCTGGTGCGTTTGCTGGAGCGCTCCATCTCCTGGCTGGCCTGGCTGGCGGTGGCCTTGTGGCTCACCGGCTTGCTGCCGCTGCTGCTGGATGAACTCGACGGCATCGTGTTTCGCATGGGCGGTTCACGCCTGAGTGCGCTGGACCTCCTGAGCGCGGTGCTCACCGCCGGTGCGGTGCTGATCGTCTCGCTCTGGGTGTCGTCGGCCATCGAAGACCGCCTGCTGCGTTCGGCCAGCGGCGGCGATTTGTCCTTGCGCAAGGCGGTCAGCAACGCGGTGCGCGCGCTCTTGGTGGGCATAGGCCTGCTGGTGGGTCTGACGGCGGTGGGCATCGACCTGACAGCGCTTTCCGTGCTGGGCGGTGCGGTGGGTGTGGGGGTGGGCCTGGGCCTGCAAAAGCTGGCGGCCAGCTATGTCAGCGGCTTTGTGATGCTGGCTGAACGCAGCGTGCGCATTGGCGACAACGTGCGTATCGACAACTTTGAGGGTGCGGTCACCGACATTAAGGCGCGTTACACCATTGTTCGGGCCCTGTCTGGGCGCGAGTCGGTGGTGCCCAACGATATGTTCATCAGCAACCGCATCGAAAACCTGTCGCTGACCGACCCCCGTGTGTTGCAGACCACGGTGGTGTCGGTGGCCTATAACAGCGATGTGGATCAGGTCATGGCGCTGCTGCAAGGGGCCGCAGCTGCCCAGGCGCGGGTGCTGACCGATCCCGCGCCCACCGTTCACTTGAGTAATTTTGGCGCCGATGGCTTGGAGTTCACCGTTAATTTCTGGATCGTCGATCCTGAAAACGGGCAGGGCAATGTCAAGTCTGCGGTCAATCTGGCCGTCTTGCGGGCACTGCGCAGCCACGGCATTGAGATCCCCTACCCGCAGCGGGTGGTGCACAGCGTGCCGCCTCGACCCGTGGCCTGAGTTTGGTCTGGTACGGGCCTGAGCTTGTGAGGACCCTGGGGAGGTGGCAGGAATTGCTTGACGGCTGCGCCCAAGGTTTTTAAGATCACCGAAAAAACGAACGACCGTTCTTTTTGTCCCCGGTTTGTCTTGCCGTGCCCCTGTTTAGCCCCTGTTCAACCCCTATAGGACGGCGGCTTGCTGCAACGCGGCATAGAATGCGGGAATTGACGTTACGTCAATTCGACCGCCGGCCCGTGGTCAGCGCCCGGCGGTCTGAATCCTCGTTTCAACTACCCCTGGAGACCCCATGAAGGTTCTGGTTCCCGTCAAACGCGTGGTCGACTACAACGTGAAGGTGCGCGTCAAGTCCGACGGCAGCGGTGTCGATATCGCCAACGTCAAGATGAGCATGAATCCCTTCGACGAAATCGCTGTCGAAGAGGCCACGCGCCTGAAGGAAAAGGGCGCCGCCTCCGAGGTGATCGCCGTCAGCTGCGGCGTCGCCCAATGCCAGGAAACGCTGCGCACCGCCATGGCCATAGGTGCAGACCGCGGCATCCTGGTCGACACCGCCGAAGAACTGCAGCCGCTGGCTGTGGCCAAGCTGCTCAAAGCGCTGGTCGACAAAGAGCAGCCCGGCCTGGTGATTTTGGGCAAGCAGGCTATTGATGACGACTGCAATCAGACCGGCCAGATGCTCGCTGCCCTGCTGGGCTGGCCCCAGGCCACCTTTGCCTCCAAGGTCACGGTTGAAGGCGGCAAGGCCACGGTCAGCCGCGAGGTCGACGGCGGCATCGAGACCCTCTCCCTCACGCTGCCGGCCATCGTCACCACCGACCTGCGCCTCAATGAGCCGCGCTACGTGACGCTGCCCAACATCATGAAGGCCAAGAAAAAGCAGCTCGACACCTTCAAGCCCGAGGACCTGGGCGTGGACGTCACGCCGCGCATCAAGACCCTCAAGGTCAGCGAGCCGCCCAAGCGCGGCGCTGGCGTCAAGGTGGCCGACGTGGCCGCTTTGGTCGACAAACTCAAGAATGAAGCAAAGGTAATCTGAGACTTTGTGGGACAGACCAATATTTGCGCAGCAAATTTGCTCTGTCCCCAACTGACTAAACAGCTCCTTCCCCCTCTGGGGGAAGGTCGGGATGGGGGCAAGCTGCGTCACGGTAAGTTTTGAGCGTCATTCATAAGGCCGCACGCCCCCACCCCAGCCCTCCCCCAAAGGGGGAGGGTGTTAAAGAGAACAAAGGAGTTTTTTCATGGCATCCCTCGTCATCGCTGAACACGACAACGCCAGCCTCAAGCCGGCCACCCTCAATACCGTCACAGCCGCTGCCCAGTGCGGCGGTGATGTGCATGTGCTGGTCGCGGGCCACAACGCGGCCGCAGCAGCCGCGGCGGCCGCGCAGATCGCCGGCGTGGCCAAGGTCATTCATGCAGACAGCGCCGATCTGGCCCACGGTTTGGCCGAGAACGTGGCTGCGCAGGTGCTGGCCATTGCAGGCAACTACAGCCACATCCTGTTTGCAGCCACCGCCTCAGGCAAAAACGTCGCCCCGCGCGTGGCCGCCAGCCTGGATGTAGCGCAACTGTCTGACGTCACCAAAGTCATCTCTGCCGATACCTTCGAGCGCCCCATTTACGCCGGCAACGCGATTGCCACCGTGCAAAGCAGTGACAGCGTCAAGGTGCTGACGGTGCGCACCACAGGCTTTGACCCGGCGGCTGCCAGCGGTGGCTCGGCTGCGGTCGAAGTGGCTGGGGCGGTGGCCGACAGCGGCAAGTCCAGCTATGTGGGCAGCGAGATCGCCAAGAACGATAGGCCTGAGCTGACTGCGGCCAAGATCATCGTCTCCGGCGGCCGGGCTCTGGGCAGCGCCGAAAAGTTTGCTGAGGTGATGACGCCGCTGGCCGACAAGCTCGGTGCGGCCATGGGCGCCTCGCGGGCTGCGGTCGATGCGGGCTATGCGCCCAACGACTGGCAGGTGGGCCAGACCGGCAAGATCGTCGCGCCGCAGTTGTATGTGGCCGCTGGTATTTCCGGCGCCATCCAACACCTGGCCGGCATGAAAGACTCCAAAGTCATCGTGGCCATCAACAAAGACGCCGAAGCGCCGATCTTCAGCGTTGCCGACTATGGCCTCGAAGCCGACCTGTTTGCCGCTGTGCCCGAACTGGTGAGCAAGCTGTAAGCTTTTGGCAGCAGACTCCAAGGCATCCGCTGGATGCCTTTTTTTTAGTCGCAGCGCCGCTTTCGTGTTCACAAAGCCCCACAAACCCCACGTCTAGAGCCTCTGAAGGACCTGATCATGAGCTATACCGCCCCCCTGAAGGACATGTTGTTCGACATCCGGCACCTGGCTGGCATCGATGAAATCGCCAAGATTCCGGGCTTTGAGGACGCCGGCTATGACACCGCGCAGGCGGTGCTGGAGGAGTGCGCCAAGTTCAACCAGGAAGTGCTGGCGCCCCTGAACTGGGAGGGCGACAAGAACCCTTCCTTCCACAACGGCAGCGGCGTGAGCACCACCCCCGGCTTCAAGCAGGCCTACCAGCAGTTCAGCGAGGCCGGCTGGCAAGGCTTGCAGCATCCGGCCCAGTTTGGCGGCCAGGGCCTGCCCAAGCTGATTGGCGCGGCCTGCGGCGAGATGCTCAACTCGGCCAATATGAGCTTTGCCCTGTGCCCCATGCTCACCGACGGCGCGATCGAGGCCCTGCTGACGGCTGGCTCCGACGCCATGAAGGCCAAATACCTGGACAAGCTGATCTCCGGCCAGTGGAGCGGCACCATGAACCTGACCGAGCCGCAGGCCGGCTCCGACTTGGCTGCGGTGCGCACCCGCGCCGAGCCCATGCCCGATGGCACTTACAAGATCTTCGGCACCAAGATCTACATCACCTACGGCGAGCACGACATGGCTGAGAACATCATCCATCTGGTGCTGGCCCGGGTGCAGGGCGCGCCCGAGGGCGTCAAGGGCATCAGCCTGTTTGTGGTGCCCAAGGTGCTGGTCAATGACGACGGCTCGCTGGGCCAGCGCAACGATGTGCATTGCGTGAGCATCGAGCACAAGATGGGCATCAAGGCCAGTCCGACGGCGGTGCTGCAGTACGGCGATGGCACGGCGGCGAGTATTGCAGACAGCGCCGGACCCGGCGCTGTAGGCTACTTGGTCGGCGAGGAAAACCGCGGCCTCGAATACATGTTCATCATGATGAACGCGGCCCGCTATGCGGTGGGCGTGCAGGGCATCTCGATTGCCGAGCGCGCCTACCAAAAGGCAGTCCAGTATGCACGCGACCGTGTGCAAAGCCGCCCGGTCGACGGCAGCCTGCCCAAGGCCGGCCCCATCATTCACCATCCCGATGTGCGGCGCATGCTCATGACCATGCGCGCCTACGCCGAAGGCTGCCGGGCCATGGCCGCTGTGGCTGCTGCGGCCTATGACGCCTCGCACCACCACCCCGATGAGCAGGTGCGCGCCCACAACCAGGCCTTTTATGAATTCATGGTGCCGCTGGTCAAGGGCTACAGCACCGAGATGAGCATTGAGGTGGCCAGCCTAGGCGTGCAGGTGCACGGCGGTATGGGCTTTATTGAAGAGACCGGCGCTGCGCAGTATTACCGCGACGCCAAGATCCTGACCATCTACGAGGGCACCACCGCGATCCAGGCCAATGACCTGATCGGCCGCAAGACCGCACGCGACGGCGGCCGCACCGCGCGCGCTCTGGCCGCGCAGATTGAAGCCACCGAAGCTCAGCTGGGGCAGGGCAGTGCACAGGCCCAGGCCGTGGCCAAGCGGCTGGCTGCAGCCCGCCAGGCGTTTTTGGATGTGGTCGAGTTTGTGTGTGCCGGCGCCAAGAACTCGCCCAATGCGGTCTATGCCGGTAGCGTTCCTTACCTCATGCTCGCTGGCAATCTGATGGCCGGCTGGCAAATGGCGCGCGCCCTGCTGGCGGCCGAGCAGCTGCTGGCCAGCGGCGAGGGCGAGGAATTTGGCGCAGCCTTCCTGCAAGCCAAGATCACCACCGCGCGCTTTTATGCCGACCACATTCTGAGCAAAGCCCCGGGCCAGCGCGACGCGATTGTGGAAGGTGCCGACTGCGTGACCGAGTTGGCGCTGGAATCGTTCTGAACCCCGTTCCCTCACCTCCGTCCTTGAAAGGCCAGACCATGTCCAAGCTGCCCGGCGCCCTGGCGCACCTGCCGTTTCCGGTGATCGGCTCGCCGATGTTCATTCTGAGCACGCCCAAGCTGGTGATTGCGCAGTGCATTGCCGGCGTGGTGGGCTCCATGCCCTCCCTCAATGCGCGGCCGGCCTCGCAGCTCGACGACTGGCTGGCCGAAATCACCGAGACCCTGGCAGCCTACAACCAGGCCAACCCTGACAAGCCGGCCGCGCCATTTGCGATCAACCAGATCGTGCACAAGTCCAACGACCGCTTGGAGCAGGACATGGCCCTGTGCGTCAAGCACAAGGTACCGATCTACATCACCTCGCTGGGGGCACGTGAAGACGTTTACCAAGCCGCCCACAGCCACGGCGGCGTGGTGCTGCACGACATCATCAACAATGCCTTTGCCCACAAGGCCATCGAGAAGGGCGCAGACGGCCTGGTGGCCGTGGCAGCAGGCGCCGGCGGCCATGCAGGCGTGAAGAGCCCGTTTGCTCTGATCCAAGAAATCCGACAGTGGTTTGACGGCCCGCTGGCTCTCTCAGGCGCGATTTCGACCGGCGGTGCGGTGCTGGCCGCTCAGGCCATGGGCGCCGACTTCGCCTATATCGGTTCGGCCTTCATTGCCACGGAAGAAGCGCGCGCCACCGAGGACTACAAGCAGGCGGTGGTTGACTGCAATTCGGACGATATCGTCTACACCAACTTGTTTACCGGCGTGCACGGCAACTACCTGGCGCCGGCCATCCGCAAGGCCGGCCTCGACCCCGACAATCTGCCCACCAGCGACCCGAGCAAAATGAATTTCGGCGGCGACATCGCGGCCAAGGCCTGGAAGGACATCTGGGGCTGCGGCCAGGGCATAGGCGCGATCGACAAGGTGCAGACCGCCGGTCAATACATCGCCCAGCTGCGCCGCGAATACGAAGAGGCACGCCAGCGGGTCTGCGCCTGAGGGCTTGTTGCCAGCGCTCACACAAAGCACTGCCGGTTCAGGAGCTCTGTGGGGGCACTCCCACAAAGCATTGCCGGTTCAGGGGCTCTGTGGGAGCTGCGCCCTCGCAGCGATGCGGCCACTGATGTAGCGCGGGGCTAGATTTCAGGCCCTATCGCGCCGAGGGCGACGTTCCCACAAGAACAGCCCTGGGTCCCAAATGAGCGCTGCGGGATCTACAGCCTCACTCCTTGATGTTGGCCGCGCGTATCAGCTCGGTCCAGCGCTGCGAGTCACTGGCCAGAAACTGTTTGAAGGACTCGCTGCTGCCGCCCACCGGGATCATGCCCATCTTGGCGATGCGCTCGCGTGCTTCCGGCTTGTTCAGCACCTGATCGATGGCCCGATTGAGCTTACTCACGACAGCCGCAGGCGTAGCAGCCGGGGCCACCACGCCAAACCAGGCGCCCACATGGTCAAAGCCGGCAATGCCTGCTTCGCTCATGGTGGGCACATCGGCAAAGTCTGGGTGGCGGCGCGCCGAGGTGATGGCCAAGGGCTTGACCCGCTTGGCCGTCACCAGCTCCTTCAGGCCTGACATGGTGTAGAAGGTGAAGTCGATACGGCTGGCCATCACATCGGCCAAGCCGGGTGCAGCGCCTCGGTAGGGCACGTGGGTCATCTGGGTGCCGGTGGTCTGGCCCAGCAGGGCGCCGGCCAAATGGGCTGGGCCACCGTTTCCGGCCGATGAATAGGTCATGGGCCGGGTGCGCGCCAGCTTGACCAGGTCTTGCAGCGACTGCACCGGCAGGTCGGGGGCGGTCACCAAGATGGTCGGCAGTACCGCCGTGTGCGCCACAGGCGCAAAGTCTTTCTGCGGATCGGGCGAGTTGCGGCCGCTGAGGATGGGGTTGACGATAAAGGTCGAAGCGGTTGACAGCAGGGTGTAGCCGTCAGGCTCGGCCTTGGCCACCGCGTCAGTGGCGAGCTGCCCGCTGGCACCGCTGCGGTTTTCAACCACCACCGGCTGGCCGATCACGCCGGCCATCTCTTGAGCCAGCACCCGGGTGAACACATCGAGCGGGCCGCCGGCTGCAAAGCCCACCAGCAGCTTGATGGGCCGGTTGGGAAATTCTTGCGCTGCAGCCGACAGGCAAAGGCTGAGCAGACTGGCCAGGATCAGAGGACGGCGAGGCAGACGCATGGAGGATCTCCGTGGGCAAGGTTGTGAGGGCAGGGCGATAGCTGGGAGTCCGGCGCAGTATAGCCCTGGGCTTGAAAAAAGGAACTTGTGTTTCCTTGGGGGAAACTGCGCCAGGGGGCCTGGCTGTTCAATGTGCCCGGGATGGCCGTGGCGTACGGCTATTCAGCTCTGTTCAGAGCTTGTTTGCATCTCTAAAATATGATGGCCATTGACACCATAAATAATGATGGTTAGATTAACCCTATGAGGGCGAAGCGGATTTTTTACGACAAGGCTGTCTTGCCAGACGGAGCCATTGTCGAGATGACCATCTGGCAGCTCCCAAAACCATCGTCTGAAAGGCCGCACGGACTGAAGTACAGCCTTTTCTATGGGCGCGATGGCGTTCGGATCGTGGGGTACGACAACGAACGCGGCAAGGGTGACCACAAACACATCGGTGAATTGGAAACCCCCTACAAGTTTGAGAGTGCAGAAAAGTTAGTGGCTGATTTTTTGGCCGATGTTGAAAGGGCGACCAATGAGCACGACTCCTAAAGTTCAAGTCAATGTGGGCAGCTTGGCCGATATGGGGCAGCGGTTTACGCAGGCCTGGAATCGCGCTGCAGCAGGAGAGCAGGTCCAAGAGAGCCATGTGACCTTTCTCAAGGTCCAAACCATGTTGGACACGCTGTCCCCCCGCCGCCTTGATCTGCTACGCCATGTCCGCCAGCACGGCGCCAACAACACCAGAGAACTGGCGCATGCGCTGGGCCGGGACTACAAAAACGTCCATCAGGATGTGGCCGTTTTGGAGGCGACGGGCTTGCTGATCCGCGAAGGTCGAAAGCTGTCTGCGCCATGGGACGAGTTGCAGGCGCATGTTTCCTTGTTGCCGTCCTGACCCTGGCCACCCCGCTGCCCGGAAGATAAGCGCCTTCAGTTTTGCTCGCAGCGACGCAAACCGGTCAGCTTGCGGACAGGCCCTAAGCCCTGATCGATCAACTGTAACGACCGGACTGCCTCTTGGAGCTTGCGCGAAGATTTAGGCATCATTGGATGCCTGATGGCTGCGTTGGGTGATGTATTCCTTAAGCACACCGTCCATGCGCGACTGCCAGCCCTCGCCGGTCGCCTTGAAGTACGCCAGCACCTCCGGGCTGTAGCGAATAGAGACCAGCTTCTTCTTCGATTCCAGCGGCGGCCGACCGCGCAGAGGGCCAATCATGGCCTTGAGCTGGGATGGCGTCAGAGGCTGTGCGTCTGGATCGGCCTTGGCGGCTGCAGTGATGGCCCGATCTTCGGCCACGGTGGGCATAACGACGCTGGGGCGTTTACTCGGCTTGGACATAGTGCGTCACCTCACGACGGTTGGCGCGGCGCAGGCTGATGATTCTGCGCACACGGTGGCGATCCACGAAGGCCACGTAATACAGGGCACCCGTACGAGGAGCCAGGGCGATCATTCGACGCTCGCCGTACTCGAACCGATCGTCAACCCGAATCAGCGCTTGCTCCCATTCCAGCTCAGAGGCGAGAGCCAGTGATACCCCATGCTTGGCGATGTTGGATTGATTTTTGAGTGGGTCGAACTCGATCAGCAAGATTTAATGTAGCTACATTAAAGATGGACGTCAACCGTCGCATTGGCGGGTGCGTCGCCAACATACCGGAACTCATCCAACCCAACAGTGCCAGACCGTCACCAAGCTTGACCCCTCGTCAAAATACTGTATATTTATCCAGTCTTTGGGGTCCATCTGTGTTCTGCCGGCAACGCCGCAGGGGTGGGCCCGTGTGTTGCCATGTCTTTGTCTGCCCATGCCTTGCCCGATGTCTGGCGCGCCAGTGAATTGGCGCGCCCGCCGGGCTTGGTGCTGCCTACCGGCCATGCCGCGCTCGATGCCGCCTTGCCGGGTGGTGGCTGGCCGGTGGGGGGCATCAGCGAGTTGCTGCAGGCGCCGGGTTTGCATGCCGAATGGGGTTTGCTGGCGCCGGCTTTGAGTCAATTGGCGGCCCAGGCGCCGGCTCCGAGGTCGGGGCGCTCAGCGGTGGTGCTCATTGGTGCGCCTTGGCTGCCTTTTGGCCCGGCGCTGGCGGCGCGTGGTTGCGTACCGGGCTCTTTGCTGCAGGTGCAGGTCGATACCCTGGCCGACAGGCTGTGGGCGGCCGAGCAGGCCCTGCGCTGCGCCGATGTGCCGGCGGTGCTGCTGTGGCTGGGGGCGGTACCGGCGGCGGCCTTGCGGCGTTTGCAGACGCTGGCACAAGAGCATGGCCGTCTGCTGTTTGTCTGCCGGCCGCCGTCGGCCCGGCAGGAGGCGTCGCCTGCGCCTTTGCGCTTGCTGCTGGACTGGCCACAGGCTCAGGCCGAGGCAGGCGGGCGGCCACCGGCTTTGCAGGTGGAGGTGTTCAAAAGGCGGGGGCCGCCTCTGGCTGCGCCCTTGCTGCTGCAGATGCAGCCGAGCGCCTTGCAGCAGTTGCTGGCGGCCAGCCACGGGCAGGCACATCGCCGCCGGGCGCGGCTGGTGCAGACCCTGGCGCTTTCGGAGGTGTCCGATGCTGTGGATCGCGCTCAGAGCCTGGTCTGAGTCCGGGCCGGTCGATGCGGGCAGCGTACAGGCGCTGGCCTGCCATGCCTTGCGCTGCACCCCCCGGGTGAGCCTGGCGCCGGCAGCGGTGCTGATGGAGGTGTCGGCCAGTCTGCGCCTGTTTGGCGGGCTCGCGCCCCTGTTGGCGCAACTGCGCCAGCAGGTGCTAGCGGCCGGCATGGTCGAGGCGGTGGCTTTGCAGGCCGCCCCGGGTCAGACCGCGCTGCAGGCCCTGGCGCGTTTGCAACTGGGCCTGCCCTGGCGCGAGTCGGCCCGGGTGGCGGTCGGGCAGTTGCCCCTGGCCTGCCTGAGCGCGGCCGGGCCTCATCTGCCGGTGCTTGAGCGCCTGGGTTGCCGGCAATGGCAGGATCTGCGGGCGCTGCCACGGGACGGCGTGACCCGCCGCTTTGGCCAGGGGCTGCTCGATGCGCTGGACATGGCCTATGGCGATCGGCCTGAAAACCACACCTGGCTGCAGTTGCCCGAGGTCTTTGAAGACCGGCTGCAGTGGCCCAGCGGCGTCGAGCATGCCCAGGCGCTGCTGTTTGCCGCGCGCCGCCTGTTGCAGCGTTTGCAGGCCTGGTTGCTGGCGCGCAGCCAGGGTGTGCTGGCGCTGCAATTGCAGTGGCAGATCGACGCGCGCCGGGGCAGCACCGCACCGGCGGTTTTGCTGTTGCGTCTGAGCGAGCCGACTCAGGACATGGCCCATGTGCTGCGTTTGTTGGCCGAGCGGCTGGCCGGCCTGCGCCTGAGCGCGCCGGTGCAAGCGCTGGTGCTGCGCACGGTCGAGACGGTGCCGGTGCGGCTGGAGAGCCAGAGCCTGTTGCCGGACGAGCAGCGCCGGGGTGAGAGCCTGGTGCACTTGCTCGAGCGGCTGGGCGAGCGCTTGGGCAGTGCGCAGGTCCAGCGCTGGCAGCCGTGCGATCGCCATGTGCCCGAGTGCATGCAGCAGTGGCTGCCGGCTTTGGCGGTGGGCTCTGGGGCCAGCTCTGTAGCGACCGGGCTGGGTGGCTTGGCGCCGCATCGCCGCGAGGGCGCGGCTCCCACAAGGTCTCCCACAAGGTCTCGGGCGATCTCAAATCCGGAGCCTTTAGCCGGTTCGTCAGCCAGCTTAAAAGCCAGCTCGAAAGCAGGTTCGAAAGCAGGTTCGAAAGCAGGTTCGAAAGCAGGTTCGAAAGCAGGTTCGAAAGCAGGCGGCGTGGATCAAGGTTTGGGCTCTGCCCCCACCCCCAGCCTCCCCCAGAGGGGGAGGAAAAAAGAGACGCAACCCTCTGAAGGAGGGTGGGGAGAGGGCGATCTGCTGCCCACCTGGCTGCTGCCGCAGCCCCAGCCTTTGCGCTTGCAGGGCGATCGGCCATGTCACCTCGGGCCTTTGACCCTGCTGGTGGGGCCGCAGCGGCTGGAGAGCAGCGCCTGGATGGCGCTGACGAGCGGGCAGGCGGGGCAGCCGCAGCCTGCCCAAGACTCGGTTATGCGCGATTACTTCATTGCCCGCAGCGCGCAAGCTGGCCTGCTCTGGATTTACCGTGAGCGCCGGGCTGATGCGACGCTGTCGTGGTTTTTGCACGGCATCTTTGCCTGAAGTTCAGCCATGGCCTCTGTACTGCCCGACTACGCCGAGCTGCACGCGCTGAGTAATTTCAGCTTTCAGCGCGGTGCTTCGCAGCCTGAAGAATTGGTCGAGCGGGCACAGGCCCTGGGCTATGCAGCGCTGGCGCTCAGCGACGAATGTTCGGTGGCCGGCGTGGTGCGGGCGCATCAGGCGGCCAAGGCCTGCGGCCTGCAGTTGCTGCCGGGCGCTGAATTTCGCTTGCATGAGCAGCCGCTGCGCCTGGTGGTGCTGCCCCACAACATGCAGGGCTGGGGCGATCTGTGCGAGTTCATCACCGCGGCGCGCCAGGCCGGGCAGGGCACGGATGCGGGCTACCGGGTGGCCCTGGGTGAGGCGGCGTTTGAGCGCCTGCGCGAGTGCGAGCTGCTGCTGTGCCCCCTGATCGATCAGCCCATCGACGAGGCGGTGCTGGCCAGCTTGCTGCACTGGGCCCGCGCGCTGTGGGCGGGCCGGCTGTGGTTGGCGGTGCATCTGCAGCAGCGGCTGGGCGATGCCTTGCGTCTGCAGCAGCTCGAGCAGCTGTCTGAGCGCACCGGCGTGCCCCTCTTGGCCGCTGGCGGCGTGCTGATGCATCTGCGCTCGCGCAAGCCGCTGCACGATGTGCTGACCGCCATCGGCCAGGGCTGCACCGTGCGCGAGGCCGGGCGGGCGCTGCAGCCCAATGCACAGGCTCATTTGCGCTCGCGCCTGCGGCTGGCCGAGCTCTACCCGCCAGAGCTGCTGGCGGCCACCTTGACGGTGACCAGGCGCTGCCGCTTCAGCCTGGACGAGATTCGCGCCCACTATGCCTACCCCCGCCAAGACAGCGTGCCGGCCGGCCACACGCCGCTGCAGTGGCTGCACCAGCTCACTGAGGAGGGCCTGCGCGAGCGCTACCCGCAGGGCGCGCCGGCCGCGGTGACGCAGCAGATTGCGCATGAACTCGCCCTGATTGCCGAGCTGCGCTACGAGATGTACTTTCTGACGGTGCACGACATCGTGCGCTTTGCCCGCTCGCAGGGCATCTTGTGTCAAGGGCGCGGCTCGGCGGCCAATTCGGCGGTGTGCTACTGCCTGGGCATCACCGCGGTCGACCCGGCCGAGAGCCGGCTGCTGTTTGAGCGCTTCATCAGCCGCGAGCGGCTGGAGGCGCCGGACATTGATGTGGACTTCGAGCACCAGCGGCGCGAGGAGGTCATCGCCTACATCTACCGCCAGTACGGCCATGAGCGTGCGGCCATTGCCGCCACGGTGATCCGCTACCGGCCGCGCAGCGCCTTGCGCGACGTGGGCAAGGCCCTGGGCCTACAGCCCGAGCTGATCGAGGCCCTGAGCCGTGACTGCAGCTGGCTGGGTCGCGACCCGCAGCCGCCAGCCTGGCCCGACGGCGTTGATCCGCAGGACCCGGCGGTGCAGCAGTGGCTGGCGCTGACGCTGCAAGCCTTGGATATGCCGCGCCACCTGGGCCAGCATGTGGGCGGCTTTGTGCTCACCCATGACAAGCTCACCCGTCTGGTGCCGGTGCAGCCGGCGGCCATGGCGGAGCGCTACATCATCCAGTGGGACAAGGACGACCTGGAGGCGGTCGGTCTGATGAAGGTTGACGTGCTGGCCTTGGGCATGCTCTCGGCCATCCGGGGCTGCCTGGACCTGCGCCACCAATGGCGCGGTACAGAGCTGCAGATGCATCAGATCCCGGCCGACGACAGCGCCACTTACGACATGATCTGCGCCGCCGACACGGTGGGCGTGTTCCAGATCGAAAGCCGCGCCCAGATGGGCATGCTGCCGCGCTTGCAACCGCGCTGCTTTTACGACCTGGTGGTCCAGGTAGCCATCGTGCGGCCCGGGCCTATCCAGGGGGGCATGGTGCACCCCTATTTAGAGCAGCGCCGTCTGCGCCGCGCGCAGTCTCCCTCCCCCCTTGGGGGAGGGCAGGGGTGGGGGCAGGCCGCGGTGATGGGCGGTGCCTTCACCCCGGCCCTCGCCCAGAGGGAGAAAGACAAGGGGACAGAGCAGGGCAGGGGAGCCGTCAAGGACATGGAACACCCAGAATTGGCCCCAGCCCTGGGGCGCACCCTGGGCGTGCCGATTTTTCAGGAACAGGTGATGCAAATCGCCATGATCGCTGCCGACTTCAGCCCGGGCGAGGCCGATCAGCTGCGCCGCGCCATGGCCGCCTGGAAGCGCAAGGGCGGGCTCGACCCCTTCCGGCAGCGTCTGGTCGGACGCATGGTCGAGAAGGGCTATGACTTTGAGTTCGCCCAGCGCATCTTCAGCCAGATCGAGGGCTTTGGCGAATACGGCTTTCCGGAGAGCCACGCCGCCAGCTTTGCCAAGCTGGTCTATGTCAGCTGCTGGCTCAAGCGCCATGAGCCAGCCTGTTTTCTGGCCGCCATGCTCAATGCCCAGCCCCTGGGCTTTTATTCACCCTCGCAACTGGTGCAAGACGCACGCCGGCATGGCATTGAGGTCAGGGCGGTGGATGTGGCGGTCAGTGGCTGGGATTGCACGCTGGAGGAGGCTTGGGTGGACTGCAATGCCCCCAAGCTCTCCCAGTGGGGGCAAGCGCAGCCTGCCGTGCGTCTGGGCCTGCGCCTGGTGTCGGGCCTGTCACAGGCCGGGGTTGAGCGAATCCTGGCGGCGCGTGCCCAGCAGCCCTTTGAAAGTGTCGAAGACCTGGCTTTGCGCGCCGAACTTGGTCGGCGCGATCTTGATGCCCTGGCTGCTGCCGATGCGCTGGCCTCGCTGGCCGGCCACCGGCGTCAGCAGGTCTGGGCCGCTTCGGCCCTGCAGCCAGCGCCGGCCTTGCTGCGTTCGGTGCCGGTCCATGAACCGGCCCTGGAGCTTGCGCCCATGGCAGAGGCCCAGGACATCGTGGGTGACTACCGCGCCCTGGGCCTGAGCCTGCGCCGTCATCCGCTGGCCCTGCTGCGTCCGGCGCTGGCGCGGCGCGGCCTGCTGTCGGCCGGTCAGCTTGAGGCCCTGCCCGATGGCCGCCGGGTGGCTGCCTGCGGCATCGTGACGGTGCGCCAGCAGCCGTCAACTGCCAAAGGAACAACCTTTATCACTCTGGAAGACGAATCGGGCTCGGTCAATGTGATCGCCGGCCGGCCGTTGCGCGAGCGCCAGCGCGACGAGCTGCTACACGCGCGCCTGCTGGCCGTCTGGGGCGTGTGGCAGCGCAGCGAAGACGAGGGGCTGGCCCCGGGCCACGGCCGGGTGCGCAATCTGGTGGCTCGCCGCTTGCAGGACCTGAGTGAATTGCTCGGGGAGTTGGCGGTGAGCAGCCGCGATTTCCGCTGATCGAAGGCGCCACCGTGTGGGAGGGCCGCCCTCGGCCCGATGCGGCGCCTAAACAGGCACGGCGCCAGATAGGAGGCCCCATCGCTGCGAGGGCGCAGCTCCCACAGCCTTGATCCAGGCCTGCTCCCAAGGCCTTGATCCAGGCCTGCTCCCAAGGCCTTGATCCAGGCCTGCCCCCAAGGCCTTGATCCAGGCCTGCCCCCAAGGCCTTGATCCAGCCCTGTTCCCAGAGCCTTTCATCCTGCCAGCGAGCTATCGCAGGGGGAGGGCCTTGCTTCGGCAACATACCGATTTATCGGAATGACCGAGTATTGGTGTCGCCCATTTGTCATTTTTAACATCCCGGCTGAGCTTTCGCTTCTAAACTGCTGCGCTGCAACATGCCATTCAGAGCGTGACGCGGTGATAGTGTTTGTCCGGCCTGGCAGGGCCGGTGCGAGCGAATACACAGCAGCAGTTTCAACATGACGCACAAGAGTTTGTTCAAGGAAGCGGCCCAGCGCATCGTTCAGCGCGGCCAGGTGCCGGAGGCACCCAACAGCCTGCAGTCCCATGAGGACACACTGGTTTCCATGGTCGCCAGCGGGCAGACCCGGCAGATGAACGATCTGCGTGGTGCGGCTAACCGTGACCACAGTACGGCGCGCGGCCCCAATCAGCGCTGAACAGCCCTGGCGCGCACCGTCCGCGCCACGGGCGCACCCATCATGCGCTGATGACGCGCTGAATCAGCGCCGATTCACAGGCCTGACGGATAGGTTTCAGGCACCTCCCCGCTGATCCATGTCGGCCCCTTGTCCAGGGGCTCGAGCGCGTGGCTGTGATCGATGTGCAGCAGCGCGTCAAACTGCTGCGGCAGCCGGGTCATCAGATAGTGACTCTGGCGCTCGGTCTCGGGCCTATAGACCACCCCGATGGCGCGTTGCAGACGCGCCGCACCGGCCAGTTTCTGCAGCGCCTCGTTGCCGCGCAACAGCACAAGGAAGCGGTCGACCTCAGCCTGATGCAGCAGATCTTCCCAGCTGCCGGCCAGCCCCGGGCGTACCTGCCGGCGCTGCGCTGGTTCGTCCCAGTCGCGGGCGGCGGTGACGGTGCCGCTGTAGGTGCTCATGCCGACGATAAACACCTCCTGACCATAGCGCTGGCGCAGCAGTTGCCCCAGATTCCACTGGCCATGCTCGGCCATATCGGTGGCCCCGGCGTCGCCCAGGTGCGAGTTGTGCGCCCAGATCGCCAGACGGGCTGGGCGGCCGGGGCGCTGCAAATGATGCTCGAGCGCCTGTACCGTCTCCATCATGTGCTTATCGCGCAGATTCCAGGACGATACCCGGCCACCGAACATGCTGCGGTAATACGCCTCGGCGTTGCGCACCAGTCGCGCGTTCTGGCGGACATGAAACAGCTCGTCCAGGTTGGCTTGGCCCTCGACGCTGCGCTGCATCAGATCGCTCAGCTGCGACACCACCTCGTCTTCGCAACTGCGGCTCAGACCGCTGCTGGCCCGCAAGCCATAAGTCTGGCTGTCCTCGCGCGCATGGTCAAAACAGGCATAGCGCGCTCGGGCCCGCTGCGCCGCTGCAGGGTCGATCCGGTCCAGGTAATTCAGCACCTGTTGCATCGATCGGAACAGGCTGTACAGATCCAGGCCATAGATGCCGATCTGCGATCCGCTGCTCAGATTGTGGTTGCGCAGCCATTGCACGAAGGCGACGACCTCGGTATTGCGCCACATCCAGGCCGGGAAGCGTTCGAAGCCGCCCAGAGCCTGGGCGGCGCTGCCATCGTCGCTGTGGCCGCTGACATAGCGGTGCACCCGCCAGGCGTCAGGCCAGTCGGTCTCGAGCGCCACCGCGTCTATGCGCCGCTCAAGGATCAGCCTCTGGGTGATCTCGATGCGTTCCCTGTAGAACTCGCGGGTGCCGTGGCTGGCCTCGCCCAGCAGCACAAAGCGCGCAGTCCCTATGGCCGTCAGCAGGCGGTCATAGTCGGAGGGGTGGCCAAACAGCGGCTGCAGGTGTTTGCACAGACCCTGAACAATTTCGGCCGCGCTCGGCCTGGCCAGACCAGCCGCCGCACCCGCGCGGGACGCACCTGTCGATGAACTCATGGCAGATGCGAGGGTGCGGGCGGGACGACCGGGGCCGCTGCCAACATGGCCAAGTCCGCAGCCCGGCGGTCTTTCAGGGCCTGACGCAGCTCTTGGGCGTGCTCGCTCCATGCCAGCTTGAGGAGATGGCAGACTTCCTCGTCGCTGGCCTGGGTCATGTTGTGGTACCACAGGCCGACCGCCTGAAAGGGTTCGGGCATGAAGGGACAAACCAACTCGTCGACTACATCGGCGAGCTCGGCGCAGCTGTCGCGCGCGCCCACCGGTACCGCCACCGTCAGCCGGGCCGGATGCTGCTGCCGCACCGCCAGTGCCGCCGCGCGCATGGTGGCCCCGGTGGCCAGCCCGTCGTCGACCAAAATCACATGGCGCCCTCGGGGGCTGACGGCCGAATGCACGCCGCGATAGCGCTGCTCCCGCCGAACCAACTCGGCCTCCTCTCGGCTGAGCACAACGGCCAAGTCTTCAGGTGCGACCGTCATGCCCGGCAGTGGGTTCATCACCCGCACCCCGCCGCTGGCGATCGCGCCCATGGCGTATTCCTCATGGCCGGGCAAGCCCAGCTTGCGCACCACCACAATATCGAGTGGGGCGTGCAGGGCCCGGGCCACTTCATAGCCCACCGCCACGCCACCGCGCGGCAGGGCCAGCACCAGCAGATTGTTCTCGCCGGCATGGCTAGCCAAGGCCTCGGCCAGCGCCTTGCCAGCATCGTGGCGGTCGCGGTAGGGCGGGTTGACGGTACGTAAGGGTCGCATGAGGCCTCCTGCCATCAATGAACACCCCAGGCGCGCTGCTCGGCGCTCGCGGCCGGCTGGCCCAAGAGCTGCGCCCTGAAATACAGGCTAAACCATTCGCAGGCCAGGCGCGAGACCTCCGGCAAGGCGCCGGGCTCCTCAAACAGATGGGAGGCCCCTTCCACGATGGCCAGGCGCTTGTCGCACTGCAAATGGGCCATGGACTCGGTGTTGAGCTGAAGCACTTGCCGATCGGCCCCGCCGACGATCAGCAGCGTGGGGGCGGTAACACTGGCCAGCGTCACCTGACCGGCCAGATCGGGACGACCGCCGCGCGAGACGACTGCCGCGATGCGGCCATCGAGCCGGGCTGCTGCGATCAGCGCAGCCGCGCTGCCGGTGCTGGCCCCAAAATAGCCCAAAGGCCATTCCCACAGGCCCGGCTGCTGCAGCACCCACAAGGTGGCGGCCAGTATTCGGTCGGTCAGCAAGGCGATGTTGAAGCGGTGTTCGCCGGTATGCATGTCGGCCTGCTCTTCCTGCGTCGTCAGCAGGTCCAGCAACAAAGTACCCACACCGGCCTGATGCAGGGCCGCGGCCACCAGCCGGTTGCGCGAGCTGTGGCGGCCGCTGCCGCTGCCGTGCGCAAACAGCACCAGACCATGCATCTGCGCCGGCAAGACCAGATCGCCATGCAGCCATTGAGACCCTACCGGGATACGCACCTCGCGCAACTGGTTCTGACCCGGCACCTGCGGGCGCTGCCAGCGCGGCTGTGGGGTGGGCTGAGGCATATGCGGCATGAGCAAGCTCCTTGAGGCCCTCCAATCTAGGCAGCTTGCAGGCAGCGCCATGTCGGCGCCGCAGCCACGCCGGTGTAGGGCGATCGCTCATGCTCGGTGATGTCGCTATGGCTGCTCTTGGCGGTGGGCGCAGCTCCCACTCCCCCTGCCCAGACAAAGCTGGTTTTTGTGGGAGCGCCGCCCTCGGCGCGATAGGGCCTTAGCTCAAGCGCCACATCGCTGCGAGGGCGCAGCTCCCACCCAACCCCACAGCTCCGACGAAATGAGGCTCGCCGCCTGTGTTCGTTTGGGGGAGTGGGAGCTGCGCCCTCGCAGCGATGCGGCTGCGGATGAAGCACGCTGGCCCCGTTGATGAAGCGCCGCGTCCTACCCGGCTTGTCTGGCGCTGCCGACGCGCCGCTCACCGGGTGTGCTTAAAGTGACTGAACGCGTCGGGCCGGGTGGCCTGGCGTTTTCATCCACCGATTTATCTGGAGCAAGGCATGGACAACTCGACCTTTTCACACAGCTCAGGCGACGCAGCCCGCGTGAGCTCACCCACGCACGCCAGCGGTGGTCTGGCCGGCGATCAAGCCAATGCGACTGCGCATTGGGCGGCGGTCGACACTGCCCGCGACACGCTCAGCCGGGCCCGCAATGTGGCCCATGACGCCGTCGACCGCCTGGCCAGTGGCGCCAGCCGCCTGGTCGATCGCTTGGATGGTCAGGGCCATAAACTGACCGATCTGCCTCAGCGGGCCTGGTCGGCATCGCGCAGCGTGGTGCAGGAGCATCCTGTCCAGACCGTACTCGTGTCCTTGCTGGCTGGCTATGCCTTAGCCCGTTTGCTGGGCATGCGCGGCTGGCGCCAGTAAATCGGCCGAGGCCGGCCCAGCTCAGCTTGGGCCGGCTCGCTGAGGTGGGGCAGGGCGGATACGGGGCAGCGGGCCTTGCCCTTAAAGCTGCTTGACCAGCACCTGGCTCTTGCGGTTGATGTTGTACTTGCGCTTGCGTGCCTCGGGCAGCCAGTCAATATCGACCACCTGAAAACCGCGCTTGAGAAACCAGTGCATGGTGCGCGTGGTGAGCACAAAAATGCTGCTCAGGCCCTGGGCTCTGGCCCTTTGTTCGATGCGCTTGAGAATGCGCTCGCCATCGCCCTGACCCTGGCTTTGCGGCGAGACGGTCAGCGCCGCCATTTCGGCGGTGCGGGCTTCGGGGTAGGGGTAGAGCGCAGCGCAGCCAAAAATCACGCCGTCGTGCTCGATGACGCTGTACAGCCCCGCATCGCGTTCAATCTCGGTGCGGTCGCGCTTGACCAAGGTGCCGTCGTTCTCGAAGGGCTCGATCAGCTGCAAGATGCCACCGACATCGTCGACCGTGGCCTCGCGCAACTCCTCAAGCTTCTCGTCAATCACCATGGTGCCTATGCCGTCGTGTACATAGACTTCCAGCAGCAGCGAGCCGTCGGTGGCAAAGGGCAGGATATGGGTGCGGTCCACCCCGGCCTTACAGGCTTTGACGCAATGCTGCAGATAAAAACCGGTGTCGGTGGGCTGCAGCGGCGCAGGCAGGCTGGCAAGCAGCTTTTCGGCCAGGTCCAGCGGCATTTCCGTGTCGATCGGGTTGTCTTCGGCGGCAGGCTCGGTCGGTCGGATCCGGATGCCAGGTATTTCACTCAGAAAGATCAGCTTGTCGGCCTGCAGTTCGATGGCCACCCGGGTGGCCACTTCTTCCATGGACAGGTTGAAAGCCTCGCCGGTGATCGAAAAACCAAAGGGCGAGAGCAGCACCATCGCGCCCATGTCCAGGGTCTGGCGTATGCCCTGGGCATCGACCTTGCGCACCAGGCCGGAATGCTTGAAGTCGATGCCATCGACGATGCCCACCGGGCGCGCTGTGATGAAGTTGCCTGAAATCACCCGCACCGTCGAGCCGGCCATGGGCGTGTTGGGCAGGCCCTGGCTGAAGGCCGCCTCGATCTCGTAGCGCAGCTGGCCGGCTGCCTCCTGCGCGCAGTCCAGCGCCACGCTGTCGGTGATGCGCATGCCACCCGCGTATTGCGGCTGGTGGCCTTTGGCGGCCAGCTGTTCATTGACCTGCGGCCGAAAGCCGTGCACCAGCACGATCTTCACCCCCATGCTTTGAATCAGCGCCAGATCCTGGGCAATGTGCTGCAGCTTGCCCGCCGCAATTGCTTCTCCGGCCATGCCCACCACAAAGGTCTTGCCCCTGTGCAGGTGGATATAGGGCGCCACCGAGCGGAACCAGGGCACGAAGGTAAAATTAAAGACGGTGGACATAGGCGTTGAAGACGATTTCGACCGATTTTGACCGAAGTTGACAGCACCTTCTCTCAGGTCCACCCTTCATCGCTCAGCCATTAAGCTGCGGCCTCGTTTTCTTTCACCGTTTTTACGCCCGCTGCTGCTGCGCTTTTTTGTGTCTCTTGCCCCGCCTCCTGCTGCCTTGCACCTGGAATTTCCCGAGAGCCTGCCGGTTTCGGCACGGCGTGAGGACATCGCACGTGCCATCGAAGACCACCAGGTGATCATCGTCTGCGGCGAGACCGGCTCGGGCAAGACCACACAGCTGCCCAAGATCGCGCTGAGTCTGGGCCGCGGCAGTGCCAACCACCCCGGCAAACGCGGCCACCTGATCGGCCACACCCAGCCTCGGCGCGTGGCCGCCTCCAGCGTGGCCAAGCGCATCGCCGAGGAGATGAAGTCGCCGCTGGGCGAGGTGGTCGGCTACAAGGTGCGCTTTCAGGACCGGCTGTCGGCCGGCGCCTCGGTCAAGCTGATGACCGACGGCATCTTGCTGGCTGAGACGCAGACCGATCCGCTGCTGCGCGCCTACAACACGCTCATCATCGATGAGGCGCACGAGCGCAGCCTGAACATCGACTTCCTGCTGGGCTACCTGCGCCAACTGCTGCCGCGCCGGCCGGACCTGAAGATCATCATCACCTCGGCGACCATCGACGCCCAGCGTTTTGCGGATTACTTTGCCTCTGGTAGGGGCCAGGCGCCGGTCATCATGGTCTCTGGCCGCACTTTCCCGGTGGAGCAGCGCTACCGGCCCTTCGAAGAAAGCCGAGACTACGGACTGAGTGAGGCGATTGCCGATGGCGTGGATGAACTCTGGAAGGGCGGGGCGGGCCACGGCGACATCCTGATCTTTCTGCCCGGCGAGCGCGAGATCCGGGAGGCCGCCGACCACCTGCGCAAACACCTGGCGCACCAACCGCTGCTGCGCGAGGCCGAAGTACTGCCCCTGTTTTCGCGCCTGTCGCAGGCCGAGCAAGACCGCATCTTTGAGGCGCACAGCGGCCGCCGCATTGTGCTGGCCACCAACGTGGCCGAAACCTCGCTGACCGTGCCCGGCATACGGTACGTCATAGACACCGGCACCGCGCGGGTCAAGCGCTACAGCTTTCGCAGCAAGGTCGAGCAACTGCTGGTCGAGCCGATCTCGCAGGCAGCGGCCAACCAGAGGGCCGGCCGCTGCGGCCGCGTGGCTGACGGTATCTGCATTCGCCTGTATGAGGAGCAAGACTTTCTAGGCCGCCCAGCCTTCACCGACCCGGAGATCTTGCGCAGCTCGCTGGCCTCGGTCATCTTGCGCATGAAGGCCTTGCATCTGGGCAGCGTGGAGGAGTTTGCATTCATCGAGCCGCCGCAGCGCCGCGCCATCACCGACGGCTATCAACTGCTCGCTGAGCTTGGCGCGGTCGATGACTTCAATGAGCTGACCCCCATCGGTCATGCGCTGGCCAAGCTGCCGCTGGACCCCCGGGTGGGCCGCATGCTGCTGGAGGCGCGTGAGCGCCGCGCCTTGGAGGAGGTGTTGGTCATTGCCAGCGCGCTGAGCGTGCAGGACGTGCGCGATCGGCCCTTGGATAAACAGGCCCAGGCCGACCAGAGGCATGCCAAGTTTGACGACGAGAAGAGCGAGTTTGTCTCCTACTTGAAGCTCTGGCAGTGGATTGGGGAGGCCAGGGGAGGGCGGCCGCATGCTGTGGGCCCAGCGCTGGGGGGAAGGCCCGAGGTGCGCGTGGCCTCACCCCAGCTCTCACCCCAGCCCTATCCTAGAGGGAGCCAAGCCAGGCCGGGGCATACACGCGGCAGCGCCTCTTCACTCCCTCCCCCTCTGGGGGAGGGCTGGGGTGGGGGCAGCGGTGCATCCACCCAGGTCGCGCCCGCCTCCCCCAAACTCTCCAACCGCCAGTACGAAAACCTGCTGCGCGAGAACTACATCAATGTGCGCCGCGTGCGCGAGTGGCGCGACATCCATTCGCAGCTGGTCAGCGTGGTGGCCGAGCAAGGCTGGAAGCTCAACAAAGAGCCGGCCAGCTATGAGCAGCTTCACCTGGCCCTGCTGTGCGGTCTGCTGGGCAATATCGGTTGCAAAAGCGACGAAGACGATTTTTATTTGGGCGCACGCGGCATCAAGTTTCACCGCCATCCCGGCTCGCGCCTGTCCAAACGGCCGGGGCGCTGGATCGTGGCGGCCGAGCTGGTGGAGACCGCGCGCCTGTTCGGCCGTTGCATGGCCAACATCGACGCCCAGTGGATAGAGCAAGTGGGCGGGCATCTGATCAAAAAGCAGCTGCTGGACCCGCACTGGGAGAAAAAAGCCGCCCAGGTTTCGGCCCTCGAGCGGGCCACGCTCTACGGCCTGGTGATCTACAACAACCGCCGCGCCAACTACGCAAGCGTGGATGCGGCGGGGGCGCGCGAGATCTTCATTCGCGAGGCTTTGGTGGCGGGGAACTGGGACAGCAAGCTGCCCTTCCTGGCCGCCAACCACAAACTCATGGCCCAGGTGGAGGAACTCGAGCACAAGCAGCGCCGGCAGGACGTGCTGGTCGACGACGAGCTGATCTTTGCCTTTTATGACAGCCAGGTGCCGGCCGATGCCCATAACGGCGCGGCTTTCGAGCGCTGGTGGAAAGACGCCTCGCGCAACAACCCGCGTCTGTTGTTTTTGACCCGCGAGGAGCTCATGCGGCACGAGGCCGCGGGCATCACCACCCAGGCCTTTCCCAAGACCCTGCGGCTTGGCGGCGTGGACTGCGCCGCCAGCTACCTGCACGAGCCCGGCGACGCCAAAGACGGCGTCACCGTCGACGTGCCGCTGTTTGTGCTCAATCAGGTCAATGAAGATCGCTGCGAATGGCTGGTGCCTGGCATGCTCAAGGACAAGATTTGGGCCCTGCTCAAAAGCCTGCCGCAAAAGCCACGCAGCCGTTTTGTGCCTCTGCCGGAAAGCGCCGCCCGCCTGGCCGGCGAGCTGGCCGCGCCAGAGGTTTTTGGGGCCGGCTCACTCACCGACGTGCTGCTTAAAAAGGTACGCGACGAGACCAGCCTGGACGTCAAGCGCGCCGACTTCAAGCTCGACATGCTCAGCGCGCATTTGTTCATGAACCTGCGCGTGGTCGACGAACACGGCCGCCAGCTCGGCATGGGCCGCAATCTGGGCGCGCTCAAGGCCGAATGGGGCAGCAAGGCCAGGGGTGCGTTTCAGGCCTTGGCCGGCCTCAAGCTTTCATCACAGCCCGATCCCCGGCCTTCACCCTCTGGCAGAGAAAAATCGGGAACGAATCCGGATTCCATTTCTTCACCCGCTCCCTCTGGGAGAGGGCAGGGTGAGGACACGCGCAGCGCCGGACCAGCGATCAGAGCCAATGACACCCCCAAGGCCAGCGCCGACCAACGCCACACCGCCTGGTCCTTCGGCGAGCTTCCCGAACTCATGGAAATCCGCAAAGGCGGCCAGACACTGATCGGTTTTCCGGCCCTGATCGACCTGGGCGATGCAGTCGCCATCGAGGTCTTCGACGAGCCCGAGGTCGCCGCCGCCAAGCACCGCAAGGGCCTGGGGCGCCTTTTTGCCCTGCAAATCAAGGACGCGCTCAAGTACCTGGAAAAGAACATTCCCGACCTGCAGAAGATGACGGTGGCCTTCATGAGCCTGGGCACCGCCGAGGAGCTGCGCACACAGATCATTGAGGTGGCGGTGGACCGCGCCTTTTTGCAGGAGCCGCTGCCCGCCGACGAAGCCGCCTTCAAAAGGCGCGTAGACGAAGGCCGGGGGCGCCTGACGCTGATCGCCAACGAAGTGGCGCGTCTGGCTGGCGTGGTGCTGGCCGAGTACGCCACCGCACTGCGCAAGATCAAAGACACCAAGAACGCCCCCGAGGCCACGGCCGACTGTGCCCAACAGCTGCAGCGCCTGATGCCCAAGCACTTCATCGCCGCCACCCCTTGGCCGCAGCTGCAGCACTTTGCCCGCTACCTCAAGGCCATCACGCTGCGCCTGGACAAATACCGCGCCGACCCCGCGCGCGACGCCCAGCGCCTGCTGGAGCTACGCCCCCAAGAGCAGCGCTACTGGCGCCTGGTGGCCGAGCGCAAGGGCGTGCAGGACGCCCGCATGCTGGAGCTGCGCTGGCTGCTGGAGGAGCTGCGCGTGAGCTTTTTCGCGCAGGAGCTGAGGACGCCGCAGCCGGTGAGCATCAAGCGGCTGGAGAAGGTGTGGGGGCAGCTGAACCACTGAGTTTCTTGCTCTTGCTATTTGTACGTCATTGACGTATAATTCATGCGATGCTGACGGTTATCGAAACTCCAGTTTTTCTGCGCTATGCCGCGAAGGTGTGGGATGACGTAGAACGGGAGGCCTTTATTGCTTGGTTGGCAGAGCATCCCGATGCGGGTGACCTGATCCAGGGAACAGGCGGTCTTCGTAAAGTGCGTTGGTCGCGTTCCGGCATGGGCAAACGCGGCGGTACGCGTGTGATTTACATGCTGCGCAACGAACGCGGCGAACTGGTTTTGCTCATCGTTTACGCCAAGGCCGAGCACGACACTTTGTCCAACGCGTTTTTGCGCAGCCTGGCGCAACTTTATGAGGAGTGAATTGATGGCCAAGAAGCAAGCCTCGGGAGGCGAGGCAATGAGCCCGTTCGAGCAGGACCTGCTGGAGTCCGTTCGTCAGGCCAAGCGCGGGGAGGGGCGTGTCACACAAATTCCGATGACGGCGGCCGCCCAAGCGCGAATGAAACTCGGCGTATCGCAATCGGTCTTCGCTCAACTGCTGGGCGTTTCGGTGCGCACTTTGCAGGAATGGGAGCAAGGCCGGCGGGAACCCTCGGGTGCAGCGCGCACATTGCTAAGGATTGCCTTGCATTCGCCGGAGGCCATTTTGGTAGAGGTTTGATCCTCAGTTCGCGAAAGGTCTATTGCATGATGAGGATCGACTGCCGAATTGATCTTCTTGTCGATCGCCGGCGAATCACATGTTGAAGGCCCCTTTCCGCGCAGGAGCTGAGGACGCCGCAGCCGGTGAGCGTCAAGCGACTGGAGAAGGTGTGGGGGCAGTTGAATCACTGATATCGGGTGAGCATGAGCTGTTATGGCTATGCTCTGGCTTCCATTTTGGAGAACCCTGTGAAATCAAGCATTTTTCTCTTGGCTCTGGTCATCTGTGCCCCTTTATCGGCCCTGGCCCAACACAATCACGGAGTACAGACCCCCTACGCGGGCATGCAAAGCAGGGCGATCAAGTCGCTGTCCGACAATGACATCAAGGAACTTCGGCGGGGAGGTGGTTGGGGGCTGGCCCTGGCAGCTGAACTCAATGGCATGCCCGGCCCGGCGCATCTGCTGGAACTCAAGGAGCAAATTGCGCTGACCCAGGACCAGGTCGCTAAAACGCAGGCCTTGCTGGAGGACATGCGAAAGGCGGCCATCCCGACCGGCGAACGATTGATCGCAGCCGAGGCGGCGCTGGAGAATGCCTTCGCGAAGGGGACTGTGGACGAGGCCTCACTGCGCCGTCTGCTGGCCCAAGCCGAGGATGCAAGGACGGAACTTCGCTTTATCCATCTTTCTCAACATTTCAAGACGGTAAAGTACCTCAAACCCGAGCAGATCAAGCGCTACAACATTCTTCGCGGCTACGCTGAAGATCCTTGCAAGAACATCCCCGCTGGGCATAGCCCCGAACTGTATCGGCGCCACATGGGCTGCAACTAAACGCTTTCGGCTGATACAGGTCAGTGAGCAAGTCAGCGCTGGAGGGCCACGCTAAAGAACAGAGCTTTGAGGCTCACCCCTGAGCAGGCTGGTCGCTGGCGTCCCAGAGGTGCAGGCCCGAAGCCTGCAAGTGTTATATTTTGTATATGACGTGTCTGCGCATGGGGGTCCATCATGAGCCGTAAATCTGTACCGCATCGCTTGCTCCAGTGCACGATTTCAGCCTTCGCTCTGGCGGGCGTGCTCGTGCTCAGTGGCTGCGGGGGCGGTGGTGGCAGCAGCGTGGCGTCCTCGCCCGACCCGGTGCTGGCGGCCCAGATCAGTGACATCAAGCCCAGCGACCCTGCGGATACGGTGACGGTGTTTGTGGAGCTCAGTGCGCCTGCTGCAGCGGCTGCAGCGGCTACCGACCCGCTGACCTGGCAGCAGCTGCAGAGCCAGTTCCTGGCGGATTTGCAGAAGTCAGCGGTGCAAGCGGCTGCGGGTGTGTCGGCCAGCCCCAGCTGCGATCTGAGCGCACTGGGCGCGCGCATCGCATCGGCCTTCAAGCCCGCCTCGGGCGCTGCGGTGCGCATTGAATTGAACAGCTGCGAGCTGGACCTTTTGCCCCGCATCACCAATGTCAGGGGGGTGCATGTCGATATCCCTTTGGACCTCAAGGCCAGCGCCGCTGATGCGCTGGCCCTGGAGGTTCAGCGCAGCTTTGGGGTCGGTGGCGCCTGGCCCACCTTGGGCGGCAACACCGCTGACGGCAAGGACCGCATTGTTGCCGTGCTCGATACCGGGGTCGAGGCGCGCCACCCGGCGCTGGCCGGAAAAATCCTGCCAGGGGCCTGTTTTTCCAGCACGGCGGCTGGCTCGGCCAGCTTGTGCCCGAATGGCCAGAACGTCGACACCGTCTCACCAGCGGCCGGCAGCGGCTGTGGCCTGGGCGCAAGCTCGAGCATAGACCTGGCCGGCAACCGTCCGCTTGCGATTCAGGTCGGTTGCACCCACGGCACCAGCATGGCGGGCGTTATTGCCATGGACTATTCAGTCACCTCGGGCGTGGCATCCAATGCTTCGGTGGCGCGGCAGGCCAAGGTCCTGCCCGTGCAGGTGTTCAGCCGGCAGGTCAGCGGCAGTGCCACCAGCCGCATTTCCTCGAGCTCTGGCGACCTGCTGGCCGCCCTTGAATGGCTGGCCCGCCAGGCCGACACCGAGGCCTACCGCGGCAAGATCGTGGCGGCCAATATGAGCTTGGGCGGCGGCTCTTACAGCCGTGCCTGTGATGGTGACTATGTTGGTAGCCTGTTCAAGACGGCGTTTGCCAATTTGCGCGCCCGCGGCATCTTGCCGGTGGTCGCTGCCGGCAATGAAGGCAATCGATCGGCGGTTTCATTTCCGGCTTGTGTTAGCAATGCGGTGGCGGTAGCCGCTTCGCGCCTGAACCACGCCGGCCTGGCCAGCTACAGCAACTTCAGCGCGCAGGTCAAGGTCGTTGCGCCGGGTGGCGACCTTGACGGTAGCGGCCGTTATTCCATGCCGGCCCTGTGCGCCAGCACCAGCGACTTCGATTGCTGGCAGGCTGGCGCTGGCACCTCCCCGGCAACGGCCATGGTCTCTGCGGCGGTGGCGTCTTTGCGCTCGCTCGCGCCTACGGCCAGCCTGGCGGCGGTTGAGGCGGCGCTCAGCACCGATCTGCGCAGCAGCCTGCCCAGCTTGGCCAAGGTGCTGACCGATCCGGTGTCCTCGCTCACCCGTCCGGCCTTGCAGATCAATGCCAGCGCCTATAGCCTGCTCGCACTGAGCGATCCGCGGCCGGTAAGCCCGGCCACGCTGTACGCCATAGGCGGCAACAGCAGTGGTCTGGCAGCCGGACAGGGCCTGACCTTGATGAACAACAACGCTGACCCGCTGGTGGTGCAGGCCAATGGCAGCTTTGTCTTCGCTGCCCGCCTGGCCGATGGCGCAAATTACAGTGTGTCGGTAGGCAAGCAGCCTAGCGGCCAGACCTGCAGCGTCAGCGCCGGCAGCGGCAAGGTGGCCGGTGCCAACATCGGCAGCGTGAGCATCAGCTGCGTCAGCATCAGCGCCAACTCGGACCCTGTCCCAGCCGGCTGCACCCGCTTTCCTAACGACGTGGTGGTCTGTGATGGGCGCGACCGCGACCGTGCGGCGCTGCCGCAAGCCCCGCTGCGCTATCAGCTTTGTGTTTACCCGCAAGCGAACTACCAAGACTGGCCCGCCTGTACTTTCTGGAATGGTGTGGACACGGCCAACTATGGCTATTTCGGGCCTCTCCGCTCGGTGCGACTGAGAAGCGTGAGCTTCGATGCGGTGACGGGCCGGATCACTGTGGGCGATGAGGTCAGCATCGATGGTGTTTTCAGGCTCACTCTGACGCCCATGCTCAGCCGCAGCGAAGTGCTGGTGACCCGCAGCAGCAGTAACATTTCTGCGCTCTTGCCCAGAATAGCCGTGGTGCGCTGGCTCAAGCTGGCGCCGGGCTGAAGGACAGGCCTGGCCGCCTTGGTTAATCCAGTTTGGGTGCAATGAGCTGTTGGTGCGGTTGGCGGTCTGCATGGACCGGGAAGGCCGCCTTGATGCGCTTCAAACTCAATGGCCAGAATGTCCGCTCGGTCGCATTGCTGCAGGAGTCGCCGTTGCATGTTTTGCCCAATGACCTGTAGATGAACGGTCAGAAATTTGGCTGAGGGTAGGGCGCGCCTTTCTTGCTTGCCTTACCATGCGCCTGACGGGTGCAAAGGGCACCTGATTTTTTTGAGGTCTGCATGTCTGATTCAAGCCCCTACACCCCACCCAAGGTCTGGACCTGGCACAAGTCCAATGGTGGTCGATTCGCCAACATCAACCGTCCCGTGGCCGGCGCCACCCATGACAAGCCCTTGCAGCGCGGCAAGCATCCGCTGCAGCTGTATTCGCTGGGCACGCCCAACGGCATCAAGGTCACGGTGATGCTCGAAGAGTTGCTGGCCCTGGGCCACCAGGGGGCGGAATACGACGCCTGGATGATCCGCATCCACGAGGGCGAGCAGTTCGGCTCAGGCTTTGTGGAGGTCAACCCCAATTCCAAGATCCCGGCATTGCTCGATTACAGCGGCGCCGAGCCGGTGCGGGTGTTTGAATCAGGCGCCATCTTGGTCTACCTGGCCGAGAAATTTGGTGTCCTGCTGCCCACCGAGCCTGCCAAGCGGGCCGAGTGCCTGTCTTGGCTGTTTTGGCAGATGGGCAGCGGGCCTTATCTGGGCGGGGGCTTCGGGCATTTTTATGCCTATGCGCCGGTCAAGTTTGAATACGCGATTGACCGTTTTGCCATGGAAGCCAAGCGTCAACTGGACGTGCTCAACCAGCGCCTGGCGCAGCACCGCTTCATCGCTGGCGAGGACTACACCGTGGCCGACATCGCGATCTGGCCCTGGTATGGTGCACTGGCCCGTGGCGAGCTTTACGAGGCCGCCGAGTTCCTGCAGGTTCAGGAGTACACCCATGTGCAGCGCTGGGCCGAAGAGCTGGCACAGCGCCCGGCGGTGCAGCGTGGCCGCATGGTCAATCGCCTGCGCGGCCCCTTGAGCCAGCAACTGCACGAGCGCCATGACGCGAGCGACTTTGACACCCGCACCCAGGACAAGCTGAAAGCGGCTTCGTGATCACCCTCTATGACTGCGCCACCGCGCCCAACCCAAGGCGGGCGCGTATTTTTCTGGCGGAAAAAGGCGTGGCGCATGAGACGGTGCAGATAGATCTGCGCGCCGGAGAGCAGATGTCGCAGGCCTACCGGCGCATCAACCCGCATTGCACCGTGCCAGCCCTGCGCGTGGACGATGACTTGGTGCTGAGCGACAACGCGGCGATTGCAGCCTACCTGGAGGCCCAGTATCCGCAGCCGCCGCTTTTTGGCAGCAGCCCGAAAGACAAGGCCGAGATTGCCAGCCTGAACTGGCGCATGGAGTTCGACGGCCTGATGCCTGTGGCCGAGGCTTTGCGCAACGGCTCACCGGCCATGGCCGATCGCGCCTTGCCCGGGCCGGTCAACTACGCCCAGATAGCCGAACTGGCCCAGCGTGGGCTAGCGCGGGCGCAGCGGTTTTTCGAGACGCTTGATGCCCATTTGGCGAGCCGCAGTTTCGTGGCGGCCGAGCAGTTCAGCGTGGCCGATATCACCGCCGTAGTGGCGGTCGACTTTGCCCGTGTCATCAAACTCAAGCCCGATGAGCGCTACCCGCATCTGCTGCGCTGGCGTGCGGCCATGGGTGAACGGCCTTCCTTCAAGCTTTGATGTCGGCGCGGGCGAGGGTGCAGCTGGTGTTCACAGCCCGCATCGCGCCGAGGGCGGCGCTCCCACAAGAGAGCTACCAGCCAGCGGCAGTGGTGCGGGTGTGGGAGCCGCGCCCTCGCGGCGAAGGGGCGCTTGATCGAAAGCCGCATCGCGCCGAGGGCGGC